>JAGGUP010000172.1 GCA_021158405.1 Bacteroidales bacterium
ATTATCTTGATCAGGTTCTTCAACTGGAAGCCGTAGCCTGTAAAGATTGGCTTACGAATAAAGTCGATCGCTCAGTAACCGGAAAGATTGCCAAGCAACAATGTGCCGGTCCTATTCAACTTCCACTAAATAATGTGGGCGTTGTAACCATTGATTATTTAGGAGAAAAAGGAATAGCAACTTCTATCGGACACGCACCAATCTCTGCGCTAATTGATCCAGTAAAAGGTTCTCAACTAAGCATTGCTGAAGCACTTACTAATATTGTATGGGCTCCAATTCAGGATAAACTAGCAGGTATCTCGCTCAGTGCCAACTGGATGTGGCCAGCCAAAAACAAAGGTGAAAATGCTCGTTTATTTGAAGCCGTGAAAGCCATTAGCGATTTTGCCATCGATTTGGGTATCAATATTCCAACAGGAAAAGATTCATTATCAATGACTCAAAAATACGATGATGATGTAGTTTACTCACCTGGCACGGTAATTATTTCTGGGGTTGGAGAAGTAACCGATGTAAAGAAAGTCATAGAACCTGTTTTGCAAAATGTAGCTGATTCTAAACTATTTTATATCGACTTCTCTTTTGAAAGCAAAAAGCTAGGCGGAAGTAGCTTCTCTCAAGTTCTAAATAAACTCGGACAAGAAAGTCCAGGTGTACATGATGCTAAGAAATTCAAAGCTGCATTTGATATTATGCAGGAAATGATTGAAGATAAATTGATTCTTGCTGGTCACGATATATCAGCCGGAGGCTTAATTACCGCATTATTGGAAATGAACTTTGCCAATATTGAAGGTGGATTATCCGTCAAACTTGATGAATTGAAAGAAGCCGATATCATCAAACTTTTATTTGCAGAAAATCCTGGAATTATCTTCCAAACAGATCAAGTTGAAGAAGTCGAAAAACGTCTTCAAACATTAGGAGTTGATTTCGCCATTATTGGAGAACCAATTGATGAAAGAAAATTAACAATTGAGCATCAAGAAAAAGATTATTCATTCGATATCAATATGCTACGCGATACGTGGTATAAATCTTCCTATTTATTAGATCAAAAACAAACGGGAGAAAATCTAGCCAAAAATCGTTTTGATAATTACAAAAAACAAGCTTTAAGCTATAGCTTTAATAAGGATTTTGAAGGGAAATTAAGTCAATACGGTTTAAAGCTGAAAAGAGAAAAATCTACCGGAATCAAAGCCGCTATTATTCGAGAAAAAGGAGTTAACGGCGATCGTGAGATGGCCTATTCGCTTTACAGAGCTGGTTTTGACGTGAAAGATATCCATATGACCGATTTAATTGCTGGTCGTGAAAATCTGGAAGATGTCAATATGGTTGTTTATGTTGGCGGATTCTCCAATTCCGATGTTTTAGGTTCAGCAAAAGGTTGGGCAGGAGCTTTCCTCTATAATGAAAAAGCAAAAAAAGTATTGGATAATTTTTATGCTCGCCCCGATACTTTAAGTCTTGGTATTTGTAATGGTTGTCAGTTAATGGTTGAGCTGGGTTTGGTTTATCCCGAGCACGAAGAAAAACCAAAAATGCTGCACAATGCTAGCGGTAAATTTGAATCTGGATTTATTAATGTTGATATCTACGAAAATAATTCGGTGATGTTAAAAACATTGGCTGGAAATAGATTAGGGATTTGGGTTGCTCACGGTGAAGGTAAATTCAGTTTCCCTTATGATGAAAGCAAATATAATATTCCATCGAAATACGGTTTTGAGCATTACCCGGCCAGCCCAAATGGCTCCGACTTTAATACAGCTGCCATCTGTTCGAATGATGGCCGACATTTAGCAATGATGCCTCATTTGGAAAGAGCTATCTTTCCTTGGCAGTGGGCATATTATCCTTCGGATAGAAAAGCGGATGAAGTGACTCCTTGGTTAGAAGCTTTTGTAAATGCTAGAAAATGGGTTGAGGAAAAAACTAAATAGATTTCTTTGTGCCTTTGTGCCTTTGTGGTGTTATTTTAATTTTTACCACAGAGTCACGAAGACACAGAGATAAGTTCAAAATAATATCCTAAATAAACTGAGCCGTATAAGATTTCCGGTTTCCAATAAGCTGATCGGGAGTTCCTTCAAAAACAATTTCACCACCTTTATCTCCACCTTCCGGACCGAGATCAATTAGCCAATCGGCACTCTTGATTACTTCCATATTGTGTTCAATCACAACAATAGAATGCCCATTATCGATCAAGGCGTAAAAAGCTTTCAATAAATTATCGATATCGTAGAAATGCAAACCTGTTGTAGGCTCATCAAAAATAAAAAGGATTGGATTTGCTTGTACTCCTTTAGAAAGGAAAAAAGCAAGTTTGATTCTTTGTGCTTCACCTCCACTCAAAGTACTCGATGGCTGCCCCACTTTTAAATAGCCCAAACCTACATCTTGTAAGGGTTTTAATTTACTGCAAATATTACGAATAACAGCACCTTCATTCTGATATTGACCAAAAAACGCAAGCACCTGATTGATGGTCATATCCAAGATATCGTGTACATTCTTATCGTGATATTTTACATCAAGCACTTCATCTTTAAAACGTTTCCCATCACATTCATCACATTTCAGATGAATATCAGCCATAAATTGCATTTCAATCTTAACTTGACCATCACCCTCACAGGTTTCACAACGTCCACCTGGAATATTAAAACTAAAAAAACCAGGCTTATATCCACGTACTTTTGCGAGTTTTTGAGAGGAGAATAAAGAGCGAATATCATCCCAAGCTTTTACGTAAGTTGCAGGGTTTGAGCGCGAAGAACGACCAATAGGATTTTGATCGATCAGTTCAACATCCGTAATTTTTCTCAAATCACCACCAATAGAATCAAACTTGCCGGTAATATTAGCATATCCTCCGTAATACTTTTTCAGAGCAGGATATAGAATACTTTTTATTAGAGATGTTTTACCTGAACCACTAACTCCTGTTACCAAAGTCAAAACGTTTAAAGGGATTTTCAGGTTTACGTTTTTCAAATTATTTTCGCGAGCTCCTATTAATTCTATAAAATTTCGCCATTGCCTTCTATAATCAAGTCGATTCACGATTAATTTACCTGAAATATATTGAGCCGTTAAACTTGAGTTATCCTCTTTCAATTCGTCTAGAGATCCAGCAAAAACAAGCTCACCACCTTGATAGCCTGCTTTTGGACCAATATCGATAATATAATCTGCTGCGCGAATAATCTCCTCATCGTGTTCCACCACAATAACCGTATTTCCAATATCTCGCAAATTCTTCAACACTTTAATCAAGCGCTGGGTATCTCTGGAATGCAAACCAATACTGGGCTCATCCAGAATATAGATGGAACCCACCAAACTGCTTCCCAAAGAAGTAGCCAAATTAATCCGCTGCGATTCACCGCCTGATAAGGAATTCGATAAACGATTCAAGCTAAGATAAGGTAAGCCAACATCCAACAGAAACTGAATTCTTCGGTTGATTTCTTCCAATATCCTTTTACTTATCGCTTTTTCGTATTTATCCAACCTCAAATTTTGCATAAATACACGAAAATTTTCTAAGGACATTTTTACCAAATCTGAAATACTTTTTCCTCCAACTTTTACGTAATTAGCATCTTTTCTAAGGCGAGTTCCTTCACATTCGGGACAAATAGTTTTGCCACGATAGCGTGACAGCATAACCCGATATTGTATTTTGTAGGACTGCTCCTCAACTTGTTTAAAAAAAGTATCCAAACCATCAAAATACTTATTACCACTCCAAAGCAAAGCATATTGTTCTGGGCTTAATTCAGCGATTGGCTTATGTACAGGAAATTTAAATTTATCTGCACTGAAAACAAGTTGCTTGCGCCATTCGCTCATTTTTTCTCCTTTCCAGGGAGCGATTGCCTCTTCATAAACCGAAAGCGATTTATTGGGGATTACCAAATCAGGATCTACACCGATAACCGTCCCAAAACCATCACATTTTTTACAAGCGCCATAGGGATTATTAAAAGTAAAAAGGTTTACACTTGGCTCTTCAAAACTGATTCCATCTTTTTCAAAAAGATTAGAAAATGAGTAGGATTTTGTAGTCTCTTCTTCACTATAAACCAAAAAAGAACAACTTCCATGACCTTCGTAAAATGCCGTTTGAACAGAATCAGAAACACGACTTAAGAAAGCTTCATTTTTTTCAACACTAAGTCGATCAACCACTAAATCGAATTGGATATTCTTTTTAAAATTGGAGAGATTGTTCAACGCCTCATCAATTCGAATAATATCTCCATTAAATTTTACTCTGTTAAAACCCTGTTGAGTTAAAACTTGTAAATGTTCACCAACTGTTCTATCCTTACTTATAATAATTGGAGCCAAAACCAAAAAACGCGTATTTTCATTCAAACTTGCAACCAAATTGAGTGCATCTTTTACTGTATGTCGCTTGACTAGTTGATTCGAAACTGGGGAATAAGTCTTCCCAATTCGAGCAAATAATAATTTTAAATATTCATAAATCTCAGTAGATGTTCCTACTGTAGAACGAGGATTTCGGCTAATTACTTTTTGTTCAATCGCGATAGCAGGAGAAATTCCCTTAATATATTCTACATCTGGCTTATCCATTTTACCCATAAATTGACGAGCATAAGAACTTAAACTCTCCACATATCGTCTCTGCCCCTCAGCAAAAAGTGTATCAAAAGCCAAAGAAGATTTACCAGAACCAGATAATCCAGTGATAACCACAAACTTATTTCGCGGAATAGCTACATCTATATGCTTTAAATTATGAATATGCGCATCTTTAATTAAGATGAATTTTTTTGGATCGAGATGCTGGAGTGAGTCGTTAACCATGAAATATTATTTGAGCCTTCAAAATTAGGATTGCAAAAATAGACATAAAATTTGCTTTTGAATGATTTTATCCCTTAATTTGCTAGTAATAGTCGAGAAACTATTTTTTATTATTCACTAAAACAAACATTATCGATCTAGACCTTTACTTTTTTTAATCTTATAGAAAAGGAGGAATTATGAAAGTATCCAATCCAAGTGATCAGGAGCTCATAAAAAGGTATTTAACGGGTAATGAAGCATCTCTCGAAATTATTATCAATCGACATAAGGATAAAGTATTCTCTTATATTCTTATGGTTGTTAAAAGTCCGCAAGTTGCAGACGATCTTTTTCAAGATACCTTTATTAAAGTTATTAACACTTTAAAATCAGGTATCTATAACGAAGAAGGTAAGTTTATCCATTGGGTTATGCGCATTGCTCACAATTTGGTTATCGATTATTTCCGCAAGAAAAAACGACTTCCTATTAAAGAAAACTCAGAAGATAGAGATACATTTGAGCTTCTAAATATGAAAACCGAATCTATTGAGGATATATTAATTACAGAACAGATTCATAAGGAATTAAAAATATTGGTTGATTGTCTTCCACAGGAACAAAAAGAAGTCCTTCTCATGCGTCATTATGTTGGCATGAGTTTTAAGGATATTGCAGAAGAGACAGAAGTTTCCATCAATACAGCACTTGGGCGTATGCGATATGCCATATTGAATATCAGACGATTAGTTGAAGAAAAAAATATTTCGCTCTCCCATTCTTACTAATTAAATAAGCTTAGGCAATATCGACAAATTAGGTACGTTACTTAGATAATATTCACCTAAAAATGGCCTATGTCCTGGAATTCTACACTCGAAAATCTTTACACGAATAAATCACAAAACAAAAAGATAAAAAATCAGGAAATATTAAGTCCTGATCTACAAACAATTCAAAACTTATTGGCTTATTCAAAAGCATTAAGTGTATTAAAAAGTCCCAAGAGGATGGGTAAACCTCTGAGAAGCTATCGATTAATTCTGAATTAAAAAAAGGTCGCATGCACCAGCAAGACGACCTTTTTACAAACTTTATTTTCTTTTATTAAACGCCTAAAGTTGCAACCATTACAGCTTTTATAGTATGCAAGCGGTTTTCAGCTTCGTCAAAAACAATGGAGGCTTCAGATTCAAATACTTCTTCGGTAACTTCTAATCCTTCCAAACCATATTTTTGAAAAATATCTTCACCCACTTTCGTATCACGATTGTGAAAAGCCGGTAAACAATGCATAAACTTGGTATTGGGATTTCCTGTTAAGGCCATCACTTTTGCGTTTACCTGATAATCTTTCAGCAAATCAATACGTTGTTGCCAAACCTCATCCGGCTCACCCATTGAAACCCATACATCTGTATATAAGAAATCACAACCTTTAATACCTTCTGTAACATTATCGGTAATAGTAATGGTAGCACCGGTTTCTTTAGCAATTTCCCTTGCTGTTGTAACTAATTCGTTGCTTGGATGAACTTCTTTTGGAGCAACGGCTCTATAATCCATACCCATTTTCGCCGCACCAATCATCAAAGAGTTACCCATATTATTCTGGGCATCGCCGAGATAGGCAAATGAAACTTGATGTAAAGGCTTATCAGAATACTCCATCATAGTCATAAAATCGGCTAAGATTTGAGTAGGATGAAATTCGTTGGTCAGACCATTCCAAACAGGAACACCAGCGTGAGCACCTAATTCTTCAACAATCGCTTGTCCAAAACCTCGATATTCAATACCATCGTACATACGACCCAAAACACGAGCCGTATCTTTCATCGATTCTTTGTTCCCAATTTGCGATCCTGAAGGTCCCAAATAAGTTACATGTCCACCTTGATCGTTTACTGCGACTTCAAAAGCACAACGTGTACGTGTGGAAGCTTTCTCAAAAATCAAAGCCACATTTTTTCCTTTTAATAGCTGGGTTTCTGTTCCCGTATATTTTGCTTTTTTTAAGTCTATCGACAAATCAAGCATAAATTTAATCTCCTTTGGACTAAAATCCAAAAGCTTCAAAAAATTTCGGTTTCGTAAATTAAAAGCCATTTTTTAGAATTTAAATATCAATTAATCAATCATTTAAGCCTTTTGATTTGGGCTTTACAAAACTAAGCTTTTTCGACTGATTATTAAGGGCTAAATTCAATATTTTTCTTTCTTTTTTTCTCATTTAGACAATACATTAAAATATTGGATAATTTTACCCAATGATTATCATTAACAGACCACAAAGGAACCCCTATTTTAATTTGGCTGCTGAAGAGTATTTGGTTAAGAATACCAAAGAACCACTTTTTATGTTGTGGCAAAATACACAATCAGTGGTTATTGGCAAACACCAAAATGCACTTAAAGAGATTAACCTTCATTATTTAAAAGAAAATAATATTCCGGTGATTCGTCGTATTTCTGGCGGTGGAACCGTCTTTCATGACCTTGGAAATCTGAATTATAGTTTTATTGATTTTGGGGCAAGAGAGCGTTTGGTGAATTTTAAAAAGTATAGCCAGCCCATTTTGGATGTACTGCAAAGTTTAAAGGTAAATGCAGAAATGGTTGGAAAAAGTGATTTAAAAATCGATGGTCTCAAATTCTCTGGGAATGCATCGCACGTATACAAAAATACAGTTTTGCATCACGGCACACTCCTATTCAGTTCGGAGTTAAAGAATTTGGATAGCAGTATAAAAGCATCAGAATTATGCTTTAGCGACAAAGCTGTAAAATCGAACCGAAGTAAAGTGACCAATATTCAAAGCCATCTGAAAGAACCTCTTAGTCTGGAAGAGTTCAAGCAAAAAATTATTGATTTTGTGATGACTTCTTTTTCCAATATTGTGATACGCGATTTTACAAAAACTGAAATTGAAGAAATACAGCAGCTTGCCGATGAAAAGTACAAAAGCTGGGAATGGAATTTTGGATATTCGCCACCTTATCAATACAACGGGTTTATTGACTATCAAGATAAACCCTTGGCCTTTCGCCTTAATATTAAAAATGGGGAAATAAAAGCTGCTGATTTTGGATCAAATCCGAATGAAAATATCCATAGACTAAAATCTGTTCTTGTTGGTTCTTTGCACCAGACGAATGCTCTCGAAAAATTATACGATTCAAATATTGAGGCATTTGAGATATTGAACATTGATAAATCAACTTTTTTAAAAGCGTTTTTCGGATAATGCCACAAAAAACCTGTTAATATTGTATGCCTATAAAATACAGCTTACAATAATGTTCTATGCTTTTACACTTTACGGTTAGTTTAAAAAACAAAAATCTCGATTTATTCCTAAGTCGAGATTTTTTTACATAAAAAAAGCCCAGTCGTTATTTAACAACTAGGCTCTCTGTATAAAAGTTTAAGAGTAAAAATTAAATTACTTTAACGTTTACTGCGTTCAATCCTTTTTTACCTTCTTGTAGTTCGAATTCAACTTCGTCACCTTCGCGAATTTCATCGATTAATCCTGAAATGTGTACAAAATGCTCTTTGTTTGAATCGTTTTCTTTGATGAAACCAAAACCTTTGGTATCGTTGAAGAATTTTACTGTTCCTTTGTTCATTGTTAAAAATTATAATATTAATAAAGCGCAAAGATACATTTATAAATAACAATCAATTGCTTTTTTAATTAAAATTGTTCCGCTTTCGAATGCAAACTAGATATTATAATCTTTACGTATTGATATTTAAGCGTTTATCTTTCGGTAAAAAATGTTTTTATTATGAATTATTAAGAATACGAGTAGCTGAAAAAATTATAAATCAATTATTTAGGCTGTTTTTGGGTCTTATTTTAAAGCAAAACTTTCCTTTTTAATATTTATATTCTTTTTTTAGACAAAATAATCCTTGTTTCGCATATGCATAGTTAATGTTCCTTTAAAATCTTGAGTGGATTGAATCTAAAAGTAATATTATACATTTATCGAAAGTATATTGAACATAGATTATACTGAGCATAGACGAAGTGCTTTCTTGTTGTGAATTGCTTTACCCGAAGGGATACCTATGGCACGATTTGTATCTTTGAAATATTGAACACCGTAAAGCTATTCAGCATTATTTGAGTTAACCGTTGTGAAAACATTTAAAGCGGTCTGCTTATTGCAGGTCGCTTTTTTCTATACAAACAATAATATTACAGTTATTAGTTCCGTAAAATCCCTAAAGAAAAAATGATGCTATTTTTTATGCGTTAA
>JAGGUP010000120.1 GCA_021158405.1 Bacteroidales bacterium
ATTAATCATTCCAGATTTTATCAGGAAGATTATCCGGGAAATGTTTTTAAGACAAAGGTATTCAATGCAAATGATAGTATATCAGAACTATTCGTGCAAGTTGATATAAACGCATTGGCTGTTTTAAGTGGTAAATCCAAGGTTGAGGCTGTAAACAGTTTTGTATTTGATTATAGTCTGGCCGAAGGAGTAAAGGAAAAAAATATTCTTCAAATCGGTCGAATTAATTTGGTTGAGAGTCCAGATAACAATCCTAATTTCAAATCATTCAAAATTAAATTGCGCATTCCTCAATCATACGGACAGTATGTTTTATTTTCAAGTGTAGAAGACAAATTAGCGACAAAAATGTTTACATCCAGAATGGATATTGTTAAAGGGCTTCCTTATTCTGAACAAAATTTTATGCTTCTGAATGTTGACGGAAGTATTCATTGGGATAATTTTGCCAGAGGCGATGAAAAATTACAAATCAAAGTAAGCGATCCTACTATAAAAGAATTATTTATCAGTTGGTATGCGCCTAAATTTTCCCCGGCAGTTGTGCCTTTTGTTCCTGTGAAACCCAACGAATTAAAAAACCTGAAAAGTAGCAAACCTTTTAAAATCGAGTTAAAAGATGGTTTATCTGCTCCATTGGCTTTTAAAGATTTGGGAGTATATCTTTTTCAATTAAAAGAAAATGAAAAACACGGATTTACTGTGTTTAAATTTTTTAGTGAGTTTCCTTATGTAGCGACAGATGCACAGCGTTTATTTACTTTGCGTTATCTAAATCCTCATTGGGAATTTGAAAACTTAATGGGAATGAAACCTGAAAAAGCTGTCGAAGAATTTTGGTATTTTAAATCGCGTAAGACAGAAAGAAGCGACGATATGATGCGTAAATATTATAATCGTGTTCAGCGTGCCAATGAGCTTTTTACTTCCTATAAAGAAGGATGGAAAACAGATCGCGGTATGATTTTTATGATTTACGGATTGCCAGATAAAGTGTATAAATTTAAAGATCGCGAAGTTTGGGAATATGGATATGATGCCTTCTACAACGGTTTACGCTTCGAATTTCAAAGAATAGATAATCCTTTTAGCACAAATGATTTCCGTTTGTATCGACAAGCACATTATGAACGCAGTTGGCAAGGAATCGTAAATAATTGGAGAACCGATATTTAATCTGATTAGCAATTCTTCGCTCAACAAGTTGAGACTGTCTTAATGGATTCTTTATTTGCATTTATTTCACTTGTATAAGCAAATGACAAAGTGTATTTTTGCCAAAAAAAATCAGTATGGATAAGCAACTTATGATATTTGGTATTAGAACCCTAATAGAAGCAATTCAAGAGGGAAAAGAAATTGATAAAGTGTTTATTCAGAAAGGTTTAAGAGGAGATCTTTATCCGGAACTCTATCAGCTTATTAAAGATAGGGAAATTCCTTTTTCTCTTGTCCCAATAGAGAAAATCAATCGATTGACTCGCAAAAATCATCAGGGTGTTGTTGCCTTTATTTCTTCAATTCAATACCAAAATATTGAGCAGCTTATTCCGATGCTTTACGAACAAGGCAAGACTCCCTTTATTCTGATTTTAGATAGAGTTACCGATGTGCGTAATTTTGGCGCTTTGGCTCGTACAGCTGAATGTGCAGGTGTTGATGCTATTTTGATTCCTGCCCGTGGAGGCGCTGCTATCAATGCAGACGCCATTAAAACATCTGCAGGTGCCTTACATAAAATTCCTGTTTGTAGAGCTCGTTTTCTTCAAGACGATTTAAAATTTTTAAAAGAAAGCGGATTGAAAATTGTTGGAGTATCTGAAAAAGCGGATAAAGCCTATTATGAACAAACCTACAAAGAACCACTAGCTTTGATGTTAGGATCGGAAGAAGATGGAATTTCAGATATGTACCTTTCTCTTTTGGATGAGTTTGTAAAAATTCCAATGACAGGAACAATAGCTTCCTTAAATGTCAGTGTTGCCGGTGGGATTTTAATGTTTGAAGCAAGCAAACAAAGGTTAAATTCTTAGCCTTTTCGACCCAAATATTTGAACGCTTTCAATAAAATCTGCATATCGTTTTTCAATTTATAATCTTGCGCATACATTAGATTCAGCCTTGCGGAGCTATCTTCAGAAATTTCTTTATCGGGAAATGCATCTTTTGGAAACAAAATGCCTTTCTTTATAGAGGGGAGCTTATCTTGCGACAGGAAAGGGCTTTGATCGTATCCTACCATACTTTTAAATCCAAAAAGTACTGAAAGCACATTTGAAAAAAAGCTCCTTTTATGTTTTACTAACAACAAACAAACAGGACTCAATATCAACAAGAGCACTGCGAATAAAAAATCGAATAATCTCTTAGCTCTTTTATTATTCGGTTTCAATATTCCGTCAATATCAATCATATACAGATTGCCTGCTTGCGAAATACTTTGACTTCCAATAACTGCGGTGCTTTTATGTGGAGCAATTTTAAATGCTATTTTGGCATTATTCAAACGTGCCATAAGCCGAATAATTTCAGAAGCATCCAAACTATCTGAGCAAAATACCAATTCGCTAATTTTATAAATGCTTATCAAATCTTCTAATTGCTTTAAATCACCGATAACACCTTCTTGAAATTCATTTCCGTTTTTAGAATTAATTAATCCTATAAATCCGGGAGAAAACGGAGCATTCCGAATCAGTTCTGCCACTCGGCGAGTTTCGTTCAGTTCACCAATAATTCCAATTCGCTTTTCTCCAATATTATTTTGAGTGAAATCGGAGAATTTTAAAATGTTTAAAATTCCTCTTAGCATAGCCAATGAGAACATGGCCCAAATGGTGCTAAATAAAATGATAGCGCGACTAAATCGCAATGATTCAGGCAATAAGGCATAGATCACTAAAATGATTAAAGTCCCTAATCCGATTCCTTTTATGCTTTTCCAAACACTATAAGGCTTATCGTAAGCACCACTAATCAATCCCGATAAAGTCCAAATTAAAATATAAATTGGTATAACATACACTACATAATACCAGGGATACTCCGCTTCTATTAAAAACGTTTTCTCCCAATAATCTTGAATAAAATAAATTCCAATATACAATACTGCAATTTCAATAATAGGAAGATATATCTTTTGAATAATGCGAAATAAAATGGCCAAGCTTGCTCTTGTATAAATGGCCACATTGATTAAGAAACGAAATAAATATGCATGCCTGCTTGAAAAATGCTTTTGAGCAAATAAAACCATTGCTCTATAAAAAATAAATACATAATTTGCACTACTTTTTTGTGTGCTTTCTCCCTTAAAATGAATAATACTTGTTTCAGGGAAATAGATGTTTTTATAACCCGCTTTCGTTATACGATAGGAGATGTCAATATCTTCACCATACATAAAAAAGCGTTCATCGAGCAGCCCGATTTCGTTTAGTACTTTCTTGGGTATCAACATAAAAGCTCCAGCCAATACATCTACTTCATGAATGTGATCTTTGTCTAGAAATCCCAAATGATAACGACCAAAAAATTTGGACTTAGGAAATAATCGAGCCATTCCTAATATCTTAAAAAAAGCAACTTGAGGGCTTGGTAATCCACGTTTTGATTCTGCTAAGAAATTTCCTTTTCCATCTAACATTTTTACGCCTAAACCTCCAGTTTTTGGGTGTTTATCCATATATGTGATGACTTTAAGAAAGGTGTCTTCCTCAACAATAGTATCTGGATTTAATAATAAAATATATTCCCCTTTTGCTTTTTTAATGGCTTGATTATTCGCAACAGCAAAACCAACATTTTCTTTATTCGCAATTAAATTTACTTTAGGAAATTTGCTTTTCAGCATGCGAATAGAATAATCAACCGAATTATTATCGACTACCCAAACTTCACTTTCAATGCCCTTTTGTGCCTTCTCAACTGCCAAAAGACACTGCTCCAAATAAAACTCTACATTATAATTGACAATGATAATAGATAGTTTCATAGCTATTAGAAAGGATTTGAAACGTGAAATTTAGCGCAATTGTATATGAATAATGCTATTAACATTTATTTATTGTTTTGATTGAAGAGAAAAATGGTAATCTGCTAAATCTTCAATGGGCTTTTGAGTTATTCTCCCTAAAATAAATCCTGATTTTTTTACTGCATCTTCTAGTTCATCTTTAAAAAACCAAGCAATAGATCCTGTGAAATGAACAGGTAAAATTTTATGTGGATTGAGAGGTTCAACAACCAAATCCAGAAACTCTTTGAAAGTTTTATGGATTAAATCCAAAATAAAAGGATTCTTCTTATTTTGACGAATATATTTTGTAAAAGAGGCCAAAAATCGATTAGGTGAAGGTTTTTGATAAAGTTCAATTAGCAAATTCTCTAAGGATAAGTCAAAGGTTTTTTGAAAATCACGAATTAATTCATCCGGTGCCGTTTTTAAGAAAATAGCATGAATAAGTTTTTTCCCTAGTTGATTTCCCGATCCTTCATCACCCAAAAGATATCCTAATGAAACAGCGCTCTGGAGTATGCTTTTTCCATCAAAATATGCGGCATTTGAACCTGTTCCTAAAATACAGGCCACGCCTTCTGAAGTTTTACACAAGGCATGAGCTGCACCTTCTAAATCGTGAAAAACTTCGATTTTAGTTTGGGAGAAAAGTGATTGTAAACCCTTGGATATAATTTGTTTGTTTGCTTGTGTAGAACAACCTGCGCCATAGAAATGTATACGAGAAACAGAAGAAATATCTAATGACTTAAACAATCGAATTACTTCTTTTGAGACGATTTCTGAATCCGAATAATAAGGATTAAGACCTAAACCCTCGAAATAAGTTCGGTGGTTTAATATCTCATCAATTAAAATCCAATCTGTTTTTGTAGAACCGCTATCAGCTATTAGAATCATAAAAAAGCCTTTTGGCTAAATTAAAAAAAACTCGCATTTGAAATACAGATAAAAAATCGCATTTTTGTAGTGTGAGTCATAGAAGCCAAAAAACGTCAATTATTTTCTTCAATCTAAGCATTCTTATGCTTGTACTCGTTTTATTTAATTTAGCTATTGGTTCTGTTTCTGTGCCTCTTTCCGTTTTTTTGCATTTTTTTGATGCTCATACAGTAGACAATGAAACGGTATGGCGACATATAATATTGGAATCAAGACTACCCCAGACGGTGACTGCTATCATAGCTGGAGCGTCACTAGGATTGGCGGGATTGCAAATGCAAACTCTTTTTCGCAATCCGCTGGCAGGACCTTCAATTTTAGGAATTAGTTCCGGGGCAAGCTTAGGAGTTGCTTTATTAACAATGGGTTCAGGAGTTAGTAGTCTATTTCTAAGTTCCTCTTTAATGGATGGAATAGGTATACATATAGCCGCATTTGCCGGAGCATTTCTAATTTTGTTCATTGTTTTATTAGCAGCTAAAAGAGTACGGAATAATGCTTCTTTGCTTATCATTGGAATTATGGTTGGTTATGCAGTTTCCTCCATTATTGGACTTTTAAATTTTGTAGGACAACAAGGTGAGGTGCATGCTTTTGTAATTTGGGGTTTAGGAAGTTTTGCTAATGTCCAAAACAGTCAATTGCTATTATTTGCCATTTTAGTACTTCCCGCGTTATTTTTATCACTCTTGCTCATGAAACCTATGAATGCAATGCTTTTAGGCGATGCCTATGCTCAAAATTTAGGTATCAATCTAAAACAAATAAGATGGCAGTTGATCCTGCTTTCGGGTTTCCTAACAGCTATTATTACGGCTTATACTGGACCAATTGCTTTTATTGGATTGGCAACTCCTCATCTCGCTCGTTTGCTTTTTAAATCTTCAGATCATAGACAACTAATACCTGCTGTAATTTTGCTGGGAATTGTAGTTGCCCTTGCTTGTAATTTATTGGCACGACTTCCTTTATTTCAAAATGTGTTACCAATAAACGTAATTACTTCATTGTTTGGAGCTCCATTGGTCATTTATTTAATTGTGAAACAAAAACAAATTGGGTTTTGATAAATAAAACTGATATAATATTGGAATCCAAGAATTTGTCAATTGGATATTCCAAAGATAATAAACCGATTATTATACAATCGGATCTCAATTTGCAATTAAAAAAAGGAGAACTTTGTTGTTTAATAGGACCAAATGGTGTTGGTAAATCAACGCTTTTACGAACAATTAGCAAACAGTTAAACAAACAAAAGGGTGATATTTTAATTAATAATCTGTCAATTAACAAGTACGACTTTCAGGCTTTAGCAAAAAGCTTAAGCATTGTCTTAACGGATAGTATTCAAGTTCCTAATCTTAAAGTGCGTGAATTAGTTGCAATGGGACGTTTTCCTTACACTAATTTTTGGGGAAATTTAAATAAAGAAGACAAAGAAAAGGTGGAGGAATCAATTCAATTGCTGGGCTTACAACCTTTGACTGAAAGAAATTTTATTGAACTAAGCGATGGTGAAAAACAAAAAGCCTTAATCGCTAAAGCATTGGCTCAAGATACTCCTCTTATCCTTTTAGATGAGCCAACAGCCTTTCTCGATTTTCCATCAAAAATGGCAATACTGGCTGAACTTCGTAAAATTGCTCATAACAAGAACGTCGCTATTATCTTATCAACTCACGATCTTGAGCTCGCACTAAAAATGGCTGATTTAATCTGGCTTTTTCCGGAAAAAAATAACTGCAAAACAGGAATACCGGAAGATTTGGTTTTAAGCGGGGACATAAGTAAAGCGTTTTCCAGTAAAATACTGAGTTTCGATTTAAAAACAGCCCATTTTTCTCAACGTATGGAAACCAGAGATGTAGTAAACGTGGAAGGGAATTCAATTGAAGCGGAATGGTTAAAACGAGCGCTTGTACGTAAGGGAATTAGTGCGATTGCCAATAAAACGAATTCGTATACAGCCTTTTATGATTCCTCAACTTCAAAATTTATGCTACAAAAAGAGAATGAAATAATTGTTACTTTTGATCGAATTAATGACCTATTAAGTGAAATAGAAAACATAAACTAAATACTAAATCATGAAAAAAACACCTCTTTATTTATTAATGATTATTGTAGGAATAAGTACTTCCTGCAGTCATCAACAAAAAGCTGATTTAATTGTAAAAAACGCTAAAATTTATACGGTAAATAATGAATTTGCAGTGGCAGAATCTTTTGCCGTAAAAGAAGGAAAATTTGTAGGAATAGGTACGAACGAAGAAATTGCATCTAAATATCAAGCTTCTGAAGTTCTTGACCTCGATGGCCAGTTTGTTTATCCTGGTTTTATAGATGCTCATTCTCATTTTTTTGGTTATGGAAAAGGAATCCAAACCGAAGCTCAACTTTATGAAACGCAATCAGAAAAAGAAATATTAACACTGTTAGACGATTTTCAAAAAGAGAGACAAAATACTTGGATTTTAGGTCGTGGATGGGATCAAAATGACTGGGAAATTACTGAATTCCCAAACAAAGAAGGATTGAATAAACTGTTTCCTGAAACACCTGTCTATCTTACTCGTATTGATGGACATGCAGCTTGGGTAAATAGCAAAACGCTCAAATTGGCCGGAATTACTTCTAAAACTACCATTAAAGGAGGTGATATATTGATCCAAAATGGAGAGCCCAGTGGAATACTGATTGATAATGCTATGAATTTGGTACGTTCTTTAATTCCTGAACTTAATCAAAAGGCAAAAATAAAAGCCTTGAAATCTGCTGAAGAAAATTGTTTTGCAGTGGGATTAACAGGAGTTACGGATGCCGGGCTAAGCCTTGATGCAGTTCAATTGATTGATAGTCTGCAAAAATCAAACAGCTTGAAAATAAGAATCAATGCTATGTTAGATCCGAGTGAAGAAAATTTCAATTATTTCCTTCCCAATGGACCTTATGTAACGGAAAAATTGAGTGTCCGCACCATTAAAATATATGCAGACGGCGCTTTAGGTTCTCGCGGTGCTTGTATGATAAAACCTTATTCGGATAGTAAAGGGAATTATGGCTTAATGATTGAGAAAGAGGATTATTATCGTGAAATATGCACCTTAGCTTTAGAAAACGATTATCAGGTTGCCACTCATGCAATTGGGGATTCCGCAAACAAAGTGATGTTGCGCATTTATGGTGAATCCTTGAAAGGGAAAAACGATAAAAGGTGGCGTATTGAACATGATCAGATAATTGCTCCTGAAGATATGGACCTTTTTGGAAAATATTCAATAATTCCTTCTGTTCAACCAACCCATGCAACTTCCGATATGTATTGGGCTGACGAAAGGGTAGGACTTGAAAGATTGAAAGGTGCTTATGCCTATAAACAACTCCTCAATCAAAATAATTGGATTCCATTGGGAACCGATTTTCCTATTGAAAAAATTGATCCCCTTTTGACTTTTTATGCGGCTGTTGTGCGTAAAGATTTGAATAATTATCCTGAAGAAGGATTTCAAATGGAAAATGCATTGAGTAGGGAAGAATCGTTAAAAGGAATGACGATTTGGGCTGCTAAAATTGCTTTTGAAGAAGATGTGAAAGGGAGTATTGAAAAAGGGAAATTTGCCGATTTCGTCGTTTTAAATCAAGATATTATGGAGTGTAAAGGCGAAGATATTCCAAAAACGGAGATTAATTATACAGTAGTAGGAGGCGAACTAGTTTATAAGAAAAACTGATCTATATTTTTCAATTGTTTTTAGGTTCTACATGAATCTTGATGTCTGCTTCTGCAAACGCTTTGCGTATGCTTAATTCAAGATTATCACAAATAGTATGTGCATCTCTGATAGACATTTGCGGAGGAACTTTTAAAATAAAATCAATGAGGTAAACAGCTCCATTCAGACGTGCTCTTAAAGCATCTATATCCGTTTCTAAAGGCAATTCTGTGATCAGTAACTTTTTGAGTTTGTCATACTCTTTTGAATCAATTCCTGCATCTAATAATGGATCAAATGCTTTCATAATTAATAGATAGGCTTCTTTTATAATTAACAGAGCAACCAGAATTGCAAAAATGGGATCAAAAATAGAAATACCGGTGAGCCAGATAATTAAAATACCCAGACCAATGCCTAAACTTGTATAAACATCAGTTTTAAGATGCAAAGCATCTGCTTCTAAAGCAATAGAATTCGTCTCTTTAGCAACAATATAAAGTCGGCGACTAACGAAAAAATTTAGTAAAGCAGAAAAAAACATGACTCCGGCAGCAAGTCCCAGAGAAGTCATCTGTTCTGTATGCATTAATTTTTGAATCGCTTCATAAATAATCCAAATAGCTGCAATAAAAATTAGCATGCCTTCAATTACACCCGAAATATTTTCAAATTTTCCGTGACCATATGGATGTTTTGTGTCAGGTTCTTTTGCAGATATTCGAACTGCAAAAAAGGCAATCATTGAAGCGAGTAAATCCATAGCAGAATGTATAGCTTCAGATAAAATACTAACAGACCCACTTAATAAACCAGCAAAAAGTTTTAAAAGTGTTAATAAACAGTTAGAAAGTATTGAGATTCCCGCTATTTTACTTTTTTTGTCCATAACATGGCAAAAGTAAAATATATTCCTTATATTTGTAAGTATCTATAAATAAAGAATATGTTTCTGTTATTATAGATTCATCAATCGTTAAATAAGATAAATAGTAGGCAATTTATTTATCACATAATTTAATAGTATGCAAAAAAATTTAAATTATGAACCTGAGGAATGGCGGCGCCTGAACTTTAAGGATTTGAAACAGGATGAGATTTACGAAATTTCCAATTATGGACGTTTACGTCATTGGTCTCAAAAAACAAATGGATTTAAAATAATGAAACTCTCAACGGTAAGAGGATATCGTTATTTTATGTGGTTTAAATCTATGCAAGGATGGGATAATAAGATTAAAAAGATTATTCATCGTTTAGTTGCAGAAGAATTTTGTGAACACACAAGTGAAAAACAGATTTTTGTAATACATCTAGATCATGACAAGGGGAATAATTATTATAAAAATCTTAAGTGGGTTACACGCTTAGAAATGACATTGCACAATAAAAATAATCCCAGAGTGATTGAATCTCATTTAAAGCGAAAAGGTAAAATTACCAATGCTAAACTAACTGAGGCCGATGTTATTAAGCTCAAACTGATGGTTAAATCAGGTGAATACAAACTTTATAAAATTGCTGAGCACTTTGGAATAACACATACTCAACTTAACAGAATACGAAATGGCCTTAATTGGGCTCATGTTAAATTGCCTGAGGAAGAATAGATTAGTATATTCTCTCGTTTTTATTTTAGCAATTTCCCTTATTGTTTTTCTATCGTGTTCAAATTGATCATGCGATTCTGAAAATAAAAATATTTTTCGTCTCAATAAGTCCAATGGAATAAGTTCTTTAGTATGCTATTGTTAAAGAAAAATGCTGTGTAATTCAAATAATAATATAGGGATTTCAGAAAACAGGTTTTTTTTGTTTCAGATAGTAAGATAAAACACCAGCTTTATAGAGCAATGGATAGCTTAATTATGCAAAAAGCAGTGATTATTCCTCTTTATTATAATAAAATAAAACGTTTCACCTAAAAAAACATCAGACATTTGCCCCAATTTATTAGATCTAAAATTGGTTCAATAAACAGCTTTATAGTTCGATAAAATACGAATTGAATCTTATTAAATACACCTAATTCTATTACTGTTAAAACTCTGTTTAATAAGAAATAAGCCTCAATATTCATATTTAAAATACAAAACCTTAAACATCAAGATAGCGAAAGCAAGGTAATGTTATTATACAGATAATACGTACTCAAAATATATTCGAAAAATTTAAGTTCATCCTATTTTTTGGTTAATTCGGAATTGTTTGTACTTTTACTAAATCTTGAGCATTTTTATAAATTATAAAATTTTAAAACCAATAAACAATGAAAACAAAAATCACCGGATTCTTAGTAGCCTTCTTATTATTAGGAGGAAATTTATTTTCAATTTTACCAGTTGGTGAAATTCCTGATGTCATTACTTTAAGTGAAAAAGCTGGAGGTCGTGTTGATGGAACTCCTTGGAGCAGTTCAGAATTAGTTGGCAAAGTATGGGTTGTAGTTTATGCAGATCCAGATGAAAGCGAATTGAATGATGCCGCTACAGAAGCTTTAAAGGCAAAAGATTATTCAAATGACGTATACCAATCCGTAGCCATTATTAATATGTCTGCTACTTGGAAGCCTAATTTTTTAATCAATACAATTCTTAAAGGAAAGCAAAAAAAATATCCTGATACAATTTATGTTAAAGATATGGATAAAACATTGGTTAAGACATGGGGTTTAGCTGATGATTCGAATGACATTGTTGTTTTCGATAGTAATGGAATCGTTATATTTAGTCACGATGGCCAACTTGATGCAGACGCTATTGCAGAAATGATTAGCACTATTGATACTGAAATTGCTAAGGTGAAATAATTTTTTTTCAAGCAATTCTAAAAAAAAGAGAATATGGGGAAACCTGATGTTCTCTTTTTTTTATTTCAGGTATATCTAACACTCGATAAAGTGTAAATTTGCAGAAAAAAATAATCTCTATGAGTTCATTTATCAAACGAAAGCAAGCATTTATTAGGTTAGGAGAGTATATGACACTTTTTTCTGATTCTTTGACATTCAAGGATAAGTACAAAGTATGGAGTAAAGAACTTACGTTGGATCGGCAAAATCAATTTAGAATAATTCAGGAGCAATTTGAAGAATATATTCAAAATTCAACCCATTACAACCCCTGGTTTACAAGCGATTTTTTATTAAATGCAATTCGATCAATTGGAGAAAGCCTTTCTTTAGAAAAGATGGATCAATGGTTAAAAAGCTACGAAAAGGAGATTAATAACGTAACTACGAGCAAAATCATTGGAGTGGTAATGGCAGGGAATCTACCTCTCGTTGGGTTTCATGATTATTTGTGTGTTTTAATAAGTGGTCACAAGATACTGGCTAAAGTATCGAAGGATGATAGCAAACTGCTTCCTCTTTTACATCAGATTTTAGTTTTGTTTGAACCTGATTTCGAGAATAAGGCAGAATTTACACAGGAAACTTTAAAAGGTTTTGATGCCATTATTGCCACTGGAAGTGACAATACTGCACGTTATTTTGAATATTATTTTGGAAAATACCCTAACATTATCCGAAAAAACAGGAATGGTGTAGCCGTTTTAAATGGAAGAGAAAGTAATACAGAATTAGAAAAATTAGCTGACGATATTTTCATGTATTTTGGACTGGGTTGTCGTAATGTTTCAAAGCTATTTGTACCTAGAGATTATAATTTTGATATTTTGTTTCCGGCATTTAAAAAATATGAGAATATAGCTAATCATAATAAATACGCAAACAATTACGATTACAATAAATCCATTTTTATGATTAACAAAATCAAATATTATAATAATGGATTTGTCCTATTAAAGGAAGATGTTTTATTCTCCTCTCCAATTTCAGTAATCTATTTTGAATATTACGATAATTTAGAAGATATAAATAAGTGGATTTCCTTTCAAACAGATAAAATTCAATGTTTAATTAGCAATGAAACTTTGGAAAATATAGAATGTTTACCCTTTGGAAAAGCCCAACAACCTGAATTATGGGATTATGCAGATGGAATAGATACTTTAAAATTCCTTTTAAGTCTAAAACAGATAAATTGATTTCAACAAAATAGTGTTAATATTCTATTCTATGTATCACAAATTCAATACTATATATAAAGAAAGTATTTTTTTTGAAAAAATCTTAAATAGAAAGGTTTTGAAACTAAAAATTTTAATGTAATTTTGCACACCCAAAAACAAAGAAGAAATGAAAAAAGATATCCATCCATCTGATTATAGATATGTTGTATTTAAGGACATGTCAAACGATTATGCGTTTTTAACCAAATCGACTGCAAACACAAAAGAAACAATTGTTTGGGAAGATGGTAAAGAATACCCATTGTTTAAACTTGAAATTTCAAACCAATCGCACCCATTTTATACAGGTAAAATGAAATTGGTTGATTCAGCTGGACGTGTTGACAAGTTTAGAAACAAGTACAAAAAACATATAGCTGATAAACAATAGAATAT
>JAGGUP010000110.1 GCA_021158405.1 Bacteroidales bacterium
AAATAGAAGCATCGGCACATGCAAACCGATGCTCTTCTATGATATCTTTTCCTTTTTGTCGGATTTCAAATTCCCTACTTTGATGATATCGGAAAAAGTCGTCTATTGAAGGAATCTCATTTTTAGCAGCCTCTCCAAACGGAAATGATATACTACTGTTGCTACCATGTAATACCCTAAATACTCTATCATTATCAGGAATATATCTATCAAAGGAGTTTTCGTGCATGTATAATAGTGATATCAGGATAATTGATCCCAGACCAATACCAAGTCCCAGTACACTTACCAAAGATTGTACTTTGTTATTTATTATGCTTCTTAAAGCAATTTTTATGTTGATAGATGGTCTCATAATCTTCCTCTTCTAATTTACTCATACCTCAAAGCCTCTACAGGATTCCGAGTTGCTGCTTTCCAGCTAATCCATGTTACGGTTAACATGCTTACAAAAAGTGCCGCTACTCCTGCCAATGCAAAAACCCACCAACTGAGCGTGGTTTTATAGGCGAAATTTTCCAGCCAATTATTCATTGTATAATAGGCGATTGGTGTGGCTATAATAAATGCAATACCAACCCATTTTACAAAGCCCAAATTCAGCAGAATTAGGATCTCTTTTATTGTGGCACCGTTCACTTTCCGAACACCAATTTCCTTGGTTCGTTGCTGAGAGATAAATAGGGAAAGGGCACTAATTCCGATAATGCTAATTAAAATTCCGAGAACTGAGAACGTGAAAAGAATTCTTCCCAGAATAGTTTCGGCTTTGTATTGCTGGGCAATTTTCTCATCGATGAAAAAATAGCTGAATTCCTGACCAGAATAATGAGTAGACCACACTTCTCTTATTTTATCAAGAGCCGCTCTAATATCTCCAGAATGTAATCGGACGTGAATAAACCTTGCCCTATACCGTGATTCGCCTAATAAAAAAGCAAAATCGCCCACGGGCTCATGTGCAGAGCTATAATTAAAATCCTTAGCTACTCCTAGAATTTTTATTTGCTCGCCATTCTGATCTATGTTATGACTAGCAGAATAGGATTCAAGTGCTTCAGTACTTCCATGCTTTTCCATTAATCGTTTGTACAAATGTTCATTGATAAGCATGCCTTCAATGGTATCAGCAGAGGGCGAAATCCAATTGTGAATCAATTGAATATCCATTGTCTTCAGATAATCGTAATTGGCTAAAACAAATTCTGCTGAGCCATCAATTCCCAAGCCTTCGAGAGGGAAATCTTGTGTGGGATAACCAAAATACTGACGGGTAAAACCAACGGATACAACTTGACTTTGTTTATTTAGCTCATTTGCAAAAACGGCAGGATCTTTCGAAAAATCTTTAAGCTCAATAACAACGACATTCTCCTTGTTGAAACCCAATGATTTTTTTGTAATAAAATCAATCTGCTTGTTTACAATAAGTGTACTAGATATTAACACCAAAACAACTGATATCTGCAAAACAAGCAAGAACTCTAAAACAGAGTTACCTGAAGAATTACTCTTTTGAGAAAGGAGCTGAATGGTTGAGGTTTTTCTTAATAAAAAGAAGCCAATAAAAAGAGCCGTTAATGCTCCACAAATAGCCAATACACCAATAATGACAATGTATATAATGGGCTCCGAATAATAAACATTAAAATCTATTTCGAAAAACTGCTTGATTATTGGACCAACTAATTCCATTAGTATTAATGAAATAATAATGGCAATTGTACTCAGAAATAATGTTTCAACCAAAATCTGTTCTATCAGCTGTTTTTTTTGTGCCCCAACAGCTCTGTATAAACCAAGTTCCTTGGATCTTTTAATGAGTTTAGCAATATTCAAATTGATAAAATTCATAAGCGATATAAGCAATATCACAAATGAGATAATAATAAACAAACCAATATTAATTTTACTGGTACTCTCTTTTAACTCAAAGCGATAATCAGACTTTAGATGAATATCTTCTAAGGCGATTAGATTAAATTTATAATCTTGAGGTCCTCTTGTTTTACGCAAACTGCTTTCATTAAATATAGAAAGGAATTTATCGGCAATAAGTGCAGGCGATACATCATTTTTTAATTTAAGATAGTTATAAACCCATTGGATTTTTCTATTCGGCAACATGTCGAATCTTTCTTGCAAAGCACCTTTTTGCGAAAGCAATATATGGTAATTAAAATGTGTTTTGGGATTTGTGTTTTTTACTATTCCTCTTATTTGGTATTCTCCTACATCCCTAATATTTTGCAGAGCTTCTATTTTAATGATTTTACCCATTGGGTTTTCATTCTCAAAATATTTTTTTGCAAAATATTCAGAGATAAATGCGGTATTTGGTTCTGAAATATCTGCTAAATCCCCTACCAGACTTTCTACTTCAAACATTTTTATGAAACTTTCGTCAATAGACATAATGTCTTCCTGTTGAAAGGATTTTTCATTGATATTGATAGTGCCAATTGGACAATGTGTAAATTGCGTTGCCTCCAATATTTCAGGAATATTTTCAGATGCTCCTTTAATAAATCCGAGGCTTCTGGCCCATTGAGTATTCACTTCAGCAGGACTAGAAATAACTCTGTATATATTCTTATAATCCTTAAAATGTTTATCGAAGCTTTTTTCGTTCGCCACATAAATAAACAAAACAAAAAATGAAGTAATCCCAATAGCTAAGCTAAGAATATTTATCGCTGAGAAGGCCAAGTTCTTTAGGGTTCTACTGATTGAAAGTTTAATGTAATGTATAAGCATTTTATAAATTTAGTATTCTTTTTTTTAATTCTTACTCTAGTATTTTACTCATACCTCAATGCTTCCACAGGATTTCTTCTTGCTACTTTAAATGTTTGAAAACTAACTGTTATTAGGGCTATGAGCAAAGCCAGAATTCCTGCCAATGCAAATATCCACCAGCTTAATTCAATCTTATAAACAAAATTCTGTAGCCAAGTTTTCATAACATACCAGGCAATGGGAACTGCAATTACAAAAGCAATGACAACCCATTTTACAAAGTCTTTGTTGAGCATTATTAGTATTTCGGATACCGCTGCACCATTTACCTTACGGATTCCTATCTCTTTTATCCTTTTTTGTAAGCCATAAAAACTTAGTCCAAACAGGCCTAAACTTGAAATAATAATTGCAATAAGTGAACTATACCCAATTAATTTCTCTGTTGTTTCTTCTGAGGCATATAATTTATTCAAATCATCTTCCAAAAAACTTAACTCAATTGGATCATTTGGGGCAATTTGTTCAATTTCATTTTTAATGGTTTGTACAATTGTTGGATTCGTTGAAGAATTCATTTTAATAAACATATAAGAACCCGTTGGAGAATACCTAAATGCAAAAGGTTTAATTTCGGAATGCAAGGATTCGGTATGCATATTTTTTATTACTCCAATTATCTCCCCTTTTTGCTCGGAAGATGTTCCATCAAAAAGTGACATTCTTGTCCCCACCGGATTTTTCAACTCCATTGCTTTTACAGCTGCTTCATTAATTACAAACCCATCGGTAGCGTCTTTTGAGAATTCCTTTGTAAGAAACCTTCCTTCAATTACTTCAACACCTATAGTCTCATCAAAATCATAATCCACAAAATTTAGTCCCATATCAAAAATATTATCTGTTTGTTTTCCATCCCATGCAGGCATGTCTGACAGGTACCAAACGGTTAAAGGAGCTAAGGAAGTACTGATGCTTGAAATTTCAGGCATCATTAATAATTTGTTTTTTGCTGCTTCATATTTACCCTTAAGTTGATCTTGCATATGTACAACAAGTATATTTTCCTTATTAAATCCAAGATCTTTTTGCTTCATAAATTGAACTTGTTGGCTAATTACTATTATTCCTGCTATCAGGACTATTGATAATGCAAACTGAAAAATAACCATTCCACTTCTCAGGTTAAGTTTCTGTGCATTCCGAGAAGAATTATTCTTATTTGAAGAACCAAAGGGGCGAATAGTTTTTTTAATAAGATCTATTGGCCTGAGTGATGAAAGAAAAGATGCAGGATAGATTCCAGAGATTAATCCTGTAAGTGCTGCAAATCCCAATAGGATAAGGATTGTGGAAAGATTGTAACTAAGATCAAGATTTACATGAAGTAGATTGTTGACAGATGGTAAAAACAATTCAACAAAAATGAGAGCAATGCCCAGAGCTATCATTGCCAGAATTTGAGCTTCAAAAAGAAACTGGGTAACAAGTAAATTCTTATTGGAACCTAAAATTTTTCTTAAACCAATCTCTTTGATTCTTTTATCTGAGGTTGCCATAGTTAGGTTAACAATATTGAATGTTGCTATAATTAAAATAAGGAATGCAACAATTGAAAGAATGTAGACATATTGTATGTGCCCACCACCTTGTAGATTGTGTAAATGACAATCTGTCAATGGTGTAATATACAATTGATTATTCCAATCAGGCTTAAATTGATTGATAACATTGGCTATTTGTATATTAACACCTGAATAGTCTACACCTTTATTGAGTTGCACATATATTTGTGTTGCTTTAAAATCCCAACTATTTAATTGTTCTGAAATTATTTTAAAAGGAACCAGAAATTCAAATTGCATATCTGAATTTGTGGGTGGATCTTCCAATACTGCGCTTACGATATACTCCTCTTCTCCATCCACTTTAACGGTTTTGCCTACCGGATTTTCTGGCCCAAAAAGTTTTTCTGACAATGTTTGAGTGAGGACAATTGAATTGGGGTGTTTAAAGGCCTCAGATGTGGATCCTAATGTAAAAGGGAAATTAAACATTGAAAAAAAGGAGGGATCCACAAAGCTGCCATTAACCAAAAATTTATTTTCACCTTGAATTATTTTTTTGTTACTCCATTTGAAAAAGACAGTAGTATTTTTAATATCCGGATAATTTTCCTTCAAATACGGGGCAACAGGAGCTGGTAAAACATAACCATGAAAATCTTGGGGTTCATAAGTAAAGGCCGCCTTATATAAGTCTTGTGGATTTTCATGAAACCCATCATAACTCACCTCATATTTTACCCACAAAGCAATGGTGATGGTACAAGCTAATCCAATGCTTAAGCCAAATACAGTTATCAATGTATTTATTTTGTTTTTTTGAATGTTACTAAGGGTGATATTTATAAAGTGCTTAAACATAATTTTTTTTTATCAATTTATACTATAAAGCCCCGGTTTTTACTTGCTATCAAGAAACTTTCCTGCCTTCATTTCGCTTTCTTTTCTTACTCATACCTCAAAGCCTCTACAGGATTCCGGGTTGCTGCTTTCCAGCTAATCCATGTTACGGTTAACATGCTTACAAAAAGTGCTGCTACTCCTGCCAATGCAAAAACCCACCAACTGAGCGTGGTTTTATAGGCGAAATTTTCAAGCCAATTATTCATTGTATAATAGGCGATTGGTGTGGCTATTACAAAGGCTATGGCTACCCATTTTATAAAGTTGCGGTTAAGAGAAAGTAGAATTTCCCTAATTTTGGCACCATTTACTTTTCGTATCCCAATTTCTTTTGTGCGTTGTTCTGCAACAAAAGCAGCTAAGGCAAGAAGTCCTAAACAGGCTATTAGAATTGCTAGTGCAGAAAATACAGAAACTATTTTCCTTGTTCTTACTTCTGATTTGTATAAGAGCCCGAAATCTTCATCAAAAAACACATAATCGAGGATTTGACCTTTAGAGAACTTATCCCAGGTCTGTTCAATTAGCTTTAGGTTCTGCTGAATATCTCCCGAAATTCTTATACTTAAGTATTTTCCACTTCCATTAGTCAATAGCAAAGAGCTCATTTCCTCATGTAGAGATTGGCTATGAAAGTCTTTCATTACTCCAATAATAGTTAAACTATTATCCTCTGTTTTTGTAGCGATATAAATTTTCTTGCCAATTGGGTCTTCAATATTTAGTTGTTTAACTGCAGTTTCATTAAGTACAACCGATTTGGCATTGAATTGGTTACCCTCTTCAAAAAAGCGGCCTTCTTTTAATTCTATCTGATATGTTTTTATAAAATCGCAATCGCTCCGAGCAGTAATTACGAGTTTTGAATCTTCTACCAAATGATGATAATATGGATTGTTTGAATTAAATCTTCCGGGAATTGAGGAAGAATTTGTAATCTTCAATATGCTTGGCTGAGCAAGTAATTCATTCTTGAAAGAGGATAACTGGTTTCCAAGGTAATTAGCTTTCTTGATTATAAGCAGATTTTCTTTGTTAAAACCAAGATCCTTGTTTTGAAGAAAACTTAGTTGTTTACTGATGAAAAAGCTTCCTGAAAATAGTGCAATGGTAACAACCAATTGAAAAATAACCAATCCACTACGCAATCTTGCATTCCCACCTTCCGATTTATGTATTCCCTTTATAACCTTTACTGGACTATACGAAGACAAAAAGAAGGCTGGGTAACTACCAGCAATCAGTCCAATTCCGATTCCAAAAGCGAGCATTAATGGAATGGTTTTAAAATTGCTGAAGTAATTGAAAACAAGTTGTTTGTCGATTAAATTATTAAATTCTGGAAGTAAGAGTTTTATAAGTACCAGTGCAAGTACTAAAGCAAGTAGCGTTACAAGAACAGATTCTGATAAAAATTGAACTATGAGGGAATTTCTACTTGATCCAAATGTTTTTTTTATCCCCACCTCTTTAGCACGATTAGCAGAACGGGCAGTGGACATATTCATATAATTGATACAGGCAATTACAAGTATAAAAATTGCAATAATCGAAAAGATTTGCATGTAACTTTTGTTGCCCAAAGGTCCGATCCCCTGCGATACTTCCCTGTCGAAATGAATCTCTCCTAAAGGTTGTGCATACCATGTGTATATCAGTCCCTGTGCTTTTAATTTTTCAAACGAAATGCCGAAGGCTTGTTTTATAACAGGGGCAACATATTTTTCCACCAGTCCTTCAAGTTTGGCATCTACATCCTGCTTGGTAGACCCTTCTTCAACCAAAATATAGTTATAAATATTATTCGAAATCCAGTCCAAATTATTGTCCATATCCTGTCCTTTTATCGAGGCCAGAAAATCAGGTTTAAGATGTGTATTCTCAGGATAATCTTTAATTACTCCCGTAACCTGATAGTCACGGTCTTTTTCCCAGGTAATAAATTGCCCAATTGGATTGTCTTCCCCAAAATATCGCTTTGCGGTTGATTCGGTTAAAACCACTGTATTGGGTCGTGATAAAGCATTTTCTGGATTGCCTTTAATAAAAGTAGTGGAAAAGATTTTGAAAAAATTGGCATCGGCAAAAAACCACCTGTTTTCATTAAAAACATCCTCATTATGTCTGATAACCGCCTGTTGACTTACTAACCGAACGGCCTCCTCAACCTCAGGAATTTCATTTTGCATGGCTTTTGCCAGTGGCGCACAGGTGACTGGACTATTAATGTCATCACCATTAATCACAGCGTCTAAATTAACTCGATAAATTCGGTCTGCTTTTTCATGAAAAGTATCATAGCTTAACTCCGATTGCACATACAACATTATCAGAATACATGCTGTTATTCCGATTGCCAACCCAACAATATTAATCATTGAGTAAAACTTGTTTCTCATTAGATTGGCAAAGGCGATTTTAAAATAATTTTTTATCATGGTTTTGTGTCTTTAATTAATCAGGATGGATTCTGCTTCTCCACAATAACTTGTCCATCCAACAGATTTATAGTACGGTGTGCAAAACCTGCATCACGGTCGGAGTGGGTTACCATTAATATGGTTGCGCCTTCTTGGTTTAATTCCGTTAAAAGGTTCATCACTTCGATACCGTTTTTGGTATCCAAGTTTCCTGTGGGTTCATCTGCAAGGATTAAGCCTGGGTTAGATACTACGGCTCTTGCTATGGCTACACGTTGTTGCTGTCCACCGGAAAGTTGTTGAGGAAAATGTTTTGCTCTATGCCCAATTTTCATTCTGCCTAATACTTCATCAACTCTTTTTTTGCGCTCCGACGATTTCATCTTTAAATACAATAATGGAAGCTCAACATTGTCGTGCACATTAAGCTCATCAATCAAATTAAAACTCTGAAATACAAAACCAATATTTCCTTTTCTAAACTGGGTACGGTCTTTTTCTTTTAGCTTACTTACATCAGTTCCGTTGAATCCATAAGTTCCTTCTGAAGGATTATCTAATAATCCAACAATATTAAGTAGGGTTGATTTCCCACATCCCGAAGGTCCCATTATAGCTACAAATTCACCTTTTTTTACGTGAACATCTACACCGTTTAAGGCGAAAGTTTCAATATCTTCTGTTCTAAATACTTTTGTTAATTTTTCTGTTTTTATCATTACTGTATATTTTTATTTTATTATGTTTTTTTATCAATAAATCTTCTTTACTCATACCTCAAAGCCTCTACAGGATTTCTTCGTGCTGCTCTATAGCTTAAACCACTTACGGTGAGTAACACGATGACTAATGATATTATACCTGCTAAAGCAAATATCCACCAAGAAAGAGAAGCTTTATAAGCAAAGTTTTCCAACCATTTATTCATACTATAATAGGCAATTGGAGTAGCTATTACGAATGATATCCCCATCCACTTTACAAAACTGATATTGAGCATAGTCATAATTTCAGAAACAGTTGCTCCGTTTACTTTGCGGAGGCCTATTTCCTTAGTCCTTCCTGTTATAATAAATGATGCCATTCCTAACAGACCCATACTGGCCAGAATAATTGCCAAAACAGCAAAATAGCCCATCAATTGAAAAGTATTATAATCTTTTTGATAGCGTTGCTCTAGTTGAGCATCTAAAAAACTAAATTCTATAACCTCATTGGGATAAATACTTTGGCATATCTCAGTAATGCTATTTTTAGAGCTGATAAGATTCGAAGGTTTCACTTTAACAATAATGTGGTAAGCAAGAGGATAATATATTACAAATACCGCAGGCTTCACCTTATTATACAGCGATTCGAAATTAATATTATCGATAATACCAACTATTTTTCTGTTTGATTTCGGCCAATTACATCTTATAGTCTGACCGATAGGATCGCCTTCCAAACCGATTAGGGCAACAGCGGCCTTATTTAGAATAACTGATTCTACAGCATCCGTTTTAAACTGATCGGAAAATAATCGTCCTTGTATAGGTTTAATGCCTAATGTTCTAAAATAATCGAAGTTAACATGCACATAAGGAATTAGTATAGCTTCTTCCTGACCCTCAGTCCTAACATAGCCCTGATTACTAAGTGAACCTGATGGAATTCGACTAGCAGTAGATACACTTGAAACAAAGGTCTCATTTAGCAAAGTCTGCTTTAGGTTGTTGTACTTCGCTTCATCACCAAAATCGAAAATGGTATGGAGCACGGCTTCTTTATCGAAGCCCAAATCTTTGTCTTGAAGAAAACTAATCTGACGAAGCATAACCGTGGCGCTAGCTATTAAAACGATAACAATAGTAAACTGAGCGCCTACTAAAATTTTCTTGATTTGAAATTTAGAGCTAATGCCACTATTTGATGATTTCATCACTTTCGTTGGGCTGTATGATGACAACACAAAGGCGGGATACCATCCTGCAAGAATGCCCACGAGTAACATCACAGCCACTAGCATTAACATAATTTCCGGGTTAATTAAAATGGAGAACGATAAGGCTTTTCCTGAAAGTTCATTAAATATCGGTAAGCTTAACCACACAATAATTAATGAGATAAGAAATGAAATGAAAAATACAATTATCGATTCGGAAATAAACTGCATAGCCAACTGCTTTCTTGTGGCACCAAATGTTTTCCGAACGCCAATTTCCGTAACTCTTGTAGTAGCGTTAGCCGTTAATAAGTTTACGTAATTAAAACTAGCGATAAGCAAAATAAGTAAAGCTATAGCTGAAAAGATTAATACATAAGTAATACTGTTTTGGGGTTGAATATCGCCTAAAAAATGAGAAGAATACAGATGAATATCTTTTAGGTTTTGAACCGTATATTGCTCTGGAATACCATCAGCATTATTGTAGTCTTTCAAAAGCTCAGAAATTTTGGCTTCTAAATCAGGTTTTGAAAACTGATCTTGCATCTCAAAATACACCAAAAAATTATTCCATCCCCAGCTATCCATCCAGTTTTCACCATACATTTTATTTCCATCTGCAAGTGTTAGAAAAATATCAAAAGTAAAATGAGAATTTTGTGGAATATTTTTTATTACACCCACTACGGTATAATCATATTCGCCGCTCACTTTAAAGGTTTTTCCTATGGCATTTTCGTTACCAAAATATTTGCGGGCTGTCGACTCCGTGAGAACCGCAGTGCCAGGTTGCTGCAATGAAGTTTCGGGATTTCCATTGATAAATTCAAAAGAGAAGATCTCAAAAAGTTCGGCATCAACCCAAGCGACTAGATCTTCTTTATATTTTTGCTCATCAAATTGAACAAGAATATTGTCTCTTGGAAGAATCCTGGCATAGCTTTTTATTTCCGGCAATTTCTCCGTTAACAATTTAGCCGCTCCCGGAGCTTGATAAGGATGTGCTTCCTGACAAAGTCTGTAAATATTATCTGATTTTTCGTGGTATCGGTCATAGCTTAGTTCATTCGAAACATATAAGAATAGCAAGATAACAACTGCTAAACCGACAGAAAGACTGGAAATACTTATTGAAGAATATACCCTACTCTTCATAAGATTTGCAAATGCGATTTTAAAATAATTTTTTATCATGGTTTTGTGTTTTTAATTGTTTATTTACTCATTCCTCAAAGCCTCCACCGGATTTCTACGTGCGGCGTTAAACGATTGCCAGCTAACGGTAAGCAGGGAAAGAATGATGGCGAAAATTCCTGCCAATGCAAATACCCACCAGTCGAGAGTTGTTTTATAGGGGAATTTTTGAAGCCAATTATTCATCGCGTAATAAGCGATAGGAGAAGCAATAACAAAAGCAATAGCCACCCATTTTATGAAGTCAAGGTTAAGTATTTTAACAATTTGGAATACTGTGGCTCCATTTACCTTGCGGATACCTATTTCTTTTATTTTTTGTTGATTGTAAAATACCGCCATAGCGAAAATGCCCATCACGGAAATTATAATGGAAAGCATCGCAAAATAACTTACAATTGTACCCGTTTTTTTTTCGCTGTCGTACCAGCTTTGAGTGGTTTCGTTTACAAAACCATAATCAAAAGGCTGTCCATTGGCATATTCATCATAGGATTTTTTCACTTTTTCAAGCACAGAAATAGGCTTATTCCCTTCTAGCTGAATGAGTATTTGCTTAGGATCATCAGTTTCACTCATTTGTTGAATTAAGGCCATTCCTATTTCTCTGTGCAAGGACTCGAAATAAAAATTATCAATTATACCCAAAACGGGTTTTTCGCCATTATAGGATTTAAAACTTTTTGGCAAGGGATCGAGCCCGAGTTTATCTACCGTCACTCTATTTATCCAAATTCCTTCCTTTGTATACCCTGCCCCAGTGGAAGTGATATTCATCTCCATCATCGGAAAAAAAGAAGAATCAACCTTAAAAACCTGAAAACTCACCGGCTTATCTTCATAAATATAGGAGCGATTATCTCCGCGATCAAGAGGACTTCCTTTAACGAAAGATATTCTTTTAACACCGGGAATTTTATTCATTTCGTTTTTAAATCCTGCCATCTCGCTGTTTGATAAGTTACTGTCTAACCAAACAATATTACGCGTGTTAAAGCCTAAGCTATGATTTCGCATAAAGGCAGTTTGCCTAGCGATAATTACTGTTGAAATTATTAAAACAATAACCACGATATATTGAAAACCGATAAGTAGTTTTGAATAAATACTTTTACTTTTCCGTTTAAATTCTCCCTTGAATACCTGAACAGCATTTAATCTGGTAATAATAAAAGCAGGAATTATTCCAGAGATAAAACCAATTAGCACCACAAAAACCAGTGTGATTAAGATCGTGCTTTTGGTGAATTCGCTCGCTAGATTTAGTTGGGTATCAAGCAAACTATTGAATATTGGTTCGGCAATAAAACTAAGAAGCAAGGCCAATAAAAAAGCTATGAAACACAGTATTATAGACTCATTTATATGTTGAAAAATCAATTTTTTTCGGCTACTGCCAAGAAGCTTTTTAAGGGCCATTTCTTTAACTCGGACTCCCGATTGTGCAATAGTCAGATTCATGTAATTGATAATTGCCAAAGCCAAAATCAGTATAACAATAGCAAATAAAACAGCAATAAATGTTTTACTGTTTTGATGAGTTGCTCTTGCGGGAATATGACTAAAATAATTGTCTGCCAATGGCTCGAAAACCACTGTTTTTGTTCTGCCATCTTGATACATCCAATAATCTTTCTTGAACATATCCAATACTTGCGGTGCTTTGGAAGATAAATCGGTATTCGGTTTGGCCAAGAAATACAATGCAAAAGAACTATTCCCCATACTTGTTAACAAGTTTGGAGCCCTCCAGATATCAGCAAGGCATCTAAAATTTATAATGGCATCACATTTTTCAAAGCTCGATGTTTTTGAAATATCATCAATTACGCCCTTTACAATGCAGTCAATACCGTTAATAGTGATTTGTTTATCCAACTTAGAGTTATTGCCAAAAATTTTATTCGCGAATTCCCTGCTTAAAACAACAGAATTTTTGGTCTTAAGTGCGGTCTCCGGCTTACCTTCGATGAGCTTAAACGAAAAAATAGTAAAGAAGGTAGAGTCGGCAGCTAAATAGTTGAATTTTACTTTAATGTCATCTTGGGTAACCAATTTGCCATAATTCTCCAAAATGCGCGTATAACTCTCTATCTCAGGAAATTCATTTTGTAGATAAAGACCAATAGGAGGTGCAAACTCCGCATGTTTTTCATTTATTAAGCGATAGATTCTGGAACTATTTTCTTGTAAACTGTTTACAGTGAGTTCTTTCTTAATATAAGCGCTTAAAAGAATCACAAAAGTTAAGGAAATAGCAAATCCAACAAGAGTTACAACTGTATATAACTTGTTGTTTATAAGACTATTTACAAATGATTTGAAGTTTTTTAAGCGCATGATTTATCCTTTTTATTAATTACCTTTTCCACCTTTCGCTTCTTCGCCATCTCATCTCCAAGAGATTTCTCTCCCGCGCCTGCGGGATCGAAATGACAGCCACTTTCATATTTTCACCTTGAACTTGCCAGAAGGCCTAACTTGTTGACTTTTCCAATATCACTTGACCATCCAAAAGATTTATAGTACGATGTGCAAAACCAGCATCACGGTCGGAGTGGGTTACCATTAATATGGTTGCTCCCTCTTGGTTTAACTCGGTTAACAAGTTCATCACTTCGATACCATTTTTGGTATCCAAGTTTCCTGTTGGCTCATCGGCCAATATTAATCCTGGATTAGCAACTACAGCTCTCGAAATAGCAACACGTTGTTGTTGTCCACCTGATAGTTGTTGAGGAAAATGCTTTGCTCTATGGCCAATTTTCATTCTACCCAATACTTCATCAACCCGTTTTTTACGCTCCGAAGTTTTCATTTTTAGGTAGAGCAAAGGAAGTTCTACATTATCGTGCACATTCAGTTCGTCAATCAAATTAAAGCTCTGAAATACAAAACCAATATTTCCTTTTCTAAACTGGGTACGGTCTTTTTCTTTCAGATTACTTACATCGGTTCCATTGAAATTATAAATTCCCTCAGAAGGATTATCAAGCAATCCAATAATATTGAGCAGAGTTGATTTTCCACATCCTGAAGGACCCATTATAGCTACGAATTCACCTTTTTTCACGTGAATATCTACTCCGTTTAATGCGAAAGTTTCTATATCTTCCGTTCTAAATACTTTTGTTAATTTTTCTGTCTTTATCATGCTATTGATTTTTATATAATTTGAATATTCTTTATATATATTCGTTATTCATTTCTTAATGATTCGACTGGGTTTTTGCTTGCTGCTTGCCAACTTTGCAGACTAACTGTAAGCAAAGTAATGATTAAAGCAAATGCGCCTGCCAAGGCAAATAACCACCAACTAAGTGTTGTTTTGTAAGCAAAGTCTTCAAGCCATTTATTCATGGCATAGTATGAAACTGGTACAGCAATAATAAATGCAATGCCCACCCATTTTATAAAGTCTTTGTTTAGCATGATTAATATTTCAGAGATTGTGGCTCCATTTACTTTGCGAATGCCAATTTCCTTTTGCCTCTGAATTGCCACATACGATACCAAGCCCAACAATCCGATACAAGAAATCATGATTGCAAAAATTGTAAATACACCAATCACTTTTGCCAAACGTTCTTCCGATTTGTATTGAGCATTGAAAGATTGGTCGAGAAAAAAGTATTCAAATGAAGTTTCTTTGTTGAAATTTTCCCATTGCATTTTTATCGAATTTATAAGTGCAGGCAAATCACTTGTTTGTATTTTTAATGATAAATATCGACTTGTAGATCTACATTTTATAATCAAAGGCTTAGATTTATCACGCAACGATCTCATATGAAAATCTTTCATGATGCCTATAACTTTAAACTCTTGTTGGTAGTTATAATCATAAATGTATTTTTCATTACAATCTCTCCATCCCAGAAGTCTCGCCGCTTCTTCATTTATTATTGCATTATTTTTTTCTGAGGCCTCATTATCAGTAAAAAAAATGCCTTCTTTTAACTGAACTTTCAGTGTTTTTTGAAAATCACTATCAACGTTCATCCTGTTTAATGAATGGGTCTTATCACTCCCTTTTTCACTAAATATGTTGCCGGAATTATCATCTACAGACGGCACTAAAGATGAATATGATGCCGATAGAACTGAAGGGTTTTTAAGCATTTCCATCTTAAAACTGTTTCGGTTGTTATCTAAGTATCCCATATTTTCAATAACCAATACGTTCTCTTTTTCGAATCCGGGATTTTGTTTTTGCATATAATTAATTTGTCGGCGTATTATAAGTGTACAAAACACCAGACCTATAAATACGACAAATTGTAGTGTAACTAATCCACTTCTAGTTAATGATTTTGAATTTCCGTCATTGAATTTCTTTTTTAATACGTCAACCGGTTTATAAGCAGTAATAAGAAATGCAGGATAAATGCCTGCTAAAATTGTGATAATAATCGGTGTGAATATAATGGTTAATAATGTTAACGGATTTAGAAAAAACTCAGGCTTAATTACTATTTCTGAGAAATTATTCAGAAAGGGAAGAATAAGCAAAAGAATAAGAATTGAGATTATAGTAGCAATCAGAGTGTGAATGAAAATCTCAGTTAGAATTTGTAAAATGATTGATTTGCGTGGTGAGCCAAGTATTTTTTTTACACCAATCTCTTTTGCCCTTAATGATGCCCTTGAAGTGGTGAGATTTACAAAATTAAAACCAGCGATAATCAATATTAATAATCCTGTTATACCGAAAATAATAAGAAAACGCTTATTTCCATAGGTGGAAATATTTTCAGAATAGGTCGAATTTAAATGTATATCCGTTAAAGGTTGAAGTTTATGAATAAAATAATTGCCCTGACTTTCAAATTCTGACAGAGAAATACCCATCTCTTTTTGTATCATGGCATCTTCATATTTTCTTATTGATGCATCAAATTTTGCTTCAAATTCTTCAATATTAACGCCTTTTTTTGTAACAATATAAGTATAGGTATTATTAAAAGCGCCCCAGTTATCAAGGCGTTTGCTTTCGACTAGAGTACAAAACGACGCATATATATTGCTTTGTAAACTCGAGTTTTCAGGAATTTCATCGAGAATGCCGGTTACCACATATGGCACTTTATTAGTGCTCAGCAAAATTGTTTTTCCCATTGGATTTTCATCTCCAAAATATCTACGAGCCACCTTTTTTCCCAGAATAATTGTATTGGATTCCCTCAAGGCAGTTTTAGGATTTCCCTCAAGTAATTTGAAATCAAACACATCAAACAATTCAGCATCGGCATAACATATTTCGCTTTCAACAAATTTTTTATCTTTATAGTGTGTGATTATTTCAGTCAAAGGATATAATCTTATGGCCTCTTCAACTTCCGGGAAGTCGTTTTTAGCAGCTGCAGCCAGAGGAGTTTCTGACCTTGGAATGTTAAGGGCTGTTTCTCCCAATTTTATATGAGCAACACAACGAGATATTCGATCTGCTTTTGAATGAAAGCTATCGTAACTAAGTTCATGAAAAGTATATGTGACAATATACAGAAATGCAACGAGCCCTAGAGCCAATCCTCCAATATTTAAAAAAGAATGAAACTTATTTTTTCGAAGACGATAAATAGCTGTTTTTAAGAATAGTTTAATCATG
>JAGGUP010000019.1 GCA_021158405.1 Bacteroidales bacterium
CTAGTCGCAAATTCTTCAAAATAATGTAATTTCCAAGGGCGTCTTCCTTTCGTATATCGAACACGACCATTATTATGCTCTATCAACCTTTTTTTAAGATTTTGAGTGCTCCCATAATAATAAGTTCTGTGACTCTCGCTTTTTAATATGTAGGTATAATACAACATTTTTCAAAACAAAAAAGGAGATGTTTTTTCAACACCTCCCTTTTAAAGCGGAGAAAGAGGGATTCGAACCCCCGGAGGTGTGACCCTCAACGGTTTTCAAGACCGCCGCATTCGACCGCTCTGCCATTTCTCCGCTGCAAAAGTAAAGCTTTTTTTATATTCTCAAACGAAAAGAAAATTATTTTTATATTGACAAATTATGTGTTTTTAATTCAATTATTTAGAGCTGAAATAAATGAATTTAACATTCATAAATCAATCTGGTTTGCACAAATATTAGTAATATTCTTTGCCTTTGACCCTACAAAAAGTGAATTTTCGTACTTTCGCTTCTTAATCCAAAATAAAATATGGCATTACAAACTGCTATTGTTATTCTCAATTGGAATGGTAGAAAATATTTACAGGATTTTCTCCCTTTCGTTCTGAAATTCAATCCTAATTCTGCTAAAATATATGTGGCAGATAATGCTTCATCAGACGATTCTATAGACCTATTAAAAACTTCTTTTCCAGAAGTCGAGTTAATACAATTGAAAGAAAATTATGGCTTTGCAAAAGGATATAACGAAGCTTTGAAAAAAATAGATGCCCAATATTATGTGCTTTTGAATTCAGATATTGAGGTAACAGAAAATTGGATTGAACCCATCATTAAGTATATGGAAAACAATCCGGAAGTAGTTGCTTGTCAGCCTAAAATAAAATCATATTTTAACAGAGATCAATTTGAATATGCCGGTGCCGGTGGTGGGTATATCGATTTTTTAGGCTATCCCTTTTGTCGCGGACGAATTTTTCAGGAGATTGAAACCGACCTAGGCCAATTTGATGATATTCAAGAAGTATTTTGGGCGAGCGGTGCATGTTTATTTGTAAAATCAGACGTGTTTCATATTCTTGGGGGATTTGATGCAGATTTCTTTGCTCATATGGAAGAAATTGATTTCTGTTGGCGTGCCAAAAACGAAGGATATAAAATTGCTTACAATCCGGAATCTACCGTTTATCACATTGGAGGTGGCACGCTACCTAAAAATAACGCCATCAAAACCTATTTAAATTTTAGAAACAATTTTTGCCTTCTTTATAAGAACCTACCTCAAAATCGATTATTCTTTACTTTTTTTTACCGTATGATTCTGGATGGCATAGCCGCTTTTAAATTTCTCTTTGACGGTAGCTTTCAAGATTTGTTTGCTGTATTTAAAGCACATATTTATTTTTACAAAAATATAGCTAAACTTGGAAAAAAGAGAAAAGCTATCCATCAAAAAAAAGTTTCAAGAATGTATATGAAGAATATTGCTTTCGAACATTTTATTCGTGGAAAAAAAATATTTCACGAACTTGATAAGAGTAAATTCTCGAAATAATTTAAAAATGCAAAGAGGACGCTTAGAAACATATCCTACAAAAATATTATTGGCCTTTACAGAAGCTGTTGGAGGTAATGAAGATTTATTCGAATGGTTACTTAAAAACGGTTATCCTGAATTAGCTTTATTATCAAAATCGATACGAGGTGGTGAAGCCAGTAACCAAATATTGATCCAACAAAATTTTCCTCAATTTGCTGCCTTTGATGCCGCTATACATGGAGATGTAAACGCAATAATCTGGCTAAAAAAGCACAAATTTGTATTTCTAATACGACTAGCTGACGCCTCTAGAGGAACCGAAATAGCGTTGAAATGGTTTGCGAAAAAAGACCTCAAAATTTTCATAATGCTATCAAAAAAAATCAAATCATTTATTGACAGTCAGGTTTTTGATGTGCATAAAAAGCACTTTTAATCAGAATTAATTAAAAGCAGGTAAATAGATCGTAAATTTTGCACCCTTCTCTCTCCCCGTTTCCACTTCAATTTTTCCCTTATAAGTTTCCGCCGTTTTTTTACAAAACTGTAATCCAATTCCCGTTCCTGTAGGTGGCGAATCCAACCCGTTTGAATCCACTTTTAAAGGTTTTGTAGTGAAAAAGGGATCAAATATTTTATCTATAATTTCGGCAGGAATGCCTTCCCCATTGTCTTCAACAGAAAACCAATGAAAACCATTTGAGCTCCCCGTTTCTATGACAATAGCAGGACACTCTTTTTTATACAGTGCATCCATTGCATTTTTAATTAGATTTTCAAAGATCTGAGCAATATCTCCTAAAGAAACAAAAACGGGCAATCTTCCAGAAGACAAATTGATTGTTTTTTCCACCTGATTTTTGAACTTTAAATCCACATCAAGAAATTCTAATTCTTGTAGAATCATCTCATTAATATCATAAACATCCTTTTCTTGAATTTGATCTGTCCTACTTTTGCGTAACATAGATTCCAAATTACCGGCCATTTTGCGCAAAACCTCATTGTTTAGTTCAAGAATTTGCCAAACTTCCGACATTTGTTCTTTTAATTCGTCTTTTTCTATTCCGGCATCAATTTTCTTATTCAAATCATTGCGCATGGCTTGTATCAAATCTGACGCAGCCAAAGCACTTGAAATAGGACCACGAATATTGTGAACCACTCCTTGAATAAATTGAGCCAGAATAGTTTCCCGTTCTTTTTTCAGAAGCTCGTTAGTACGCTGATCTACTATAATTTCCAGCTCTTTATTATACGCCTTTATCTGATCACGATCGAGCTTAGCCTGTAAATGATTTTTCACTCGCTCTATCACTTCCAGTTCCTCAAAAGGTTTTGTAATATAGTCCACAGCACCAACTTTAAATCCTTGAACTTTATCTGCTGTATCATTTTTTGCAGTTAAAAATAGGATGGGAATATCAGCAGTTGCCTCTTTCTCCTTCAGGTTTTTACAAATCGAAAAGCCATCCTCATCCGGCAGCATCACATCCAGCAAAATAATATCCGGAGTCACTCTTTCCAATAGCTTATAGGTTTCCTTTCCACTTGTTGTTAAAGCAAATGAATAGCCTTGATTCTTTAAAATAGCGCCAAGCAACTGAATATTTTGAGGGATATCATCAACAAGTAAAATGAGAGAATTCTTTTTCATTATCTATTTGTTTAACATTGTTCTAGCGTGGTTATATTTTTTAAGTGATTTAAAATCCGCTTTTTACAAATTTACATAAATTATTCAATTTTACTAATTTGCTTAATTTTGCCAATTATGATTTGCAAAGCTGTAACATCAAATCCATCGACGGCTTTTCGTATGTTTCTAATTATTTGCTCTAGCTCACTTTTATTATAAGCTTCAAATTTTTCAATTTCTAGTTCCAATTTATCAGCTAATACTTTCCATTCGTCCAAAATAAAAGTACCCTCAACCTTATAAAAAAGGCTAGCAATTTCCTGGCGTAGTTCAATAGGATATTGAGTTTCCGGTTTAAAAATCATCGACTCTACTTCATTATTATCTTCTTTTAGACTGGAATCAATTTCTTTGTCTTTCGATGTCTCCATAGGAACAATTGGAAAAATCCAATTTGCTACAAGCTTGGAATCTAGCGCTTCTTCTATCTCGATCTTAAAATCACCTCCTAATTTTTCTGCCACCAACTTGATATAAAAGAAGTGAAAAACACGATTACTAATTTGAGTTCTGTTTTTTTTATGTTTAAAAATACTGTTAAACAAATTAATATCCCGTATAAATTCGATATTAAAAATATTTTCAATTTTAAATTCAAGAACTAAATGATCGATATTTCCCGTTTTTAACTGAAGAGTTCCTTTGGATAAGCCCTCCATCTCTTTGAGCATATCAAAAAACAAATTCAAGGAAGTTTTAAAATTAGCATTTTCAATGTTAATAGCACTATTTTCCATGCCAGATCGATTAAATTCAAAGGAAAACAGTTCTGTTTTGTCCTGTCTATGTCGTAAAAAAGACGATAAATAATCAATGGGATGTTCAAGTCTAGCATCGATCTCGAAATTAAGTGCTTTCATCTGCTCAAACTCCATCAATAACTTAGTATTCAAGAACATTTCACGTGCATTTACATTGATTCGTTCAATCAATAACTTTTCGGTATCATCCAAAACCTCGACCTCTTTCAATACTTCAGAAAATCCAATAAGCGCATTATATTGATTAAAAACGGTATGCTTTAATTTCAACCAAATACTTTGGTTCAAAGCTTCGTTTAAGTTCAATTTAAACACCAAATACTCCTCATTTTCCTCAAGAAACTGAACATCATAAAACGTAATCAGAAAATCAAAAACAGGCAATTTTTTAAATCCTTTTTCTTGATTATCTAAAACAAACTTTGCAAAGCGATTGTAGATAATCTCTTCAGACTGGTTCAATTCCCCATTTTCTCTCCCAAAGAAGGCTTGAAAATCAATCAATAATTTTCGTGGCAACTGAATTGTAAAAGCATTTAAACTGTGCTGCTTCAAATATTTTCGCATCTTTGCAAGGTCTTGTTGAATCAACAGCTAAGATAATCAAATTAGCTTATAATCACCAACACAAACCAATACGAAACTATACGGATTAATGAAGGATTTTACACAAGGAAAAATTCCTAGACAAATTTTTTACTTTGCTTTACCAATTGTTTTTAGTAGCCTTCTACAACAATTATACAGTATAGTAGATAGTATATTTATAGGCCGTTTTGTTGGAAAAGAAGGTCTTGCAGCCATTGGAGCTTCCTTTCCATTAATTTTTGCATTGATTTCATTTGTAATTGGAATAGGGTCTGGATTTACAGTGGTAATTTCTCAATATCTGGGAGCGAAACGCATAGAATCCGTTAAAAAAGCCGTCGGCACCATGTACATTTTTATGTTTTTAGGTGGAATTCTTTTGACTGTTATCGGAATTTATATATCTCCTTATATTTTCAAATTAACCAACCTGCCAACAGACGTAATACCGGAAGCCATCGATTATATTCAAGTGTATTTGATGGGAACGGTTCTTTTCTTTGGTTTTGCCGGAACAAATGCAATTCTGCGAGGTTTAGGTGATTCAAAAACGCCATTCTATTTTACCCTCATTGCTACTGTGATTAATATTTTACTCGATTGGTTTTTTATTGCAGGACTAGGTTGGGGTGTAAAAGGTGCTGCTCTGGGAACTATTATTGCCCAAGGAGGAGCATTTTTAACAGCGGTCATTTATTTAAATAGGAATCATGAGTTGATTAGTCTTCGTCTAAAAAATTTACAGTTCGATAAAAAAATATTTAAAGAAAGTGTTCGTATAGGTTTACCAACGGGATTTCAACAGACAATAGTCTCATTTGGTATGATAACCCTTTTTGGAATCGTGAATAGCTTTGGAACCGATACAATTGCTGCTTACAGTATTGCTCTTCGAATTGAATCGATTCCACTAATGCTTGCCATGAGTTTTGCAGCCGCAATAGCGCCATTTGTGGGGCAAAATGTTGGAGCAAATCAAATGGAACGAGTTCAAACTGGCTACAGAAGCGCCCTTGTGATGACGAATGCAATTTCAATCGTTATTAGTGGTTTGTTTCTAATTGCCCCTCGCCTAATTCTTCAGATTTTCACAACAGATATAGCAGTTATTGATATTGGTGTTGAGTATATGCATATAGTGGCTCCATTTTATATCCTTTTCTCTACTATGTTTATTCTGAATGGTACTTTACGAGGTGCCGGTGCAACCTTAATTCCCATGTTTATTACATTAATTGCCTTATGGGCTGTTAGAATACCTGTATCTTGGGTTCTTTCGGAAGCTATTGGAAGAACAGGAATATGGTGGGGAATTCCAACTGGTTGGTTTGTTGGAATGGTAATTTCTTATCTTTATTACAAAACCGGATATTGGAAAAAATCAAAAATAAAAATGGATCCTACTGACTTTGAATCAAAAGATTAATAGCTAATAGCTCTGTTTAAGAAGGCATTAAATGGACGCATTGCTTTAAAAATTGGAACCAAATGGTCAACCATGTTTTCTCTTGCCAATAATACATCATCCATTTCTTTGAAAACCGTAAAGCTTTTCATTTTAAGTAAATCAATATACTTAGAATCAGGGTCAAAACCCTTTGGCGGTCTTACCAATGATTCCCCTTCTATTTTTGAAAAATGGCGCTTAAAATTTCTTTCTTCAATTATGGAAATCAATTCCCCACCAGCATAATTAATTTCCTCTCGAATTGCTTTTAATTTTTTTGGACTCGGCTTAAATAATCCGCCACCAACAAACGAGTTTCCCGGTTCCAAATGAATATAATAACCTGCTTTTCCACTTTTCCGTCCTCCTATTGACAGAAAACCTCCCATATTGGTTTTGTATGGCTCTTTATTCTTCGAAAAACGAACATCACGGTAAATACGAAAAAGGCATTGCTTAGGTTCAAGTGAGCCTATGCTAACATCAAAATTTGGTATCTCCTCTATCAGTTTAGCAAGTATACTTTGCATAGCAACACTTGCTTCTAAATACTTATTTTGATTTGCTTGAAACCAATCCCGATTATTATTTTCTTTTAAATCACTTAAAAAATCCAATACTATTTGTGCTTCCATCTTGATCCATTTTACAAATACAGAGAATTTACTTGAACTCTGGCAACGTTTATCCTTATATTTACTGCAAATATAAACATAAAATACATGAGGAATATTTTCATGCTCCTCTTCATTCTTATTTTTCATATTTCCTTAAAAGCAGCTCAACCTTTCCAAACGGTAGGTGCAAAGTCTCTTTCTATGGGAAGTGTTAGTTTATTACCTGCCGATTTTTGGTCTGTATTTAATAATCAGGCAGGATTGGCCTCTCAAAAGAATTGGACTTTCGGCTTTGCATATGACAGCTATTTAGGTTTAAATAAAGAACTTAGTGTAAAGTCAGGAGCTTTTATCGTTCCAACCGAGAGTGGAACTTTTGGTCTAACTTTAAATTATTTTGGATATAGTGCTTACCACGAACAAAAAATTGGATTAGCCTATGGCAAATCTTTGGGAGAACTATTTTCTGTTGGAATACAACTGGATTATATTTCCACTTCTATTGGAAATGATTATGGAAGAGCCGATGCTTTTACTTTCGAAATCGGAATATTAGCGAAACTAAGTGAGTCTTTCCAAATTGCAAGTCATTTATACAATCCCTTTATGGTGAAGCTTGGGGAAATTAATCCGGAGGCAACACCTGCCATTTTCAAACTTGCAGCAGCTTATAATATAGATACCGATTTGCTTCTACTTGCAGAGTATGAACAAAGCAATACTTCTCATGGTATTTTTAAAGTCGGCGTAGAATATCATTTGATAGAACAATTTTTTGTTCGTGGCGGACTCTCTACAAATCCGAATCTTTACAGTTTTGGAATCGGCTTTAACCTCAATGGCTTTAATATCGATTTCGGCACTAGTTATCATCAAATTCTTGGATTTTCACCCAAAGTAGCTATCTATTATCAAATTAAATAATCTTTTTGAGATGTCTTATAAGTCGTTCTATAGTTATATTATTCTCATCATCTTTTCTTTTTATTTCCCTAAACAGTTGTTTTCGCAAAACGAAGCCATTCAACAAACCTTAGAGAATTTAACTGAAAATAACGATATTAATTTTGATTACAGCGAACTTATTGAAGAGCTTGAAAATTTAAAATCTAATCCCATCAATTTAAATTCCGACCAAGTAGATCAACTCTACCGACTTTTCTTATTGAATGAGAATCAGCTCGAAAATTTAAAGACGTATATTTTTGAAAACAATCAATTATTGTCTGTCTATGAACTTCTTTTAATCGACGGATTTACACGTGAGAACATTGAAAACCTACTACCATTTATTGAAGTAAAACCCATTGAGAAGCACTCCTTACCCAAGCTTACTCAACTCACCAAATATGGCAGACACAATCTATTTATTCGCTATCAAAGATTACTACAAACTCAGAAAGGATTTCAGGATTTTGAAGATGACAATACTATAAATTCCAACTATTTAGGGAATGCGAACAAATACTATATAAAATACAAATACAATTATTCGAGACAGTTTCAGTGGGGATTTACAGGCGAAAAAGATGCCGGCGAACTCTTTCTAAAAAAACCTAAATATCTACAATCCGAATCAGAAACTAATTTCCAGAAAGGATTCGATTTTAATTCTTTGCATTTCTATGGTCAAGATTTAGGCATCATAAAACAAATTGTTTTGGGTGATTACCATTTACTTTTTGGCCAGGGATTAACCCTCTGGACAGGACTTTCGTTTGGAAAAAGTGCCGACATAGCTCAATTGAAAAGATTCGAAAGTTTTATCAAACCCAATACTTCATCAAATGAAAATAGTTTCTTACGAGGAGCAGCGATCCATTTGGGGCAAAAACATTGGTCGACTGTATTGTTTTACTCAAAAAATAAGCAAGATGCTAGCAGTCAATTGGATGAAGATGGAAATGAATATGTTATTACGCTTTTAAATACCGGTTTTCATAGAACGCTTTTGGAATTAAGCAAAAAAGACAAACTTTCAATTCGTTTATTTGGAGGACGATTAAAATACACCTGGCATTCAATTTCTTTAGGGTTTACAGCATTTAACACCCATCTTTCTAAAGACTTAATCAGCGATAATACTCCTGATAATTTATTTGATTTTAGAGGAAATAATCTTACGAATTACGGCCTCGATTATGCTTTCAAATGGTGGAAATTTCATTTTTATGGAGAAATGGCCTTGAGTTCAAAAGGAGGTAAAGCACTAATTAGCGGTATCAATATTCCCTTTAATTCAAGAATGAAACTTGCCTTGCTCTACCGAAATTACGAAAGAAATTACCAAAATTTATTTGCTTCCGCTATGGCTGAAAACAGCATGGTGAACAATGAAAAAGGGTTTTATGCCGGAACTCAGATTTTACTCAGCAAAAAATTAAGGCTTCAAGCCTATTCAGATTTCTTCTCTTTTCCATGGCTAAAATATAAACAAGATGGGCCTTCCTACGGAGTAGAATACAAAGCACAACTGTTTTATGATTACAACCAAAAGATTCGGATGCATCTTAAATTTAAATACAAACAAAAGGAAGTCAATAAGCCCACTGAAACCATCAGCGAAGTCAATTTTCTTCAAAATGAAACAAAATCAGGATGGCAATTCCAAATTAATTACAGTCTAAACGAGCGCTTTGAACTTCGAAACCGAATAGAAATTTCTCAATTCACAGATGGAAATCAGGCAAAAAGCCTTGGATATATGATTTTTCAGGATATAAATTATCATTCTAATAATCAACAATTTGCAAGCAACACACGTTTTGCTATTTTCAATACAGACAGCTTTGAAAGTGCCATCTATGCTTACGAAAATGATGTACTATATGCTTTTAGTATTCCTGCTTATAGCGGACAAGGCATTCGATTTTATCAATTAATAAATTATGCTATAAGCCAAAATATTAAATGTTGGTTTCGATATAGCCTGAGTTATTATCCAAATAATGAAAGTATTGCTAGTGGAATGGATGAAATAAGTGGTTCCTTAAAATCAGAAATAAAACTACAGCTACGTATTAAAATTTAAAAGCAATCCCCAATCCGTAATTCTGTTTTAACTGCAAATTAATAGTTTCTCCCACCTTAGTTCGTACTCCATCTACGACATCATAAACCGGGATTTTTATATCATGATCATAAATAACATGAAAATAAGCACTGGCAACAAAAAACTTATTGATTTTCATATCCACCCAAGTTTCCCAATCAATATCGATATTCCAACGGTTTGCTTTAACAGGATCAAAATAATTATTGTAGAGCATTAGCTTAGAATTCACATCCATGTTTTTGCTCACCTTTCCTTTGTAATTGGCAATAACACTAAATCCCAATTCTGACTTCCGCCTCTCTCCAGGAACTATAATGATACCTGAAGTATCTTTTACAGCAGCCACAACACCATACTTTCCTTTATCGGCCAAGGCTTGATTACTAACAAAAGTTATCTTTCCAGCCAAAGGAGATCCATAAAAGGAAAGATTTTTAATTGGCTTGTATTCTAAACCAATGGAAATTGTTAGATAACCCGGCGAAAGAAAATCAGAGACGATTACTGAATCATTAGGATAATTATAGCCTTTAAAATATTGAGTCGTAAAGTTGGCATTCAAGCTATAGTACCATTTCTTTGAAAATCGCACCCCAAATACAGAAGACAAATCTAGTTTATCATCCGTTTTTTTCATACTAGAATATTGAAACGCTTGAATACCAAGTACTGATCGAAAATTATTCTCGAATTTTATCTTTCCTTTTTGATATAAGGCTTTTAACTCGAAAGATCCGGCACCCGTTAGGGAGCTTTCTCCACCATCCGCCCAATTTGATAAGACAATTGTATTGATATTTAATCGCGTGCGACCCACAAAATGCCAAGCGGATGTGCTTTTAAATTTCTTGATTGAATCAATTGGAATGATAATGGCTTCCAATTCATCATCCTTCTCTTTTTTATCGGCCAACACTTCCATCGGCAATAAAAAAAACAAAGACAAGAAAAAGAAAATAAATTGTAAATTAACTAAACGCTTCACTTTGCTAAATTAAAAATAATTGCGCTTTTGGCTAGCTGATAAAATAAATTATTTTAAATTTCCAAACAATTGATCGAATTCAGTAATATTTAAGTTTTTCTGAATAAAATGATCCACACCAATTTTTCGATATTCTTCCATAATGGAATCGAGATAAGAGTCGACACATCCAATATAAATAGGTTTTTTCGAATTGTTTTTCGCATCCAAAGTCTCTTTAAGCAATTTAAAACTACTCAATTCTTTTCCTCCTATTAGTTGTAAGGATACAAAGACAAAATCGAACGCTCCTTCTATATCTTCAAATAATTCATAATTTAGTTTAATATGCGATTGAATCCCTTTTCTTTGAAGCATTTGCTCCAACAGAATTATATTTTGGTCACCATCGCAAATAACCAAGGCGTTATCACCATCAAAAGGCAGATTTTTAAACATCGACTTCCGCTGTTCACGAACATCTTGCATTTGAGCTCTTTTATCGTGATATCCAATATTAAATCTCAATTCAAACCAGAATTTTGATCCGGCGCCTACTTCACTTTCAAAACCAATTTTTGCGTTCAGAACTTTGGCTAAGTCTTTTGCTATCTGCAATCCAAATCCATTAATATCATTACCTGATTTGTTTTCATCAATCTCTTCTTTGAACAGATTCTGCTGAATATTTTCATTAATTCCTATTCCACTATCTTCTACTGTAACTTTAAAATTCACATAACCACCAAAACTTTCGACTACTTGCGTATCCACTTTTATAAATCCAAAGCTTGTAAATTTGATAGCATTTTCAAGAAAAATAGTGAACAGTTGATTAAACTTACGTTTATCTCCAATCAAAAATGTGGGCAAATCTTCATCTGTTTTATTTTCAACTTTTACATTTCGATTATAAATACCCATTCGTTCGGCTTCAATCAACTGAGCAATATTTGTTCGATAATTAAACATGGAGTCAGAAAGAGGGATACGTGGATAATCATCAGAAAGCGTTGATTTTAATTCTCCAATTCCATCCTGAAGAATTATGCTTGACATTTTAACAATTTCAAATAATTTTTTTTGATTTGCAAGATTCCCCTCTTTACGCAAAAATTGAATCGTGTTTATGATAGCTTCTAGAGAAGAGTTAAGCTCATTAACCCTGCTCCGAATAAAATTATCTTTCGATTTTAATTTTAATGAAGTCTGTTCTTTTAACTCTTTTATTTCTTTGGTGTGCTCAGTAAGCCTTTTTTGCAATTGCGATTGGGTAAAATCCCGATCATTCCGTAATTCGCTAAAATCTTCCTGCAAGAGTTGAACTGCATTAAACAAATTATAGAATAAATGATTTTCGTTTATTTCGATTGAGCTAATTTCAGGCTGATCACCAAAAGCAATTTGGGATATTTTTTCAAACAAAATATCCGCCAAACGATCATTCTCTTTTTCAAGTTTATTTCGATTTTCTTTTAAACCTTCCAGTTCTTTCTTATCAACAAAATATATTGATTCTGTTTGTTTTTCAGAAATTTGCTTTTTAGACCTTTTTGCTGTTTTATATTTATCAGCAATAACCAACTCCAAACTTTCTTCAAAAGTATTAGCAATTCGTATTTTTTTGAATGCAGGATGCATTAACTTCCCTAATCGAACCACAGTTTTCATCGTTGTATTCAATCCATAAAACACCATTAAATTAATTGAATCAATTCCACTAATAATGTAATCGGTAAAATCTCTCCTCGCTTTGTTCTCAGAACCTACCACAGAGGAATAATCCTGAATGCGATAATATTTCTTATTTTGGCCTAATTCGCTATTTATAACCTTATCAAACAAAACATTAGCCATTACTGAATTTTGATAAAGGATATAACCGGACGGTTGTGATACTAAAATATTATCATCGATCAGTTCGATTTTATAAAAATAATCGCTTCCCGGATCTGTATAAGTCCAAGCGGGTCTTGATAGCTTTTTATATGATTTACCTGCAATTTCTATTATTTTCTCAGATAGAAAATAATTATTCTGTTCTTGAATATCCTTTATCTTTTGAACGTTATAATTCTCTAAAAGCTTTTTTGCTCTTTCTATAGCCTCTTCTTCATTCTTAACTACAAAAAGTCGTTTATTTTCTAGCCGATTATTGATCATCTTTGAAATGGTTGAAACGAAATAATTCATTCCATAAAAGACAAAGCTCACCCTTTCATTATTGAAAATTCGTCCTTCTATTATTTTTGAGCGAACATCGGACGTTGCTTTTTTAAATTTAGCAAAATCGAATAAGAAAATTAGAAATTCAGCTTTCTCAAAATAATATGACAGTAATTCTTCTAATTTTTCAGAAAGGATCTCATATGTATAGCGATCCAATAAACCATAAGGTTGAAATCGAATAATATGATTGTCGATTAGAGTAAATTCCCAACCCGATTTACTTATATCATCCCTATAAGCGAACTTATTAAGAACAGTTTGAAGTTGTTGCGTTAATTCAATATTCAAAATAAAAATTATTAGTTGTTAAGAGTAATAAAAAAACCTAACCAAAAATACTTAAAAAAGTGACTAATAAAAGTTTTATTCTAAAAAGGTTTAATTTCTTCGAATTATATGAGCGCCTAAAGCCCTTAAACGCGAATCGATATTTTGATATCCTCTATCAATTTGTTCAATATTATCTATAATACTGGTTTTATCAGCCGAAAGAGCTGCAATTAACAAGGCCACTCCGGCGCGTATATCCGGAGAAGTCATTCGGATACCTTTTAATTGTGCTTGTCGATTCAAACCAATCACAGTTGCTCTATGAGGATCGCAAAGAATAATTTGAGCTCCCATTTCTATCAATTTATCTACGAAAAACAATCTACTTTCAAACATTTTTTGGTGAATCAAAACACTCCCTTTTACTTGAGTAGCCACAACCAGTGCAATGCTAATTAAATCGGGAGTAAAGCCTGGCCAAGGGGCATCAGATATTGTCATTATGGCTCCATCCATATAGGTTTCAGCAACATATTCTTCCTGTTCAGGAATAAAAATATCATCACCGGAACGTTCAATTTTAATACCCAATCGCATAAAAATCTCAGGAATAATTCCCAATGCTTCGTAATTCACATTTTTAATAGTCAAAGACGATTGCGTCATAGCAGCCATACCAATAAAACTACCCACTTCAATCATATCAGGCAAAAGCGTATGACTTGTTCCTCCTAGATAAGAAACTCCTTGAATCTTAAGTAAATTAGAGCCTACACCTTCAATTTTAGCTCCCATCCTGTTTAACAAGGAAGCCAATTGCAAAAGATAGGGTTCACAAGCTGCATTAAAAATAGTTGTTTCACCTTCAGCCATTACAGCAGCCATAAGAATATTGGCGGTTCCCGTTACAGATGCCTCATCCAAAAGCATATAGCTTCCTGTTAGTTTCTTGGTGTGAACATGATAATAACTCTTATCTCGGTTAAATTCAAATTGAGCTCCTAATTTTTCAAAACCGGTAAAATGGGTATCCATTCGCCTACGACCAATTTTATCACCTCCCGGAGTTGGTAAATACGCTACGCCAAATCTGGCTAAAAGAGGGCCCATAAGCATAACAGAACCACGTAAACTTCCGCCCAGCTGAAAATAAGCCTCTGATTTAAGATAATTTAAATCTACATTATCCGCTTGAAAAGCAAAAGAATGATTTCCTAAATCGTCTACTTTTACACCCATTGCGCGCAAAATATCAATCAGTCGATTAACATCCTGAATATCCGGTATGTTATTTATTACAACTTTTTTATCTGTTAGCAAAACGGCGCATAAGACTTGAAGAGCTTCGTTTTTAGCGCCTTGAGGCTGAATGCTCCCAGATAATTTAAACCCGCCTTCAATAATAAAGGAGCTCATAGTTTGGAATAAAATTTATTTCGTGCAACCCATTGTTAAATCAAGGTATCACTTCTTTTTAGCGAAATTGTTTTCTTTTAGGATTTTGTCTGCCTTTATTATTCTGTCTGTTCGAAGGTTTATTTCCACCTCTGGAAGGTGAACGATTATCAACCCATTTCTTTTTATGGCTTTGGGCGATTAAAACGTCTGTTGAAATAAATTTAAAATCCTCATTCAATTTTAATTTACCTTCAGATAACACAGCTAAATGCCTTAAAATAATCTCATCATCTACCGATTCTCGGTTCCAATTTAAATATGCTTTTTTTAGATGATTGGCAATATTTTCCACAAGACTGTTTTTTTCATCACCTTCTTCATAGGTAATTGCCAGCTTGATCATTTTTTCAATATTCGATCCGTAAGGCTTGTATTTTATCTTATGTGTTGAATAACCTATCATTTTAGGTCTTGCTTCAATCGCTTCTTTATCCGGCATTGGATAAGGCGAATCGACATCCATTTTGTAATCGGCAATAATGTGAAGATGATCCCAAATCATATGATTATAATCACCATAAGATCCATTGCTAATATGCATCTGAGTCATCACGCCAACAATGTACTTAACAAAGGAAGTCCTTTTCTCACGATCTTCCATAGTAAGCGCATTATAAATCATTTTTTGAACGTTGCGACCATACTCCGGTATTATCAATTTTTCGCGTGTACTGTTGTAATCCATGTGTATGAAATTAATATGTGGTACTGCCATTTATAGTTGAGGAAATTTTAGCAAAGGTACAAATTTATTTAACAATCCGCAGTTTTGCGAAACGCAAAAGCAATTGTTTTTCACCTATTTTGGGAAAATGAACCGTCGCTTTTTTATTGGAAGCAGCCCCCTCAATTTTCACAATTTTACCAAGCCCAAAACGTTGGTGCTCCACTTCCATATTGACTTGCAAATCGTCAATTTCTGCCGCTTTGAAATTGGATGTTGGCCGATTTACAATCCCAGTTGCTTCACTTTGTATTCGCTTATAAGTCGATTTTCCAGCTTCTCCACTTATCGAACTTGGCCGACTCGCCAAGCCACGAGTGTTACGGTTAGAAATAGGTTTATATGGATTTGAAGGCATGGAAGTGTTGGAATAGGATCTGCTTCGTGGCATATCCAAAAACTCCTCTTCTATTTCTTCTACAAACCGACTGGGCTCGCAAAAGCTTAAATTTCCCCAACGAAAACGACTCTCCGCATACGATAAAACCACTTTTTTCTCAGCCCGTGTAAGTGCAACATAAAACAAGCGCCTCTCCTCCTCCAAATCGGCACGTGAACCAATGGATTGTACAGAAGGAAACAAATTTTCTTCCAGCCCAACTATAGAAATATAAGGATATTCCAAACCTTTTGACTGATGAATAGTCATTAGAGAGACTTTTTCAATATTGTCTTTGTCTTCTTCATCAGCATCCGTAAGCAAAGCTACGTCTTGCATAAAATCCGACAAACCTTTTTCTGATTTTTCTTCTAGTATATCGCTTTCTTCCTTTTCCACAAACTCCTTAATACCATTTAAAAGCGCCTCCAAATTTTCAAATCTACTGATTCCTTCCGGCGTTTTATCATTATGTAAATTAGAAATCAAGCCTGAGTCTCTTGCAATTTTATTTCCTAATTCATAAGCATCAATAGTTTTTAATTCTGCTTGAAAACTCTTAATCATCAACACAAAATCATCCAGTTTTTTATGTGCCCCATTATTTATTCCTAAGCTAAATTTATGCGATTGTTCAATAATATCCCAATAACTTAATTCACGTTTTGCAGCTTCAATAGTAATGTGTTCGAGCGTTGTTTTACCGATGCCTCGAGCCGGAAAATTTATGATTCTATTGAAAGCTTCATTGTCTTTCGTATTGATAACCAAACGGAAATAGGCCAAAACGTTTTTAATCTCTTTCCTTTTATAAAAGGATAATCCCCCATAAATGCGATAGGGAATATTCATTTTCCGTAATGCTTCCTCAATCGATCTTGACTGCGCATTCGTGCGGTACAAGATGGCAAAATCGCTGTTTTTTGCCAAAAGATTCATCTTGTCCTCAAAAATCTGTTGCGCAATTAAACGTCCTTCTTCTAAATCGGAAGAAGCGCGTAGCAATTTAATACGATCACCTTCATCATTCGAAGTCCAAACTGTTTTAAATATCTGATTTTTATTGTTATGAATAAGCGCATTAGCCGCATTGACTATGACCTGAGTTGATCGGTAATTTTGCTCCAACTTAACTACACTGACTTCCGGATAGTCGTTCTTAAAATTGAGAATATTTTTTATATCCGCACCTCGAAAACCATAAATACTCTGCGCATCATCACCCACAACACAAATGTTTTCATTATTTGCGACTAATTTCTTTACAATTAAATATTGAGAATAGTTAGTGTCCTGATACTCATCAACCAACACGTATTTAAACTTTTGCTGGTATTTATACAAGACTTCGGGAAAATCACGGAGCAAAACATTTGTTTTAAACAGCAAATCATCAAAATCCATAGCCGCCGATTGTGCTAAGCGCCTTTGGTAAATCGTATAAATTTGTCCAAGATAAGGCTTTCCTGCTTTTTTATCTTCGAGCATATAATCCTCGTTTTGATTATAGCCTTCGGCTGAGATTAAATTGTTTTTTACAGACGAAATTCGCCCCAAAATATGTGATGCTTGATAAATTTTAGGATCTTGATTAACTTCTTTGACAATGGTTTTTATCAAATTTTTTGAATCATCTGTATCATAAATAGTAAAATTTCTGGGATAACTTAGTTTATCTGCTTCGGAGCGAAGAATACGTGCGAAAACCGAGTGGAAAGTTCCTGCCCAAACATTTCTTGCTAATTGGTATCCTACTAAATCACCAATCCGACTTTTCATTTCTTTGGCGGCTTTATTGGTAAAAGTTAAAGCCAATATATTAAAGGGATCTACACCTTTTTGCAAAAGATAAGCAATACGATAAGTGAGTACACGTGTTTTCCCCGAACCAGCTCCAGCAATTACCATAACGGGGCCGTCGGTTTTCTCAACTGCAATCTGCTGTTCTTTGTTTAAACTTTCAAATAATGAATCCAAAATAATCTTCTTTATTGCAAAAATACTGGTTTTCAAACCGCTTGTAAGATCAGAAAATCGAAATTATTAACAATTTCAATTTCTGAGTATCTAATTACAAGGATTTAATAAATTCAAAATGATCCGTTTCCCCTAATCCCGCTTTCCATATTCCTTTTAATTGAATTTGTTCTACGATTAAACGGAAACTATTCAAATCTGTAGTACGTGAAATACGATAAAAATGGGTTTCAGAATCTTGAAAAGCTTGTGAAAAATATCGCCAGTATTCCTTCAATTTATTTAACTGATTATTAGGTCGATCGCGAAAAGTCAAAATCTGCTCTTCCAAATCATCGTGAAAATCCCAAAATCGATGAAGTTCATTTTTCACCCAACCACAATCGTTTTTTTTAATAATCTCCGGCAAAAAGGGAGAAAATAATAAACCTCTTCCTATCATCCATCGACTTATACTTGGAAATTGATTTCTCAATCTTCGAAAAGTTGCCAAATCAAAAATATCTCCACTATAAACAATTGGCGCTTTTGCATTTTCAACACACCATGAAAAAGAATCTAAATCAACCATTCCCTCATACATTTGAGTGCCAATACGTGGATGAATAATCAATTCTTTAATAGGAAATTGATTAATTATAGGAATCAGCTCTTTCACTTCCTCTGCAGATTCATTCCCCAATCTAATTTTTAGCGACAACTTATTCTGCAAGTCATTGAATAGTTTTTCCAAAAGCATTTCCACCATATCAGGATAGGCAAGAATTCCTGAACCGCGCATCTTAGAACGTATAGAAGGAATAGGACAACCCATATTGATATTCAATGTATCGTAACCATAATCAAAGAGATATTTTGCAACAGGCACAATTTCAGGAGAACTTTTTCCCAAAATTTGAGGGGTTACAGGAATCTGTCCATTGTTCTCTTTCCATAAATCGCGGATTCGTCTATGTTTTACGGTAACACCCAATCCGGAAGGCAAAAATGGAGCAATAGCATTATCAATGCCACCAAAATGCCGTGCATAAGCATTACGAAATAAAAATTCTGTATATCCCTGCAAAGGGGCAAGATAAAGCTGCATATAGGATTCTATTAGGATGCAAAAGTAAACGCTTATTGTTTTCAAAAAGGATTTTTTCAGATAAAACAATTAAAAAATCAAAGTCGTCTATAAATTTCTAAGAGTCTGTTTTTAATATTCCTTTTCTATTTAACCTCTCTTTTTCATTTACAGTAATCATTTTAAGAAATTCCTATATTTGTCGCCGATGGAGAAAATAGAATTAACTTGGGGATTAATAGTTAATCCAAACGCGGGAAGTGGTAAATGCCAAAAAAACTGGCCTACTATTCAAAAACTTATCAAGCGTACTAAAATAGAATTTGAATTTGAATTTACCGAATGTAAAGGACATGCCATTGAATTGACTAAACAATTTATTGAAAAAGGATTTCGTAAATTGATAGTTGTTGGTGGCGATGGCACTTTAAATGAAGTCGTAAATGGCGTTTTCAATCAAAAAGATGTTGACCCAAAAACAATCACTATCGGCATGGTTCCCGTTGGAACCGGAAACGATTGGTGCAGAACCTTTCAAGTACCAACAAAATATATCGATGCTATAAAATTGATTCGCGACGAAAAAACGGTTGTTCAGGATATTGGCTTAGTCGATTTTCATAATAATAAATTTCCAACCCGCTATTTTGCCAATGTGGCTGGTATTGGATTTGATGCTACAGTTGCCCATGCTGCAAACAAACTAAAAGAACAAGGAAAAGGCAATGCCTTGAGTTATATACTCATTTTATTGAAAACACTCTTGAAATACAATTCTAAACAAATGCAACTGACCGTTGGAAAACAAAAGTTCAAAGAAAGAATGTTTAGTATTGGTATTGGAATTGGAAAATACAATGGCGGTGGTATGAAACAACTTCCCAATGCAATTGCCAACGATGGACTTTTCGATATTACGATTATCAAAAACATAAGTAAATGGACAGTTATTAAAGAATTAAAAGGCTTGTATGATGGTTCTTTTATCACTCACCCTAAAATTGCTGTCTTAAAAGATACGGTGATTTCTTTTGCTAAAAATCAGCTTGAGATTGAAACAGATGGCGAATCTGTTGGACAAGGGCCTCAAAACTTCAGCATCCTTACAAAAGCACTGCGAGTGGTTGGATCTTTGAAATAATATAATAACCTGAGTTCGATATAAAGAATCCGCCAGCTAGCGGGCAGCTATTAACGAGGTTTTTACAGACGACTCAGATTTTTGTAGAACTAACGGGTTAATTTAAAAAAACATGAGAAAGCATGGATGAAGCTTGTTAATGCCCTGGGGGAAAGCATCTAACAGACGATATTTTGCTTTCTGTAAGACATTCCTTATACCGAGCTCAGGTTAATACTGAACTTCTATTTTTAAGGCTTGTTTTGTTTCGGTTGAGATACGAAAACGATTATCAATACGATAACCCACAATCCAAACAATTTCTTCATTAGAAAGCAATAACCAGACATTTTCTTTTTGAAATTGATTCAATTTTATATCGATAAAAAAATCGCTCACCAATTTTTTACCTCGCATACCCAAAGGATAAAAAGTATCGCCTTGCTCCCATTTTCTGAGTTTTAAGGGGAATTTCAATTTATCGACATCCAGAAAAGCCAAATGAGCATCTTTTTCAATATGAAATTCCTTTAATGTTTCCCATTTCAAAAAGAGTGGCGAATGGATTTCTCCCTCATTATTTTTCAATTCTACAACTTCTCTTTTTTCTTCTCTTTTAATCGTTAAGATTAATTCATCACGATCGCGCAAAAGCACATGAGTAGAGGAGAAAAATTGAGCGCCTGAATATCCATTTTTTATCGATTCCAATACATCTTCAACTTGGGAAAAAACAAATCCAAACTCCTTAATAAATTCATATAAATAGGTTGAAACGCTATTTAGATTTATTAACTCCGAGATGGCAATTAGTAAATCCTCCTTTTCTTTTCTGCAAATCCTTTTCTTTTCTTCCTCAATTTTCTGCAAATAGATTGATTCTGCAGCCGAAAAACGCTCCATATTCTGCATAAATATTTCACGATAAGCAGGTTGAATATTTTCCAAAACAGGAAGTACATTATGTCGCAAACTATTACGTAAATATTTGACGGATTTATTCGAACTGTCTTCGCGATAACTTAATTTATTTTGCTCTACATACGAATCTATTTCTTTTCGAGTGGTAAATAAAAGTGGATGAATAAGTTTCCCGTTTTTTGGCAATAAGCCATGCATACCTGCAATTCCTGTTCCTCTCAATTGATTGATAAAATAAGTTTCAATGGCATCATCGGCATGATGAGCAGTAGCATAAACGGCATAATCTTCTTTCTCACAAAGCTCTCTGAACCAGGCAAAACGTAAATCGCGAGCAGCCATTTGAATAGAAATTTTTTGCTTTTTGGCATAAGCCGAAGCATCACAGTTGTGAAGATAAAAAGGAATATTGTATTGTTTTGCTAAGGCTTCAACAAATAAAGCATCGCCATCAGATTCTTTTCCTCGAAGAGCAAAATTACAATGGGCTATTCCAAAAGAGAAATCGGTTTGCGCAAATAAATGGCACATCACCATCGAGTCGATACCGCCACTAACGGCTAAAAGTACTTTCTCGTCTTTGGCGATAAGTTTTTCTTTTAAAATAAAATCGACTAAGTGATTATGCATGCTGCAAAAGTACGCTTTGTTTGGAATTATTATTAAAAATCGTATTCGTCCGGATAATTATATGTTGCACCTTGGTTGATAAATAGTGCCGTTAGGAACATAATAATAGGTAGCAATACATTAATTATGAAATAATTACGTCCCGTACGGGACGTGATAAAACCATTGCCGAAATAATTTCTACCCCTTTTGTGTGCCAGATGGCACAATTCAATTATCTCATCTTTTAATATTTTATAGCATATTTGGCATTTTGTGCTTTTCCAATATGATGTTTCTAAGAATTCGACAATCTTAAAAAGATCTGTTTTTTTATTCAGGATAAAAAGCATCTTCAATATGCTCCACTTGATGTTTGTTTTGAGCAAAAACAATTGAAATAATATCAAAACGACATTCTAAATCGATATTATTTTTCTCAATATAGGCATTGGCAGCACGAATAAGAAAGCCTTGCTTTTTCTTGGTTACGGCGGTAAATGGCTCTCCAAAATAGTTGGTGCTTCGCGTTTTTACTTCAACAATAACTAAATAGGCATCGTCTTTGGCAATAATATCAACTTCATCTTTACGATGCCGCCAATTTGTTTCTAAAATTTTAAATCCTTTAGAAACCAACAAATGAAGAGCGAAATTTTCGCCCAGCTTGCCCAATTCTTGTTTATCGTTCATTAGGAAAATTGATTTACGCCGGCAGGTCCTAAATATTTTGAATCTCCAAATCCTAGAATCGGGATGAAAATAAAACTAAGAAAAATCAATCCAATAGTAAATCCAACTCCTTGTCCGAAACTTTTTGATAACAGATAAACAACATAAATTGGGATAATAATATTTACTATTGGAACAAGCAATAGCAAAAGCCACCAACCTGGTTTCCCTACAATTTTGAGCAAAATATATAAATTATAGAAGGGGATAAGGACTGCCCAGCCTGATTGTCCAGCCTTAGTATAAACCTTCCATTCGGCAACAACTAAAAACACGATGAGCGCCACGATGAAACCACTATCACTGGTAGATAAGTAGTCCATGATGCAAAAATCAGAAGTATAATCCATATTTTCTCAAATTAAAATTTAGCTAAATATATAGCATATTGACGACAAATTCAAGTTTGGTTACACGAAAACCGTTCAAACACTAGACAAAAGACAAGATACTTTCTTCTGCATTTGCCATTAAAGAAACTTCTCGGCCAAAGATCAATGCTCGGTTATCCGCTATATGGCCAGCCGGAAAACCAAATACTACTGGATAAATATATTCTTCTATATGTTCTAAAATGATTTTCTCGGCAGTCTTGCCAAAAGAAACCTTATTGTCTCTCATATCATTCATTCCACCAACAATTAAAGCAGCCAGATTCTTCAATTTTCCAGTACGTTTTAGATTCATCATCATTCTGTCAATATGATAAAGATATTCGCCTAAATCTTCTATAAACAAAATTTTACCATCAAAATCCATTTCCGAGATAGAGCCCATCAAACTATATAAAATGGATAAATTTCCGCCTATCAATTCTCCTTTTGCTCTTCCTGCACGGATAACTTTTGTAGGTCTAAAAGTATGAGCATCTAAATTTCCAAAAAGAGCATTGCGTAAACTTTCTGTAGAGGAGTTTGCTTTTTCATCTTTCGGAAAATTCAATGGCATAGTCCCATGGATACTCTCGGTTTTTAATCGCGCATTCAAATGACTGTGAAAAACCGTGAAATCGGAATAACCTATCAGCCATTTTGGAAAACGATTGAAAAGATCAAAATTTAATCTGTCAATAATGCGTACACTTCCGTAACCGCCTCGAGTACTGATAATTGCCTTTATTTCAGGATTATTCAAAAATCCCTGCATATCCGATGCTCTCTGCTCATCACTTCCTGCAAACTGATTTTCCTGTGTAAATAAATGCGACCCAAAAACAGGTTCTAAGCCCCAATTCTGAAGCATCCGAACAGCGACTTTAATCTCGCCTATATTAATCTTACTTGCCGGTGAAACCAGACCTATCTGGTCACCTTCTTTTAAATAGGATGGTCTAATCATATCACAAATTTAAACATTATAAAACTCGTGTTCTCTTTTTTCATTAATTTTGAGAAAATTTTAAGATGGCAATCATACGAAAAGTAAAAGGTGTAGCCCCTATTTTTGGAGAGAATTGTTTTCTGGCTGATAATGCAACAGTTGTGGGAGATGTGGTGATGGGCAATAAATGCAGCGTATGGTTTAATGCCGTTGTGAGAGGCGACGTGCATAGCATTCGAATTGGAAACAATGTGAATATACAAGACGGAGTTATCATTCATTGTACGTATCAGAAATCGTCTGTTGAAATTGGAAATAATGTCTCCATCGCACACAATGCTATTGTACATGGATGTAAAATCCGCGACAATGTTTTAATAGGTATGGGATCAATACTGATGGATAATGTTGTGGTAGAAAGTAATTCCATAGTGGCTGCCGGCGCTGTTGTTTCCAAAGGAACTCATATCGAATCAGGAAGCGTTTGGGCCGGAATTCCTGCCAAAAAAATTAAAAATATGGACGAACAATTACTCAAAGGCGAAGTAAATCGCATTTCAGATTCTTATAATATGTACGCAAGTTGGTACGATAAAGAAGATTAATTATGGATAAAATAGCAATATTTCCCGGGTCTTTTGATCCGATTACCTGCGGACATAAGTCGATCATTCGCAGAGCAATTCCTCTATTCGATAAAATTATTATCGCCATTGGAATAAACGCATTAAAATCAACTTATTTTAATTTAGAGACCCGCAAAGCAATGATTCGAGCTGTTTTTGCCGATTGCGAAAAAGTTGAAATACAAAGCTATACAGGTTTAACTATTGATTTTTGTAGTGAGGTGAACGCACGGTTTTTGCTTCGAGGATTGCGCACGTCTGCAGATTTCGAATTTGAACGCAGCATTGGACAGATCAATAAACAACTGAATCCGGATATTGAAACTGTTTTTCTACTTACTCAGCCAGAGCATACTGCAATCAATTCATCTATTGTTCGTGATATTTTACGCCACAAGGGAAAAGTAGATCAGTTTGTTCCTGTAGAAGTGCTTCAATTTCTCAAATAATCAAAGCTTTTAAGTGATACGATAAATGACACAGCATTTTAAACAGTTAATTTTTCTTGCCTTTTTCTTTTCCATTTCTCAATTTTCTTATGCTTTACCAACCATTGTAAAAGGAAAAGTCGTTCAGGGAAACGGAATGGCGATTCGAGCATCAACATCTAGTGACCGCCTAAGTTTTCGTGAAATAATACTTGATAAATGCGTAATTGAAACAAATGAAACCTTCCAACTTCAATTTGAAATAAACGATATTCAAGAGGTTTTTATTAAAATTGGCAATCAATCCTTTTCTTTTTTCGCAGAAACCGGGAAAAATTACCAACTGCAAATAGACCAAATAGAAAAACCACCTAAAAGTGCTTTGAGC
>JAGGUP010000080.1 GCA_021158405.1 Bacteroidales bacterium
AATCTTTTTAATAAATACATCATATAATCATATCTTAGATGTATGTATTTATAAAAGGTTTAATTTAAACTTATTTTTTTTTATTTTTTAAAAAAGCTTTTAAATATAGAATCCAAACATAAAACATAGCAATACCTATAGCCAGGTAAATAGGGAAGAGGACGCATTTTGGAATAAATGGAGCCCTTCGTAAAGTTGAACCAAGGATAATCATTAATATTATTAATAGTTTATCCCTCATCAAGTGGAATTCCCAAACACTAATTTTTGAATTTTTGAATGATTTAATTCGCTGAATATTTTTTACTGTAAGTTTATGAAAGATAAAATATATTTTAACGAATGTAAAGGGAATGGCTATTATTGTTCCAATCCATAATTGAGTATTTGTTAATATATCTATCCAACTGTATGCTCTTCTTAATAGGATATAACTTGCAATTAACCATATAATTCCAGTAATAAGTATTAGAATATGGGGTTTTACCCTAGGCATTTTTATAGCTTCCATTTTTAAATAAGAATAAATAGTAGCGAAAGCTAGCTACAAAAAGGGATAATCCAATACCGATATATATTGGACTTAAAAGAAATTTTGGAATAAGCGGTGTGTTTCGCATAAAAATACCAAGGCTCATCATAAAAATAATAAGTACATAAGTTGTCCATTTTTGGAAGGCCCAAAAACAGACTTTTCCTTGGTATTGATTGATGCGGTTAACATTTTTATTGGCTAAACCATTAAAACCGAAATAAGCTATTGCGCTTCCTAATAATAAACCAGCTATTATAGCAAAAATTGTTTCGTTTAAGGAAAGTAATACTATCCACTTATATGCAAGACTGTTTAGGAAAATCCCAACTCCGCTCCACATAATTCCAGAAGTAAGAATGAGAATGTTTTTATTAACTTTTGGCATAATTAAAAATATAATGAACCTAAAATAATTATAATCATGGCAGAAGCCATGTATAATGAGGCAATTTTAAATACTTGAAAATTAGATTTTTCGCTAGGATAGATAATACTATATATTGCAAATCCAAAAGCGATAGAGGCTAGTATAAGTAGGACTCGTACAAAACCCCAAGACAGGCCTAAGGCAAATGCACCTAAAGCAAATGCAGTAGCCGAAGCGATAGTAGAAAGAGCAATAATTAGACGTACTCTTTTAAAACCATATTTGGCCGCAAATGTTGGAATTTGTGCATTATTATAGTCTTCAAAGTGGCGCATATTAAAAGTCATAATATGCGTGGGTATCCAAAATAGGACTGAAAGGCCTAAAAGAAGACCAATCATATCAACTTCGCCAACACCCAAAACACGGCCGGCTAAAATGGGCATACCGCCTGAGATTCCTCCCCAAACGATTGACCAAGCAGATGTTCTTTTTAACCAAATGGTATAAATGACGAAATCTATAAATAAACCGCCAAAAATAATTAAAGCGTATAATGGAGATAGATAATAGGCCAAACCTAAACCTGCAATATTTAGAATAGTACCAAAAATGATGGCTTCTTTAACGCTGATTTTATTAGCTGGTAAAGGTCTATCTTTGGTTCTTTTCATTTTGGCATCAATATCTCTGTCCCAGATCATATTATAAACGGTGGTTCCGCTAATTGCTAAGAATAAACTGGCAATCATTCCCAGCGTTAATTCCCAACTATTATATGGACAACGAGAACTGATAAAGCCAGTAATACCTGTTAGCAGTAAGAGCATAGTTTGTAAACTCTTAACTAGCTCCCAATAGATTCCTAACTTTATTTTTAATTTATTAATCATAAAACTATTTTTATCAAGATAAAAGCACCAGAAGTTAAAATTTCTTCCGGTGCTTTTAAAAAAATCATTAGAATTATTTAGTGAATAAACGTGTTCTTTATTCAGCTATTTCTTCTGTAATTTCACTTCCTTCTACAACGGGTTCTGCTTTTACAATATCTCTGGCACATCTAAAACCAATATTGATATTATAGAAATCAGCTCCGGCATCATTTCTAGCCCATACAAAAATATTGTATTCATAATTGGTGAAACTACCACCGCGCATATAACGATAATGTACTTTTGAATAGTCATCGCTCAGCCATTGCCAAACATTTCCACCCATATCGTATAATCCATAAGGGCTTCTGTTATCAATAGTTTCAAAATCTCCATAAGTTGTTCCGTTGAAATAACCTACAGGAATTGTCCGTGAAATATTACCACCATAAAGACGCTGAAGCGCGTTATGACTGCTTCCGTAGTTTGTATAATGCTCATTAATCTCATCTCCCCAAGGATAGGCTCTCAAATCGGTACCACGTGCTGCCTTAGCCCATTCTTTTTCTGTAGGTAATCGATACCCATAAAATTGAGCATAGGCTCTAGCTCCATACCAAGTAACCATGACTACCGGATGATTTTCAAAACCTTTATCAACGGTGAATTTGCCATCTAACATTTTGACATGACAACCGGGCTCTGTGAAAGGCATATGCAGATAATCACCCGCTTTTATTTCCCATTCATGTTTGTAATTATCAAAAGGTTCACCGGGATAAAAACCCATGACATTTCCATCTACTATGCTAATTGTTTCCTTAGCTAAAGCTTCATTCAGATAATTTGAATACTGAAGATTGGTCACATCGGTTATCATCATTTCATAATCATAGTCGATACTTTCTGGAAGTGCATGCATACCATAATAAAATGGACCCGCGGGAATTACTGCCCAACTGTCAGGATTTACGCCTGTATCAACACTTGGAGTTTCTTCGTTAATAATTACGGCTGTAGAACAACTAGCAAAAGTAACGAGTACGAAAGCCAAATAAATTAATTTTTTCATTGTTCACCTCCTTCGCTATTAAATTCATTTTCTTTTTTAAGATTGAGTACAGGATTAGATGTTCTGGTCGTTTTTAATTCAGGATCAGCAGCTTCTTTTTTCCAAACGCCATCGCCTTTGAATAAATCAAAGAGTTTCCATCCAAGCAAAATAGCAGTTGTTACCAATAAGGCGCCTAAACCGAAATCAGCCAATAACATGGTTGTGTTCATTAAACCTTGCTGAGCAACCTCTTGAGGAATAAATAAGCGTTTCATGGAGTATATAGTCATAGAGGCAAAAGCAATGTCTGAACCTATAATCATAACCCAACCAAACCATTTTCTTGCTTTCCCTTTAATACCAGCAATGTCGGCATAATACATTAGAATAATGGTAGCGATAATTGCTGCTAAAATATGCCAGTGACCTGTGAGTGTAATACGTTCTTCACGTGCCGGCCATACTCTGAAGATATCTTCAAGTTTAATAGCCATAAAAATACCAATACCACTAACTGTAAAGTTCATGAAAACCATTTGCCAAGTTGGTCCGAATTTTAGTGGATCGTGTACCAAAGCTTTAATTTTTTGAAAAACATTTGGCTTTTTGTATCCTAACTCAATAGAATTATCGTGGATAAGTTTTTTCCAACTGTAAATAACCAACATTAATGCTGAAAACATAACCCCTATAGATCCAATATAAATAAATGTGTGAGCATTAGGAGACCATACAACAGACCAAACACCACCCGAAATAACCATGGTTCCGACAATCATAAATGGCATAGCGATTTTATGGAAAAGACCTTTAAATTCTAGCCGTCTACCAACAACTAATGTGATGGATACGGCAACTAGTGTTACCATAATATGTAAGTGACCAACAATTGCTTTTTGTAAATGTGTTTTGTTTGGATCGCGAATCAGATCTTCAGCTAAAAAGGTTTCATGACCATTGGACCAAAAAGAGCCTGTTACGGCACCATAACCTGCAGAAATAAGCATGGCAACAGCCATGACAAAAAAGGCCATGCGTTCCATATCCATTCCGCTTTTGAAATGGGCATAATCTTTATTGGTTACGTAATATTCTTTTTTCCAAGGATTAAAAGCGATAGCTAATAATACTCCGGAAAAGAACACTAAGGATTGCCCAACTAGGAATAATCCGTGAAAGGCGAAATTGTGACCCCAATAGGCAAAAGCAAGACCAAATACCATGGCCATTATATAACCTACAGTTACAAGCAGATTAATATTCTTTTGTTCGTGCTTGCGCATAGGAACAACTGAAGTCATCATATAAACTTCAATGGCAACTATTGCCATGGCAATAGTGTGGTAGAGCATTATAATTCTACCTGCTCTCTCAGCAGGATTCAAATCCATGCCCAGCCATTTGACTGTTAAATCTCTAATTCCCCACTCAACCATAGGACCCGACAGCGTTTGAAAAATAGCTGTTTCTATTGCTACAAGTGAAATAGCTGTCAGTATAAGACCTTTTGTTGAAGTGAAGAGATAATTAAATCTATTCATCGGTTTTTTGTTTAAAATTCATTTAGTTTTTTGACATATTTTTCATAAACCCCCAAGTGTATGCTAATGTCATAAGCAATAAGATTGGAGTTAAAATTGTGAAAATAACTTCAGCAGTAAAAATTCCTAAAAGAGGTTTTTCTGCACCAAGAAAAGCTAAAGCAATTCCGCCAATTCCTATAAGTGTTGAACCAACAGTAACCCATATAAATCCTTTATTTGCTGCATTATTCTTTACCACAATAATTGGTACAAAGAAAATTGTTAATCCTGCAATGGAATGGAAAATTGGGTAGATAAGTTTAGTTTCGATGACGCCATAGTTTTGTAAAATGACGAGGATGAATCCTAGCATTAAAAACAATACATAAGGCTTTGCATACTTTTCATAAAACTGACATATTAAACCAGTTGCAAGTGCAAAAGGGATAAGTGTGGCAACAATCTTTATTTCGGGTCGAGCTAAAATAGCAAAATCGAATAAGATTATTAAAACGCCTGCTACAAAAAGTACAGCAAATGAAACAATGTAATGATAATAATACTTAGTTTGCTCGGCAGTATCTTTATTGGCCTGAATAAACCGATAGATTAAATAAACGGCTGTAAGCCCTGTAATTAATAAAATAACCTGATCTAGTAGTGTTGTTTCCATAATTTATTTAGTTTAAAATGAATTAAACTATAAAGGTACTGAAATATTTAATAAAAAAAACTCAATGAACAATTTTTTGTTCATTGAGTTTAATATATTGTTTATTAAGCTTTATCTTCTTCTGTTCCTTCTTCAGTCAAATATTTTTTGAAGAAAGGAAGTAGTAATAAAATAAATAAACCTAGTGACATTATACCGCCTACAGCCCACTCAAAAGAACCTCTTACAAAATAGTTTTGGAAGGTTGCAATGGCTGAGAATAAGGTAACTGTTAGCATAGTGTTATAAGCCCATTTTTTGCGTAAGAAAACGAAAGGCATCATGAACATCATCATGTAAGCAGCAATATAATTACCGTATCCACCTAATAATAGTGAGATGGTGTTTGGATTATAAGTTGCTTCTGTCTTTTTAACTACAACGCTCTCAACAACATGTTTACCTGTTGCCGGATCTTTGTATTTGCGAACGATATCAACAGGTGTGTCAGCTTTAAGGCTATCTACTTGTTTTTGCGAAATAGTAGTCAGTGCAATAGCATCGTAATGATCTAAATTTGTGTAAACATTACTATAAGGAGAGTAAGTATCTACAGTTTCTGTTTGATATTCAGGAATAAAGTTAAAATAACGTACGCCATGCTGAGCGTTCATAAATACCATTCCGGCAACAACACCGATAGCTAAATAAATAATAGACTTGAGAATCTTATCCTTTATCTTATCCTTATCTAATAAAAGCAAAGAGAAATAGGAAATTAGACCTACTACCATAATTATCAATACTGGAGGCGTAGCTGACTGGTCAGCTGGAGGTGCAGGAATGCCAGGAACAGGTCCCTGTGAATAATCTGAAACAACCAATACCATCCATGGAATAAATGATACCATTCCAATAACGGCCGCCATTCCTGAGGCTCCAAAAGCTATTGCTCTTGATTCTAAACTACCTTTATAAACATTGCGAGCTACAATAATCATTAATGTTCCAGCAAATGCTATTAATAGCATATTTATACCAGCGGTGACTCCCAGAATGGGTACGGCTGTGTAAAAATCTGGATCGAATGGAATTAAACGTTCCATAACGGCTTCTATGGCATGTTTTAATGTCCACATTAATTGTGTGGGGGCAAAAGCCACAAAATAAATACCTGCCACCAATGCTATGACTGCGGCAATGGTTCGTTGATTTTTTGTTGTTTCTTTAAACATGATTTTTTATTATTTGATTGATTTATAATTAGAATTATTTAATTTGATTGATTTCCTCTCTTTAATTAATCTGTAAGTAAGCGTTCGCTGACGCTGACAAAGAAATAAAAATATTTCCAATTTTGCAAATATTTGCATAGTTGGCAAGCTCTGTGTGCATTTTTAAAACATGTTTTCAGTCACACTAGAGACTACCAATTCAGGGTTTTTGCTGCTAATTTAGAATCGATTAAAATTGCATTTTTCTTTTTCTTTGAGCACAATAAAATGTTAAAATGGCCCTTAAATCTTTATCTATTAAGGAATAAACATATGTTAATTTATTATTACCGCCTAAAATTACTGAAAAAATTTGGATATTAATAGTTTTATTGTAAATTTGATGTTAGTTAATGCTAACTAATTAGCGCCAAATTAAATAGAATAAGTTTTCTTATTTTAAGGTTGAGTTTGCGTAAAGCAACAAATTGGGATATCTAATTATATAAATAATGCATAAAGAAAGAAAACAGTTTGAAATATATACAATTTAATTTTTTTTACTAATCAAGTTAGTTTATATAAACTAACATAATACATTTTTATATTATGAAAAAAATAAATTATTTAGGAGTCGCTATTTCCATTATTGGATTTTTCACTGGATTATTGTTGTTTTATCTATTGGCAGAAAACTATATGTTAGTGGTGAATGGTAAGATTACGAGTGTCCCTCCACGACCTGACGAAGCTTTGGCTGTTATGATAACATATTCTATGTTAGGATGGTTGGGAATTGGAGCAAGTGGTTTATGGGGTGCTGTACTTTATGGATTTGTAACAAAACAGGAGTGGGCATGGCGATATGGTTCAATTGCTGCCGCTTTACAAATGTTAGCAGGATTTTTCCCAACTATACCTGCTAAAAGTATCGATTTACCAGCTGCAACAATGCCTGTATTTATTATCGCTACAATTTTGTGGTTTGGTATAATGTATATCGGAAAGGTAAACAGAAAATTGCTCATTTTTTTATTTATCGCGGGTATTGCTTATGTGTTAGCCTATGTGAATGGTGTGGCTATCATTTCAAAGTATCAAACAACAACTTATAACGATGTTTGGAAAGGAATGTATGCTGTGGTATTTGCAGTAACCTGGTTTGGATCGGCTTCTTGGTTAACTTTGAGCTTTGGTGTTCTTACGCGTAAAGCTTATACTATTCCATTGGGAATTATGGCATCTATAATGGCTATGATTGGTGGTTATACTTTGGCTATTGTAAATGTTATTGAAGTGCATCGTTTTTCTATGTTTTTACCTGCACCAATAATATCTACATTATTACTTATTTATTTATGTACTCCTAGTGCTAAAAGGCTTCTTACGGAGTGGGAAGAAAAACACTTCATCTAGAATAGACACATTTAATTGCTTATTTGCAAGAACAATAACTGCCGCATTTATAAGGCAGTTATTTTGTGATCTATCAAAAAAACAGGAATATAAAAAAAGCTACCAGAATTAACCAGTAGCTTTTTACAATTAACTAAAAAACG
>JAGGUP010000151.1 GCA_021158405.1 Bacteroidales bacterium
AAAATTGCGATGTGCCAAAATGGGATTGAGCTTTTAAGAGCGGTGGATGATTTATATGTTATCGAAAAATCGGAAGTTGAAAAGAAAGCTTTTTATCGTTCATACAATTTAATGGATTATGGTGGGCGCATTCTCAATCTTCCAAAAGAATTTTTAAACAAAGTCGACCAAAAAGACAATGAAGATCATATTGCTTATTTTAATCCAAATGCAAAACTTCTTTTTTATGCCATAAATAAAAAGAATCAAAAAGATATTTATTACCGCATTCAACAAAAAGACAAAGAATGGTCACCGGCAATCGCATTAAGCTCCAAGATAAATACTGAATATGACGAAGATTATCCCATATTTATGCCTGATGGCAAAACATTGTATTTCAGCTCAAAAGGACATAATTCCATGGGAGGATTTGATATTTTTCAAAGCACTTTCGATAGTATTACAGATCAATGGAGCGAGCCCGTAAACCTTAGTTTTCCTTTTAATACACCTGCAGATGATATCTTATTTATTTCCAACTCGGATGAAACCATTGCGTGGTTTGCCTCTAATAGAAGCAGTAAAGGAAATAAAATATCAGTTTATAAGGTGGGTATTATTAAAAAAAATAAGCAGGTAGCAAACTTATCAAATGTGTATAGTAAAGATAATTTATCTGATAATGATTTAGGTAAAATTAAAAATATGGCTCTGCTCGATATTAATATCTCGGACAAAGCGTTTAGAGAGATTCCGGTGGAACAAACACGTAAACTGGATGCTTTAACAAAAAACGATGCTGCTCGAATTACGCAAAATATCCGGCAGACTAACCTGATTAATGTCGATAAGCAGATAGCGGTGCGCGAAATGCAAACGGATCTTACAGACAGTATTAAGAAAGTGATTTTAAAAATCGATTCAAAACTTGAGACTTTAAAATCACTATATCTGCAAACACAATATCTTGCAACTTCAAAAGCAGGCAGCTCTAAGCAAGGCTATGTTAACTTAAGCCTTCAGCTTGAAAACGCACAAAAAGCAACATCGCGTAATCAGAAAAAAGAACTCCTCAAAAAAGCAAATCAATCGCTCTTTAAAACTCTTCGACTAAATTTTGAATACGAAAAATTAAATGAGATTGAGCAACAGATTGATAATCAAATTAGCGCTCAACGAAATCTATTATTTCAAGCCACAGCACTTTTTGGCGATATTCAAAAAACCATAGCTACTCAAAACGAAAAAGAGACACGGAAAAATATTACGCTTTTAGACAAACTGATTCGCAAAGCCGATACCCTTACTGATTATACCCGAATAGTGGACTATTCTAAAGGGGAATTATTCTATCCCAATTATCCTTCTAACCTTTTAAATGAACGTTCTTTTTCAGTTTATTATTTGGAAAATGAACGGAATGACGCCCCAATTTTAACACTTGATTCACGTTTTGCTTCATACATTCCGGTAGCTACAAAATTAGCAACAAACAACAAATTAAGGCAAAATGAATCAACAGAATCAATTCATAAGGGAAAAACAATTTCCACTCCAGCATCCCCACTTACCAATAAACCGAAAGAAAATAGAATCGTCAAAGATCAAATAGTAATCAAGAGTCCTAGTGAACAAATAAGGGAAGAATTATCAGCTTTAAATCAACTACAAGCTGACCGTTTAGATTGGCTAAAGCAGCAGTCGGCATTACTTACCAAGAAAGCCAGTGAAAAATTAGATGCTTCCAATAGTGCATTGCTTGATTTTGAAAATGCACGTGAGCAATACAACAAAGGAATAATAAATGATCAAAATAGCGTACTTGAAAAACAGAAGATATCCCAAGATTTATTGTATCAATCGCTTGCCATTATAGGTTTTGCAGAAAAAACAGACTCGCTTTACAAAGTGGAACAGAAACGAAATGAAGAATCCACAAATGCAATCTTTGCTATTGAACAAGCCTTGCAGAGTGATCAAATTGAAAATGCAAAATCGCAATTAGTTTCCTTAGAAAACACACTCGACAATCCTATTTTCAGTCAGGAAAACCTCGTATTAGATTGGATTAAATCGAGCATTAATGGCATTTCCTCACAAAGAAAATTAGCAAACATAGCTTTTGAATCTTCACAGCAGCTTACCGATGAATCTATGCAGTTACTATTAGAAGTACAAGATTTAAAGGAAAACGCTAAAACTAAATCAAATGCTTTCAAAAGGAGACAAATTACTATTAAAGCAGAGGAAAAAGAAGAATTAGCAGGTCAAAAACAAGCGAATGCAGATCAACAATTGGCTATAGGAACCAACTTGAATGAAGAAATTAAGAAAGCGGAAGCTATTCTTCAAATTGCTGATGAATTTTCAGCTTCTGATTTTCTATCTCAAAACAGTAAGCTAATTGTGAATCCCGAAAAACGAATGGCAGAACTTAATGCACGATTAGAAGCCAGAGAACAAGGAGCTCTTTCAACAACAAGGTCAGAAGAAAATGCTTTATCTCAAGAAATAAGCCCAAAACTATATTTAGGTAAGATACCTAAAATGAATGACTTAATTGCTTATAGTACAAAATTGCTTAAAGCTCAACTTTTAGCCGAAGAACTCGATATAAATAAGCGCGAAACCGTTCAATTACTTGAAATAGGTAAAACATTAAATCGTGTTGCCGCTCGTGAAAACGCTCAAAAAATTGTTATTCTCCGAAAGGAGGCGGATTCTTTGCAAAATGCATCAATTTTAGCATTTAATGAAGCAGGAGAAATATATAAATTACTTTCCCCCGAAGACAAAAACAATGCTGATAAGGGTAAAAATGATTTTGAAAATTATCTTAAAAACATACGAAATCGCATTGCTCAACTTTTAGATGAAGTCACTTTATTAGGTGAACAGGCCGGAAATGCAAAAGAGGAAACCAGCAGAGAAAATCTTAAGCGTCAAGCAGATGAAAAAGAGCAAATTGCTATGTACCTCATTTTGGAGGAGTTTGATATTATTGCTCAAAGAAACAAACAAAACTATAGAAAAAATTCGCTGATTATTAATAAACTGTCGCTTGAAGCTCAAAGCAATAAAGAAAAAGAATTGATGCAGGCAATTTTCGATCAAATTGAGAATTTTATTCTGTTAGCTGAAAATAAACGATCTAAAGCAGTTGGTGCAGAACTCTCTTTTTCATTAAAAAGAGTCCTCTTACAAGATGCTTTTTCATATGAATCCAGCGCTTTAGATTTACAGTTGGAAGCTATCCGAATGATGCGCGAAAAAGATATTGAAAGTATGTTGGCTTATCAAGATACAGAAGTATCAGATAGAAGACATAAACAAGAAACTCCAATAGCAAACACGATCCCAGACAACAAAAATAGCATTCCAGATCATTCGACAGTAAGTAATAGAAAAGACGCAAATGCAAATATAGCAATCAAAGATAACAAGAAACTAGTTATACCTAATACTCCAATTCAAGAAAAACGAAACACTAAAACAGAAACAACAGCAAACACAAATAATAATGCTACAAACTCTTTATACGTTTCGAACAACGCTGTTAATTCGACTAAAATATTTCCAACAGTTAGTTTAAGTCAAGAACCAAAAGGGACACTATTTAGTGTTCAAATTGCAGCAATTAGTAGACTTAAAACCATAGATAACTTTTTGAATGCAATGGATTTATTTAGTATAAAAGACAGCGAAAAAGAATTGTATAGGTATTTTTCAGGAAAATTCACCGCCCTTAAAGCGGCCATTATTCGTCGTAATTCTTTACGTCAA
>JAGGUP010000111.1 GCA_021158405.1 Bacteroidales bacterium
CTTAAACTTTTTCGTCCATAAAAGGGCGTAGTTAAGATTCCCAAAAAATGCTTCTGATTGTAATTATCTTTCAATACTTTATTAGGGAATGCAAAATGATTATAAAATTTATATTCACAATAAAATGCTGGACCCTCCATACTTTCAACGGTTTCTTCATATCTTAAATAATCCCCGATAATTTGTTCTCTTTTTAATCTGCAACTATAAAATTGATTCACTAACTTTTGAAAGCTATTGCTGTCTTGTTCAAAGCACATTTTGTATAATGTTTTTTGTTCAAATAGTTTTATACCATCGTTTATGTGGTTTTCGGGATAGGTCAAAAGAATAGCAGGATTATCAAATCCAATTTGCTCAATAAAATTACGCTGATAAACATGATGTAGCTCGTGAAATAGGTCAGCATATACCTCTTCAATACAAGAATAATGAATAAGTCCATAGTCAACAATAGCTGTCAATGTCCCATTAATATCTATTTGAGTCGCTCCAAATAGCTGCAATTCTTTTTGTTCTCCAATATACAATTTGTCTGTTACCCAAATAAAATTTTCAGGAGGATTCGGGTGATTATACAACAAGGCAGGACCATTAATTCTAAACAGACAAATAGGAGCCAGTTGCATACCATTCCAAATTTCACTTTTTGCATTCTCTGCATTTTTATAAAAATGGTCAATTGATGTCAAATATAGGCTATCAATTGCCATTAGTTGTTCTTGTCCATTTGTTATTGATGTGTTAAACAAAAACAGACAAATAAATAACAGATTTTTAAATTTTATTTTTTTCATTTTATCGTATATATTTTATGTGTGGTAACGTCCGTGTATCGTTACTATTACTTTTATATCTCCTTTATCACTTACTAGAGTTAACTTTTATACTATCATATAGATGTAAAGCATACCTTTTTGTTATTTTCCGTTTCCGTATATTGTGTCTAGTGGATTTCTAAATTTACTAACATCAGTTTTTGCTACACGGTATGTCTTCAAACAAATCTGAATTTTTCAGGTCAAATTTAAGCGTTTATAAATTCAAAGTTAATCAATTTTTTATCCGAAACTTTAATCTGTTTATTTTTAAACGAAATCAAACAAAGTCATTCTAGATCAAGGTTATTTTCAGCACCTTTCTGGCAAAATTCTGGCAAATTCGAAAATTCTCTGAAACGGTGAAAGAAAAGATAAATTTTTGCGTTTGATTAAAGCCTTGCAGATGAAGAAATTTCATATATTTGCTGCCTCAAATGGGGGATTAGCTCAGTTGGCTAGAGCGTTTGACTGGCAGTCAAGAGGTCATCGGTTCGATTCCGATATTCTCCACCTGAAAATAAAAGAGTTATAAATAATATTTGTAGCTCTTTTTGTTTTTATACACATAAAACACAAATACAAAAGCTTGTAAACGCTTTCTATGGTTTCTAATTCTTCATAAGGAATCTGTAAAAAACGATTATCTTCCAAAATCCGAACCCAAGCAATACGTTGTACAAATACTTCTTTTTGGCCTACAATTTCGATTGCTTTTCCTTTTCATAGCATTATTTCAAGTTTAGTAGGGTTTTGAAAATTGTATCACGTAGTTCTGGTAATACATTTACTTCATCAGCAAATTTCTTCCAATGACTTACCACCTTATATATTTCTTCGAGGATGCTAACTGTTTTTTTATTTTTGATGGATTTACCAATAACAATAAGGTCTTCTTTCGTAATCTCTTTTCGTTTGTTATTTATACTTAATGCATGTTGGCTCACCCATTCACTTCCTGGGCGGTATGCATGACAAACATCATAAGCTGGAGCTAATTCCCATTTACCTTCTTTTTTTAATCTGAAGGCAAAGTTCTTAGTATGATCGTCACAGTTTCTAGCAATCACATTAAACGCCATTCGTCTAAACATTTGTTCGGTATCTTGATAAGTCAATTTCAATTCTCGCATTGCTTGGAATAATTGCTCATAACTAAAGCTGTTTACCAAATTAAAATCGAAATGCTTTAAAGCACAAAATGTTTGAATATGGTGTTTGGTATCTCCTCCTTCTCGGTCAAATCGTTTGGTCATAAAATGTGCTCTGCCATTTTCTTCCAATAATTTAGATGGCATCATATCAATACCACAAGCTATAGCCATATTGTAATAAGCCATCTCCACACGACCGTAGCCTTTGCTTGCTCCCAATTGCACATCACTTACACCATCTAATTTAATAAGCCAGTGTTCAAAACCATTTGGGGCTTTAGTTTGCCCTGATTTAACTTCTCCCGTTTTTTCATTATAAGCAATTACTGCCTTGGGTCTTGCTCCACCAGCTGATGTACCAATTTTTAAAATCTCCATTACAGCTTTTTCTTCATCTTTTTGCATATTGGTAGTGAAAGATTCTCTGTTGGATAGCATTTTTTGAGCTATATCTACAAGACTGTTTATCTCTATGTCAAATGTTTTTTTACTCTCTTTAATGGTTGTCGGTTCAAATTCTAAAGCTCCCATGCCTCTGCTGCCAATAAAGCAAAGCATTTCAACAGGGTTCATACTATCTTGTGGTCTACCTTGTTGGGCTAACCATATATTGATGAGTTGATTTCCATATTTATCGGGCAGTACATCTGCCAATAAACCTGGCAAACCTTTAAATGTATCGAATTCAGCATTCTTACTTTTACGCAGATTGGGAAAGTTGATTATTTTTTTTGAAGAATTGATTGGCATTTTTAGCGGTGCCAAATCCCAATTAAGTTTTTTAAATTTTGGATCATACTCAAAACTTGCTAGACCTGTTTTTTCATCCCAGGCAACTGCACCCACTAGTTCTCCCCAAATTTTCACTTCTGCTACATTCATTTCTTGCTAAATTGATTCGTCTTACTCTTCTTTTTTGCCACTGGCTCTTTTTCGCTTATTTTTTTCCATTTTAGCCAAGGCCAAAGGACTAATGGTTTGCTGAACCATAAATACTTCCATCACATGCAGTTGATCCAATACTCTCAAGACTTGCAGCAAGGTGGCCAAGGTTACTGTTTCACCACGCTCCAACAAACTCAAAGTAGAACGACTGATGCCGGCAGCATTTGCTAATATATCTTGCGTTTTATTTTGCTCTATGCGATGGTGTTTAACAAATGTACCTATCTGCTCTGCCAATGCCTTATCGTTCATTGAATCCCAATTTATGTATGATATATCAGTCATAAAGCTTAATTTTATGTATTAGTGAATGATAATTCATACAAAGATAAATATATTTCTAAATAAAGCAATATTTGAATGATAAATCATTCACAAAGCCATCTATTTAAACATAACGAATGATATGTCATTCAGTAAGCACTTTAAACAGGAATATCGTAAAACTGAAACAACACCTTATTTTCCAAAAATCCGAACCCAAGCAATACGTTGCCCAAAAACTTCTTTTTCGCCAACAATTTCTACTGTTTTTCCTTTATAGTAACTATTCAGTGTCAAAACTCGAAAATATTTATGCGTTTTCTTTGTGATACTAAGTGTCTTCTTTGTGATACTTTGTGTAATAGCTGTTTCACAAAGTTGCTCTCCCAAAGGGATGCCTTTGGAAAAAGAAGCTCTGCCATAGGCATCACCTTGGGAAAAGCTACACAAAAAATAAATGGGAGTTTTGAAAACCCTTATCATTCTTACTTTTTATCGCACTGAAATCTAGTCTGGAAGTTCTTCATTTCCATTTCAAAACAAATTCCCCGTCCATTCTAAAGTTTCATTCCCTTTTTAATATCTTTGCTTAGGATGCAAAACAAAAAAACCAAATCGGCACTTAAAGTTCAAAAAGGAATTACAGCTCCCGATTCCATTAATCCATTAGCCAAAGAAAGCAAAAAGCGATCTTCTACTCGATACAAGGCCAGCTATTATATTAAAGGCATATTAAGTGGTGAGCGAGCTGTTTTAAGTCAAGCCATTACACTGACTGAAAGCACTTTACTTAGAGATCAACAACTTGCTCAAAAAATAATTGAAGCCTGCTTGCCTTATGCAGGTAATTCTTTTCGAATTGGAATTACCGGTGTTCCGGGTGTGGGAAAAAGCACTTTTATTGAAGCACTGGGGTTTTTATTGGTTACCAAATACAATAAAAAACTAGCTGTTCTGGCTATCGATCCAAGCAGTGCCCGAAGCAAAGGAAGTATTTTGGGCGACAAGACACGCATGGAAAAACTGGCCACTAACAATAACGCTTTTATTCGTCCTTCGCCTTCCGCAGGTTCTTTAGGCGGTGTTGCTCAAAAAACGCGTGAAAGCATCATTCTCTGCGAAGCCGCAGGTTACGATCTTATTTTTGTAGAAACTGTTGGCGTTGGACAGAGTGAGACTGCTGTTCATGCCATGGTCGATTTTTTCCTTTTACTAATGCTGGCTGGCGCTGGAGATGAGCTGCAAGGCATTAAGCGTGGCATCATGGAAATGGCCGATGCACTCATTATTAATAAGGCAGATGGTGATAATTATCAAAAAGCCCTTCTTGCTAAAACACAATATGCTAATGCCTTACATCTTTTCCCAAGACCGCCATCGCATTGGAGACCGGAAACAGCGCTTTGCTCCTCTTTAAAACCTTCAGGATTAGAAGAAATATGGAAAATGATTCTCGACTATGAACAACAGACTAAAGAGAATGGCTATTTTACACTAAAGAGAAAAGAACAAAATATTCAAACGTTGAATACGAGTTTAGAAGACAAACTTAGGCAGCGCTTTTCTTCCGATAAAGCCATGCAAGAAAAAAGCAAATTTCTTGAAAAACAAGTGGCTGCTCAAAAAATCAGTCCTTATCAAGCCGCAGAACAACTGTTGCAGTTTTTTATTGAAAAGTTGAAGACCGAATAAGAGAATATTCCTTTTAGAGATAAATAATCTTTTTTTGCCTTCTAATTTCTAAACGATGTCTTCTTCCTTTTTTACAGGAAAAAGCAAAGACGCTACAATACTTATAGTTAAAATAAACAGAATAACATACAATGATTCGATAGTGCCTATTCCTAATTTTTCATATAAAAAATCGTGAAACAAGAGTTTAATTCCAATAAAGGAAAGCAATACACCCAAACCGTATTGTAAAAATCGGAACAAATCCATAATATTGGAAACCAGGAAGAACAGCGCTCTCAATCCAAGAATAGCAAAAATATTGGAAAAGAAAACGATATAAGGATCGAGCGTAATACTGAAAATAGCCGGAATACTATCCATAGCAAAAACGACATCCGAAAATTCGATAACCACTAAAACCAAAAACAAAGGCGTCAACAATAACTTTCCATTTTCTTTGAGTATAAATTTCTGTCCAACATAATGACCCGCAACCTTAAAATGTTTACTGGCAAATTTGACCAAAGGATGATTTTTTGTTTCTATATGCTCCTCTTCTTTCTGGAAAAATATATTGGCTCCACTATAAATCAAGAATATTCCAAAAATATAAAGCACCCAATAAAACTGGTGTATTAAAATCGCACTCGCAAAAATAAAAATGAAACGCATAATAATGGCGCCCAATATGCCCCAAAACAATATTCGGTGAAAATATTTATTTTCAATTCCAAATCCCTTGAATATCAATATCATTACAAAAATATTATCCACCGAAAGGGCTTTCTCAATGAGATAAGAAGTAATGTATTCGAGCGACAAATTCTTATTGTATAATTCACGCGCATCTTCAAAATTTAATCCGGCAATATCAATAGGATGCCGATAAAAAACAATCTGAGATTGAATTTCCTCTATAGAATCTAATCCGTGAACTAAATGACCAAAATGACGAAAGAAAAAATAAGCAGAAACACCAAGACCAACCCAGAAAATACTCATCCAAATAGCTTCTTTCATACCCACAGTATGTGCATTTTTGTTCAATATTCCCAGATCAATGGAAAGCATGATAATTACAAAAAGGATATAGGCAGTAAAGAATAATAATTCTTGGTTGTTCATCAATGAGGCGACTATTCGTTTATCGTTTATTTATTATTTGCAAAGATATTAAAGTTTCCATTTTACCGGAATTTTATAAGTCAAACCATATAAATCAGAGTAAACGCATTATAATTTAAGTCAATTATTTTTTCTTTAGATAATCAAATATTTGCAGATAATCAAAATGTTATATTTTAAGAACAGGGCAAACTCGTGCTTTTATTTATGTGATTATTTTGCCACGAATGCACGAATTTACGCTCTTTATTAATGGAGTATTGAAAAAAATAACGCGAAGTTCACTTCCGAATGGAAAAGGACGCAATTTATATATGCGATTGATTTTTAACGCTTTGCGTTCGTTGCGATTTTCTTTTGCCATAGGCATCCCTTCGGGAGCGTTCTCTGCGGTTAAATTAGATGCGTTAGCCCCCTCAATATAAATGCTTTTTCTATGCCGGAAAGTTAAAAATTTATACTTTTGCAAGCTTTTAAAAGACATGTATAAAAATGGCACAATATCAGGAATATAAAAATTTAAACCTCTCGGAGATTGCGAAAGAAATGCTGCAATTTTGGGAAGATAATGACATCTTCGAGAAAAGCTTGAAAAACAGAGAAGGGAATAAACCTTTCGTGTTCTACGAAGGACCTCCTTCTGCCAATGGCGTTCCCGGTATTCACCACGTGATGGCACGTGCCATAAAAGATATTGTTTGCCGTTATCAAACCCTCAAAGGAAATTATGTTAGCCGCAAAGCCGGTTGGGATACACATGGCTTACCCGTAGAAATTGGTGTAGAAAAAAGTTTAGGGATTACCAAAGAAGATATTGGAACTAAAATTTCGGTTGAAGATTATAATAAAGCTTGTCGTACCGAGGTGATGAAATACAAAGATCTTTGGGATGATCTAACTAAAAAAATGGGTTATTGGGTCGATTTAGAAGATCCATATATCACTTTTGACAATAAATATATCGAAACCGTTTGGCATTTATTGAGTAAGCTCAACGAAAAAGGATTGATATACAAAGGTTATTCTATACAACCTTTTTCCCCTGCTGCCGGAACAGGTTTAAGCACGCACGAACTTAATCAACCCGGTTGCTACCGCGATGTTAAAGATTCAACATTGACTGCTCAATTTAAGCTTGTGCGCAATGATAAAAGCGAAAAATTATTTAAACACGCTTTTGGCGATCTTTTTTTCTTGGCTTGGACAACAACTCCCTGGACCTTACCCTCAAATACCGCTTTAGCGGTTGGTAAAAAGATTGACTACGTTCTCGTGAATACCTACAATCCTTATACTTTCGAGAAAATAACTGTTGTTTTAGCCGAAAAGCTGATGAGCAGCCTTTTCCCCGAAAAAAATGCTTCCCTGAAATTGGAAGATTACGTAGTCGGACAAAAAGCAATACCCTTCGAAATTGTAGGTTCTTGTAAAGGTAGCGAACTTGAAGGCCTGCGTTATGAGCAATTAATGCCTTATGCACAACCCGAAGATGGAGATGCTTTCCGTGTTATTATCGGCGATTTTGTAACGACTGAAGATGGAACCGGAATTGTTCATATTGCTCCTAGTTTTGGTGCTGATGACTTTAAAGTAGGCGCTCAAAATGGAATTGGCTCATTAACCCTGGTGGATAAAACAGGTCGTTTTGTAAAAGAAATGGGTGAGTTTGCCGGTCGTTTTGTAAAAGCAGAATATTATCCCGATGATGATCCATTAAGAAAGGAACCCGTTGACGTGGATATCATCGTTAAACTAAAAAAAGAAAATCGCGCTTTTAAAGCCGAAAAACATATTCACTCCTATCCGCATTGCTGGCGTACCGATAAGCCCATCTTGTATTATCCACTCGATAGTTGGTTTATCAAAACTACTGCTTTGAAAGATAGGATGATTGAGCTGAATAAAACAATCAACTGGAAACCAGCAGCTACCGGAACCGGTCGTTTTGGTAATTGGTTAGAAAATTTGGTGGATTGGAATTTAAGTCGTTCTCGATTCTGGGGAATTCCTTTACCTATTTGGCGCTCAGAAGATCAGGAAGAACAAATTTTTGTTGGCTCTGCCGAGCAATTAAAGAGCGAAATTGAAAAAGCGATTGCAGCCGATGTGATGACTGAAAATCCAATGGCCAATTTTGTGCCGGGTGATATGACAAAAGAAAATTACAAAACCTTCGATTTCCATCGTCCTTATGTGGATAATATTGTATTGGTTTCGGCTTCAGGAAAACCCATGTATAGAGAGCCGGATTTGATCGATGTTTGGTTCGATAGTGGGTCTATGCCTTATGCACAATGGCATTATCCATTCGAAAATCAAGAAAAGATAGCTAATTTCTTTCCTGCCGATTTTATTGCTGAAGGAGTAGATCAAACACGTGGATGGTTTTTTACCTTGCACGCCATTGCTTCCATGGTTTTTGATAAAGTAGCCTATAAAAATGTGGTTTCAAACGGCTTAGTGCTTGATAAAATGGGCAATAAAATGTCGAAAAGATTAGGCAATGCTGCCGATCCCTTTGAAACATTAGAAAAATATGGTGCCGATGCTACACGTTGGTATATGATTACGAACGCACAACCTTGGGACAATTTAAAATTCAATCTAGCCGGAATTGAAGAAGTGCGTAGGAAATTCTTTGGTACACTTTATAATACCTATAATTTCTTTGCTCTTTATGCTAATATTGATGCGTTTTCTTATGCAGAAGAAGACATCGCTATTGAAGAGCGTCCGGAAATTGACCGTTGGGTCTTGTCCGAGCTCAACACTTTAATTTTAAATGTTGATCAATCCTATTCCGAATACGAACCTACTCGCGCAGGTAGAGCCATTGCTCTTTTTGTTAGCGAGCATTTGAGCAATTGGTTTGTACGATTAAGTCGTCGTCGCTTTTGGAAAGGAGATTACAGCACCGATAAAATTTCCGCTTATCAAACACTCTATACTTGTTTGGAAACGGTAGCTCAATTAAGTTCACCTATTGCTCCTTTTTTTATGGATAAACTATTTATCGATCTGAATAAAGTAAGTGGTAAACATAAAGTTGCCTCTGTTCATTTAACAGATATGCCAATAGCTAAACGGGAGTGGATCGACAAAGATTTGGAAGAGCGCATGGAGATGGCACAAGAATTTTCTTCTATGGTATTATCCTTGAGGAAAAAGCACAATTTACGTGTTCGTCAACCATTAAATAAGCTTATGATTCCTGTTTTGAATGGAAATTTTAAAGAGCAAATCGACCTTGTTAAGGATCTTATTTTATCTGAAGTCAATGTAAAAACACTCGAGTTTATGCCTGAAGATTCTTCTATTTTGGTGAAGAAAATAAAGGCAAACTTCAAAACTCTTGGTCCGAAATACGGCAAAATGATGAAACAGATTGCTGCCGCTATTTTAAAAATGGATCAGGAAGGAATTAAATCGCTGGAAAAAACAGGCGTTTATACTTTGCCTGTTGGAGATGAAATTATCGAAATAAGCGTAGAAGATGCTGAAATAATTACTGATGATATTCCGGGATGGTTAATTGCCACATCTGGAATTTATACAGTAGCTTTAGACATTACGTTAACCGAGGAATTGATCTTTGAAGGGAAAGCTCGCGACCTTATTAATAAAATTCAGAACCTGCGAAAAGAAAAAGGATTTGAGGTAACTGATAAAATTAATATCATATTACAAAAACATCCTAATTTTGATACCGCTATTGAAAATAATTTTTCATACATTTGCTCAGAAACATTAGCTGAGTCCTTAACCCTTTCTGATGAGATGCAGGATGATTCAGACAGCATAGAATTGGCTGAATCAATTTCAATATTGATTGATATCAAAAAGGTTTAGATGATTTTTTACTAAAAAAATAAAACCATGACTAAAGCAACAAAATCTGCCAATACCAGATACTCTGATGCAGAACTGCAAGAGTTTAAAGAACTTATTCTGGCGAAATTAAAGAAAGCAAAAGCCGATTTAATTATGCTAACTGATGCATATAAGAATAAGAATGACAATGATACGAACGATACTTCCCCCACTTTTAAGGTGTTGGAAGAAGGCAATTCCGTGATGTCGAAAGAAGAAAACAGTAAATTAGCCAATAGGCAGGAAAAATTTATTGCTTCTCTCGAAAACGCTTTGGTTCGTATTGAAAACAAATCCTATGGAATTTGTAGAGAAACGGGAAAACTTATTTCTAAAGAACGTCTTAGAAGCGTGCCTCACGCTACGCTTTCTATTGAAGCAAAATTGAATCGTCCGGTTATTCAATAATCTGAAATAAATATACGAATAGTCATTTCTATCCTCTAAGTATACGAAATGACTATTTTAATTATGCCTCAAAACCACCCGATTTGAAAAGAGCTGCTTTTGTAATTTTTATTGTCCTTTTTTTCGATCAAGTTCTAAAAATTTGGATAAAAACTAATTTTCTGCTTGGCGAAGATATTGCCGTCTTTGGAAATTGGTTTTATCTTCATTTTACAGAGAATAATGGCATGGCCTTTGGCTATGAATTAGGCTTCTCTTATGGAAAATTATTCCTAAGCCTTTTTCGAATTATTGCTATTGGAGGAATTGCCTGGTATCTTTGGCGAAGTATTAAACGCCAAGAAAGCAGCGGATTAATTATCAGCCTTTCCCTTATTTTGGCAGGTGCTTTGGGTAATCTTATCGATAGTGCTTTTTATGGCTTGCTATTTAGTGAAAGCACTTTTTATCAGAAAGCGATTTTTCTTCCCGCCGATGGCGGATATAGCAATTTTTTACACGGAAAAGTAGTTGACATGCTCTATTTCCCACTCATTAATGGCTATTGGCCAAAATGGATTCCTTATTTTGGCGGATCAGATTTTCTTTTTTTTCGCCCCATTTTTAATATCGCAGATTCTGCCATCTCTGTTGGCGTAGGCTTGCTTATAATTTTTCAAAAACAATTTTTAGGCAAGTCAAAATAAAACTGTTTTCCGCTTGATTAAAGCTAGAATTCTCGTTTCTTATTGATTTTAAAATCAAAAATATCCCAGCGTTGATAATGTCCCGAGCTTGCTAGGTTCATCCGTTCGGCAATATTCGTTTTCAACGAAGGAAGTTCAAGAAACAAAATACCGCCCACATTAAATTGGGGCTCCATAAGATAAAAACCATCGGGACCTATCACACAACTTCCTCCATTTAAAACATATTCCGGCAACACTTCTTTTGTTTGATTCACTTCCTTTAGAAGAGCTTTTGGTAAACTTGCCGAAGCAAGCATCTGCCCAACAGAAACTACAAAACAACGCCCTTCAAAAGCATATTGACGACTGGCGATCTGATGCATTTCATGCACCATAGGCCACAAGGCGAAATGAATATCCTCTGCCTCATCATGCATGGCTTGTCGTGTTAAAGGCATCCAATGTTCCCAGCAAACCAAAGCCCCAATTCGACCAAAAGGAGTTTCCACTGCTTTCAATCCTTGAGCATCTCCTAATCCATAAACCAGTTTTTCGGTATACGTAGGCATCAGCTTACGGTGATGATTTTTGATTTCCCCATTATCATCAATCATTAAAATGGCATTATATAAAGTACCATTTCCGCGTCCTTTTTTTATGGCTTCATTAAAACCAAAAATCAAGAAAACACCGGCATTTTTTGCGGCTTCTGCTAAAACATGAACTTCTTGGCCATCCACTTCCATCGCATTTTCAAAAGTCTCGGCCCACACTTCTTTAACAGGAGCATAATTCCAACGTCCGACATTTGGAATATAATCTAACCAAGAAGGATAACCGCCAAACCAGCTTTCACCAAAAACAACAATATCAGCTTTGCTATCAGCAGCTTCCTTTATTATTCTAAGCGCTTTTTGAATACTTTCTTTTAAATTTAAAAAAACACAGGACTCTTGAACAATGGCAATTTTAGTTGGTTTCATAATAAAGGAATTCTCTATTTATTGAAAACAAAGATAAGAAAATAGAACACTAAGACCTCTTAATCGATCTGGTATTAAAATACCGAAAAATAGAAAAAATCGATTTTGAGCTCTGATTATAAAACAGATTATCTTATATTTGCGCAGAATTTTAACAGAAATTACATGGAGAAGAAGGCTGAAGGAAAAATATCTCAAATCATCGGACCCGTTATCGATGTCACTTTTGATCAAATTGAAAATATTCCTAATATTTACGACGCTTTAACCATAACAACCGAGAAAGGTCATGTTATTGTTTTAGAGGTTCAACAAGATATTGGAGAAAATACTGTTCGTACTGTTGCAATGGATTCTACCGACGGACTTTATAGGGGAATGGAAGTTATTGCAACCGGGCAACCTATTGCCATGACTGTTGGAGAAGAAATTAAAGGACGATTATTTAATGTAACCGGACAAACCATTGATGGTTTGCCAGCTATTCATACAGGAAAATCGTATCCCATTCACCGTGAGCCTCCCAAATTCGAAGAGCTTTCGACTACAAAAGAAATTTTATTGACCGGAATTAAGGTAATCGATTTGATTGAACCTTATTCTAAAGGAGGCAAAATTGGTTTGTTTGGTGGTGCCGGAGTTGGGAAAACCGTTATTATCCAGGAACTGATCAATAATATTGCCAAGAACTACAAAGGCCAGTCGGTCTTTGCAGGTGTTGGAGAAAGAACACGTGAGGGCAACGACCTTTTACGCGAGATGATCGAAGCCGATATTATAAATTACGGTTCTGAATTTAGAAAGGATATGGATGAAGGTGGTTGGGATCTTTCCAAAGTGGATATGGAAAAGATGAAAGAGTCGACATTAACCTTGGTGTTTGGTCAAATGAATGAACCTCCGGGAGCTCGTGCTCGTGTTGCGCTTTCGGGCTTAACTGTAGCGGAGTATTTCCGTGATGGTGTAGGGCAAGAAAAAGGAAACGATATTTTATTCTTTATCGATAATATCTTCCGCTTTACTCAAGCTGGTTCAGAAGTATCGGCATTGCTTGGGCGTATGCCATCTGCCGTTGGTTATCAGCCTACTTTAGCAACTGAGATGGGAGTTATGCAGGAGAGAATTACTTCAACAAAACGCGGTTCTATTACCTCTGTTCAAGCGGTATATGTTCCAGCGGATGATTTAACCGACCCTGCTCCTGCGACTACTTTTGCTCACCTTGATGCAACAACGGTTTTGAACAGAAAAATTTCAGAATTGGGTATCTATCCGGCTGTTGATCCTTTAGATTCAACATCGCGTATTCTTTCTCCCGATATTGTTGGAGAGTCGCATTACAGAACAGCTCAAAATGTGAAAGAATTATTGCAACGCTACAAAGAACTTCAAGATATTATTGCCATTCTTGGAATGGACGAGCTCTCAGAAGAAGATAAATTAGTTGTTCACCGCGCTCGTCGTGTGCAACGTTTCTTATCGCAGCCATTCTTTGTGGCCACTCAATTTACCGGCGTTGAAGGTAAATTTGTTGCTCTGGAAGATACAATTAAAGGTTTTAATATGATTATGGACGGAGAAGTGGATGAATATCCAGAAGCCGCTTTCAATCTTGTTGGAACAATTGAAGAAGCAATAGAAAAAGGAAAAAAACTACTGGCTCAATAAACAGATTATTATGAACCTTCAAATCGTAACACCTGATAGTAGTATTTTCGATGGAGAAGCTAGCCTAGTCAAACTGCCGGGAATAGATGGCTCTTTTGAAGTATTGGAAAATCACGCACCTCTTATTTCGGTTTTAAAACAGGGTGAATTGAAAGTGATAAAAGCAGATAAATCAGAAACTCTTTTCTCTATAAAAGGAGGTGTTGTAGAAGTGCTTCACAATAAAGTATTGATACTGGTTCAGTAATTCAATAATATACTTATGGAGCCTGATTCCTTGCGGAGTCAGGCTTTTTTAATAAAAACCCTATGCCTAGAGTATTTAAAATAATAAGTTTGCTTTTTATTGCATTTAGCTTTAGCTCTTGTATTGAGCTGGTGGAGGAAATAAAAATCAATCCTGATTTGTCGGGAGAATATCATCTTTACTTGGAGAATAAAGGTTTAGATTTTCTTTTTGATGGTTTTTCTCAAAACATCAACCAAAGAGAAATAGAATATATTCTGGGCAAACTAAAACATCAAAAAGGGATAAGTAATTTAACTGCTGATACCAGAATAAATAAAGGCAAATTTTCCATTAGCTTCAATTTTTCGAATGCTAAAAGCCTCACTAATGCTTTATACGCAAGTTTCGGAGTAAAAAAACAATTCTATCATAAAGCTTTTTTAAAAGTGAATCATAGAAAGATAAAGCGACCAAACCTAAGCCCATATTTAATCAAATATGCTGAAAACCAAGGACTGATGAAACAACTTCCAAGTGAAAAAATGCTAGACTATATTGATTATAGATACAAAATTATCAGTTCGAAACCAATAAAATCAGCATTGCCACCAGCAAATATACAGTCTTTAAACCAATTGGAATACAGTCAGTTGTATTCTTCTAAATCGTTGCTCTTAAATAAACAGAGTACAAAAAGTGTGCTTTGGTTGAAAAGAAAGACAAAGTAAACTAATTTTCACATTTCGCCCTTTCAGGGCTTGAAAATCGTGGTGTATTCTAACACACAGGGTTTCGTTTCACTACACCCTGTGTTTTTACATATCGGGGCTTTACCCCTTAAATCTCAACGTGGTATCGTC
>JAGGUP010000006.1 GCA_021158405.1 Bacteroidales bacterium
GTATAAGAATAAGGATCAAACCAAACTTTTTGATTTGACTTGGAGGATTTATTCCCTTTTCTATTTCTTATGTTATCTCTTAAACTTATCGCCATTGGAATTTCATTTTCAGGAGCTTCCGTTAAAGAAACACGAATAGTATCTCCAATTCCTTCGTTCAACAAAGTGGCTATTCCGGCAATCGATTTTTGTCTGCCTTCCAGTCCGTTTCCAGCCTCAGTAACTCCTAAATGAATAGGATAAATCTTTTTATTTTTCAACATTCGAGAAGCAAGCAATCGGTTGGCGTGCACCATAGTCAATACATGGCTCGATTTAAGTGAAATGATTAAATCATAAAATTGAGCTTCTTCAAAAATCTTCACAAATTCCAAAGCCGATTCAACCATTCCCAAGACTGTATTTCCATATCGGCTTAAAATTCGATTGGATAATGAGCCATGATTAACCCCAATTCGTATAGCGGTTTGGTGCTTTTTACAAATAGAAATTAGGGGTTTTAATTTTTCGGTTATTCTATTTATTGCTTTCTTATATTCAATATCACTATACTCGGCTTTTGTGTTTTCTTCAGCATAATTACCCGGATTAATTCTCACTTTATCAATATATTGCGCTGCAATTTCTGCCAATTTAGGGTTAAAATGAATATCCGCAGACAATGGCGTATTATACCCTTTCGCCACTAATTCTGCCTTAATATTCTTTAGGTTTTTGGCTTCCGAAACGCCTTGAGCTGTTATACGAATTAATTCTCCACCTGCTTTTAATATCCTAATTGCCTGCTCAACGGTTTCTTTGGTATCCAGAGAATTTGTATTCGTCATGGATTGAATTACTATTGGATGATCTCCGCCAAGAACAAGATTTCCAATATGAACTTCTCGCGATTTTAGTCGTTCATAAATAAAATAAGGGTTGTTATTCGATTGTTTGGGAACCATTTTTTTTGTTTATTTCCAATCAACTTCTGCCAAAAGGATTACTTTTTCATCGCTTTTTCTTTGCATTTTATAGCGTACTTTTCCTTCATTCTCTTCTTTATCCGCATAGATTTCTATTTCGTCACCAAAACGTGTTTCAAGCATAAAGTTTACAAGTATTTCATCAACAGGATAATTTTTTAACTGTTCTGGCGAATACAAATCGGTAATCCAAGCAATATATTTGGCATTGTTTACATGTCCATAATAATCTATATCGCTTGTTTTCGCCTGGTAAGTGTTCAATAAATAAGGGAATTCGCCTCGAGGTTTTAAGCGAGAGATTAAATTATTAGGATTTTCCACAAAACGCAAAGAATCAAAAACGTGATCAAATCGAAGTGGACGACGAGTTTCCATATCAATCACTACCCAATTTGAAGATCCAATAGCAACCAGCTGATTATCTGCTCCTAACATCCTATAATCACGATTTGCAAACATCCCGCTTATTCCTTTTGGTTGCGTTTGAATAATCAACTTTTCCTGCCATTTAGGTAAAGAATTTATCACCTTTATACGCATTCCAAACAAAACCCAGGCTAGCTTATTACCGCCTAATTTTTCAAAGCCAAAACCAAGTTCTTCGGCATGTTTCCAAGCGGTTTCCTGAGCAAAATTAAAAAGAGAGTAAAGACTTAAGTATCCACTAAAATCAACATCATGCCAAGAAACAAAATTGTTAGTGCTAAGTTGTGGAATATCTGTTGGGAAAGAAGGAACTAATCGATTCATAGGTTTTTATTTATCTATTATATTGGGGTGGATAAATGTATGGTTTCCTGATCATTTTTCAAAACATCCTTATAAGTATAGCTCAGAAATACTTTTTCATTATGCATGTTAATGCGCTTCTAACCAGTTTTCTCCTGTATTCATATCAACAACAATAGGGACATTCAAAGAAACAGCTTCACGCATCTCTTTTTCAACCAGAATTTTAAGCTCTTCCACCTCATCTCTATGGGCGTCAAAAACCAATTCATCATGAACCTGCAAGATCATTTTCGAACGCATTTTCCTTTCAAGCATCTGCTGATGAATATTGATCATAGCCACTTTTATCATATCTGCCGATGAGCCCTGAATAGGAGCATTAATCGCATTTCTTTCGGCAAAACCACGAACAATAGCATTTGCCGAATTGATATCTTTTAAATAACGCCTTCGACCTTTTATGGTTTCAACATATCCATTCTCTTTTGCAAAAGCGATAGTGTCGTCCATAAAGGTTTTAATAGAAGGATAATTATCAAAATAATTATCAATAATTTCCGCGGCTTCCTTACGCGAAACTCCAATATTTTCTGAAAGACCAAAAGCAGAAATTCCATAAATAATTCCAAAATTCACTCCTTTGGCATTACGACGCATATCTTTAGTCACCTCAGCAATAGGAATATTATACACTTTGGCCGCTGTAGCTGTATGAATATCAACACCTTCTTGGAAAGCTTGCATCATCGCTTTGTCGCCACTCAGGCTTGCAATAATCCGCAATTCGACTTGAGAATAATCCGCTGCAAAAAGAATATAATCAGCATTGCGCGGAACAAAAGCTTTTCGTATTTCTCTTCCTTTCTCCGTTCGGATTGGAATGTTTTGAAGA
>JAGGUP010000071.1 GCA_021158405.1 Bacteroidales bacterium
ATGTTATCATTCTATACAATGAATTTTTAGGTGAACCTCTGGGAAAGAAATCGCATGAACTTCTTCATACGAAATACCAAAGACGAGATGTAATTATCTAACAATAAGTAAATTCTATTATGGCAACTTTTTCCGAAAATAATCCACTGGTCTATACGGTCAAAAATCTATGCAAGGTTTGTTATACTTGCGTAAGAGAATGTCCTGTAAAAGCCATTCGGATTATTAACGGACAAGCCGAAGTAATTGTAAATAGATGTATTGCCTGTGGAAACTGTGTTGCTGTTTGTAATCAAGGGGCTAAAGTTTATTATCGCTCAACAGAATCGGTAAAAGCAGCCCTTAAGGGTCAAGTAAAAACAATTGCTTGCATTGCACCTAGTTTCCCTGCAGAATTTACGGATATAGAGGACTATAAGCTCTTTGTGGCGATGGTGAAAAAACTTGGTTTTAATCAGGTGGTTGAAGTCTCTTTTGGTGCCGATCTCATTGCAAAAGAATATGCAGAGATTTTCAAAAATCCAGAAGCAAAGTCTCTAATTACTTCCGATTGCCCGGCAGTTGTTACCTATATCAAGCAATATCATCCTGATTTAGTCCCTTTTATTGCACCAATATATTCTCCTGCAATGGCAATGGCAGAAGTGGTTAAAGAGAAATACGGGAAGGATTCTAAGATTATTTTCATTGGTCCTTGTATTGCTAAAAAAGCAGAGTCTGATTCTTTTTTTGAGGTATTAACTTTTACCGAATTAAGAGAACTTTTTGCGGAAGAAAAGATTGAGAAGAATGATCTTATTCCTACAGATTTTGATCCTCCAAGATCAGGAAAAGGGTCTATTTTTCCTGTTAATCATGGCCTTTTAAAAAGCATTAATCTCAGCGAAGGTCTTGGGAAAGGTGAAGTGATTACTGCCGAAGGAAAATCGAAATTTATGGAAGCTGTTCGGAATTTTGAGGAAGGGATTTTGAAAGATCAACATCTAGAATTGCTTTGTTGTGACGGATGTGTTCATGGTCCAGGAATGAGCAAGCGAGGCGACCAATTTTTAAAACGGAAGAAAATAAGCAAATACGTAAAAAATAAATTAGAACATCTTGAGAATTCTACTTGGGAGGAAGACATAAAGCATTTTTCCAGCATCAATTTTAAAAGGGATTTTTCTCCCTCTGATCAGCGAAACGGAAAGCCATCTCCTGAAAAGGTAAAGGAAGTAATGGTTTCTATGGGTAGAAATAATCCTGCCGATCTTTTAAATTGTGGAGCCTGCGGATACGAAACCTGCGAAAGTCATGCAACAGCAGTGGTAAGTGGCTTGGCCGAAGTAGAAATGTGTTTACCTTACGCCATTGAAAAACTCCACGAATCTGTTGCTGAACTCAATCAATCCAATACTAAACTTGCGGACACACGCCAAGCATTAGATCAGTCGGAGAAGCTGGCAAGTATGGGACAAGTCTCTGCCGGGATTGCACATGAATTGAATAATCCTCTGGGTATAATAACCTTGTACAGCAGCATTTTAAAAGAAGAACTTGGAGAAGGAAATCCAATTTATACCGATATTTCTATTATTGATGAACAGGCCGCACGTTGCAAGAAAATTGTGGGTGGCTTGCTAAATTTTGCCCGTAAAAATCAAGTGAAATTGAAAGAAGGTAATATCATCGACTTTGTTCAGCATAGTTTCGAATCACTGATTATTCCTGAGAATATTAGTATTCGATTTGAGCATGATTTAATTACTCCAACAATTAAATTCGATGCAGATCAAATGATGCAGGTGCTTACAAATCTGGAGCGAAATGCAATTGAAGCAATGAGCGATGGTGGAGAGTTAAGCATAGAACTTAAACAAGTGGGACAGGAGTTGATAATAAAGATTGGCGATACTGGAATTGGTATTTCACAAGAGAATATTGAGAAAGTATTTACTCCTTTCTTTACGACTAAAGAAGCTGGAAAGGGAACAGGATTAGGTTTGCCTTTGGCCTACGGCATTGTAAAAATGCACAAAGGAAAAATTAATATAAAATCAAATAACGACCCGGAAAAAGGAAGTACGGGAACAAAATTTACGATAACAATACCATATCTTAATTTTTAAATAGAGAATCATGAATGAAGAAAAAAGAACAATATTAATCGCAGATGACGACTTTGATTATCTTGAACAATTGAAGTTTCATGTAGAAAACTTTGGTTTTAAGGCGATTGCTGTGAGGACGGAAGAAGAATGCGAGGCGGTGATGAAAACAGAAAAACCTGATCTTGCTATTTTTGATTTGATGATGGAACACGACGATAGTGGATTTATTTTATCATATAAAATGAAAAAACTTTATCCCACCGTTCCCATACTTATTATTACGGCTGCGGCTTCTGTTACAGGAATAAATTTTGAGTCGGAGAATGAAACAGAAAGAAACTGGATTAAAGCTGATAGATATCTTCCTAAAGGGATTAGACCCGATCAGTTACACCGTGAAATTAATAAGCTCTTGAAAATATAAAGGCGTAGATCTACTTGTTTTTAATTGTTTAAATAATACAGATACTATGGAAATACTAAAACTACTTGTTGTTGATGACGAAGCCGCCATTAGAAGCGGAATATACAGAGCTTTAAGAGATTTTTCGGTCGATTTTCCTTTTTATGAGGATGATTTTGAATTCGAAATTATAGATGCTGAATCAGGAGAAGAAGCCCTCTCAATTATTGAAAAGGATAAAATTGATATTGTTCTACTGGACAATAAACTCCCTGGAATTGAGGGGATAGAAGTTTTGGAATACATCAAAAGAAAATCAGTGGATTGCGCTGTAATGATGATCACTTCTTATGCTTCCATTGAGTTGGCTATTAGAGCAACTAATAACGGAGCCTTTAATTTTATTCCTAAACCTTTTTCAGCACAAGATTTAAAATCTGCGGTAGAAAGTATTACCAAACATCTTTTCTTAAAGAGGATGACTCGCCGTATGAAAGCCGAAGGCAAGCAGGTGAGATTTGAATTTTTATCTGTGCTTTCGCACGAGTTGAAATCACCGATAAATGCTGTTGAAGGCTACCTCCGGATAATGAAAGATAAGCAAGCGGGAGACGATATTGCTGCTTACGAGAAGATGATTGACCGCTCGCTGACCAGAATTGAGTCTATGCGAGGATTGATTATGGATATGCTCGATTTTACTCGAATTGAATCAGGAAAAAAGAATCGGTCTATTGTTGAGCTTGATGTGATTGAAATAGCCAAGCTGGCTATAGATTCTATCTATCCTGTGGCCATTCAAATGAATGTAGAAATCATTCCTGATTTTCCAGAAACGCTTATTATGAAAGGTGATGGAAGTGAGTTAGAAATTATTTTTAATAACCTTCTTTCCAATGCTGTAAAGTATAATAAGGAAAATGGAACTGTAAAATTTACTATCAGAAAAGAAAACGAATCTGCCATTTTTACTGTTGAGGATACGGGTATTGGGATGAATGAAAAAGAGCAGGCCTTGCTGTTTAAAGAATTTACAAGGATTAAAACACGAAAAACAAAAAATATCTCAGGCTCTGGCCTAGGATTATCAATTATGAAGAAAGTGATTGATCTAAATAGTGGTAACGTTTTCGTTGAAAGCGAAGCTGATATTGGATCGAAATTTACGGTTGACATTCCATTACACACCATTGCTTAGCTTGCGCTAAGCTTAATCTCCAGATTAAGCTTGATTAAATTTCGGTCTCCTGACCGGTATAATCAATAAGTAATAAATGGCCTATCGAGTAAAATTACATCAAGCAAAGCTTCCATATCAGCATAATTTCTAGCAGAACTATACAGATAATCTTCGGGTTTTTCTACAATTCCTGCTCTGACTGGATTTTTGTGAATATATTCTAGCTTTTCCCAAGTAAATTTTGGTGTAAAAAGATGTATCGCATGATTTTCGTGTGTCCACAGTTGATGGATACTTCGCTTTGAATGTTTTAGTGCATTAAATTTTAATTGCTTAAGTATCCATACTTTCCTGCTTTCATTTCCATTTGTAATACTTTCAATTATACTTCTGCTTGTAAATTTTTTCAAATCCCGAATAATAGCACTTAATTCGCCATCAGGACTATTTACAATTAGATGTACGTGGTTTGACATAATAACATAGCCAAAAACCTGTAATACTTTATTTTGTTGACAAAATCGTAAACTATCTAAGAAGATATCTCTGTAATTTTGTCGTGTAAAAATATCAATCCAATCTACAATTTGTAAGGTTAGATAATATAAAGCTTGTTGATCTTTTATTTGATATCCTGTAGACATTCTGAGGTGATAGACTTATTACAAATATACGATTTCTTTTTTTGTTCATCAGAGATGAACTTTTTTGTGCGGCCTAATCTGGAGATTAGGCCGAGCTGGCGTGTTTTCGCTTAACTCTCGCTAAGCTTAATCAAAGATTAAGCTTGATTGAATTTTGGTCTCCTGACCGAATTAGCATTTTATGATAAAATTTTGGAACAGGCAAGTATCCGTTAATCAGCGGATTAAAAAAATTAAATTCATATTTTTCTAACTTTCTCTTGACAAAGCCCATTTCATATCCTATATTTGCCAAATGGTTTAACCAAATGGTTAAAGTAGTTAGTTAAACTCTATGGTCGAAAAAAATACAGAAGAAAAGATAATTGTTGCCGCTGAAAAAGTGTTTATCGAAAAAGGTTTGGCTGGTGCACGTATGCAAGAGATAGCCGATGAAGCGGGAATCAATAAGTCGCTCTTGCATTATTACTATCGAAGCAAGGAAAAGTTGTTTACAATGGTATTCAAAATCGCTTTTAAAACTTTTGCACCAGATTTAATTAAGGCTTTTGAAGGTGATGATGACTTCTTTGTTAAAATTGAGCGTTTTGTTTTTGCCTATTTATCTATAATTGATAAGAATCCACATATTCCAGTCTTTATTATTAGTGAATTGGGTAATAATCCTAAACGATTAGTTGATATTATTGGCTATTTGGATTTAAATGTTCAACCTGTTTACGACGCTATCGAAGAGGAAATAAAGAAAAAGATGATCAAAGAAATTGAGCCTTCGGATTTAATTATAAATGTTATAGCTCTTTGTGTGTTTCCAGTAGTTGCTAAACCTATTATCAAAAACATTGTGTTTAAGGGATCGGAAGAAGAATATAAAAAAATGCTCGATAGACGAAAGGTAGAAGCTGCTCGCTTTGTTATTTCAGCAATTAAAAATACAGACTAAGGAATATAAAATGACACAATTAAGAAAATTATTAACCATAATCTTTGCTTCGCTAATTGGCTTTTCTTTTGCGCAGGAATCGCGCCAAATAAGTTTGCAAGAATGTATGGATCAGGCGGTAATTCAACATCCTATGTATGGACAGCATCAACTTCAAGCGGCATTACAAAATCTTAAATTGGATAATTTGCATTCCGATTTATTGCCAAAAGTTTCATTAAATGGAAAAGCTACCCTGCAAAATGAAGTCGTTAGTTTGCCCATCAGTCTTCCAGGAGTTATAATTCCAAGCGTTAGTAAAGATCAGTATCGTTTAAGTTTGGATGTTAATCAGGCCATTTATCGCGGCGGATTAAATGCTTTTCAAAATGAATTGGAAAAGAATTCTTTGGATATCTCAGATATGTTAATCGATAAGGAATTGTATGCTGTTAAAGCACAGACTAAGACCTTATTCTTTCAAATTATTTTGGTGGATAAGCAAATGCAGATTATTGAAAGCTATCGCGAAATACTGGAGCAAAAATACGAAGAGGCTCAAGTGTTGGTTAATGAGGGTGTGGCTTTGGCTTCAATGCTTGATGTTTTAAAACTGGAGCTTTTGAATACGAAGCAGGAAATTTTCAATATTGAAGCACTGCGAAAATCTTTAATTCTTAATTTAAATGAATTAACACATTTGGAACTAGACGGAACAAATGATTTCTCATTACCAGTGATAAATAGTTTGCCAATGGCTAATCAAGATCGTTTTGAATATCATCTTTTATCCTTGCAACAGCAACAATTGGAAACTTCAAAAAGTTTATTGGCTGTTAAAACTAAACCAATGCTTTTTGCCTTTGCAAGCGCAGGTGTTGGAAGGCCTGGTTTTAATATGCTCTCCGATGATTTTGCAGATTTTTATATGATCGGATTAAATCTAAAATGGGATCTATGGGATTGGAATAAAAATAAGAATGAGAAAAAAATGATGGATATCAATAAAGAATTGATTGAAACCCAAAAACAAAGTTTCGAATTGAATATTCAATTGGGATTAAATCAATTACAATCCGAAATTGATAAGCAATATTCATTAGTAAATAGCGATCCTGAAATTATTGCGCTGCACGAAAATATAGTTAAAACTGCTGAAGCTCAGTTTAAAAACGGGACTTTAAGTACTACAGATTATGTCGTTGAATTGCAAAAACTGAATCAAGCAAAGTTGAATTTCGAATTGCATCAAATTAGTTTGGTTAATAGTCAGTTGGCTTATATAGAGACTCTTGGAAAATTATAAAGGTGTTAAAAAGAATGACTTATAATATCAATTTACCGCAAAGGACGCTAAGTCCGCAAAGATCAACTCAACTAAAGTAATGGTTTTTGCGACCATTGCGATTTCATTGCGCTCATTGCGCTCATTGCGTTTAAATCAATAAAAAAATTAAACTTATGAATATAAAATCTAATATCAGCATAATAGCAATTTTTCTGCTTTTCTTTTTAGCATCTTGTTCAAACGACAAGAAAACGTCGGATGCTTACGGTAATTTCGAAGTGAAAAAAACAATGGTTTCTGCCGAAGGCAATGGAAAACTTTTGAGTTTTACTATTGATGATGGTCAAATGCTGCAAAAAGGAGAGGTGATTGGCCAAATTGATACTCTGGTCTTGCATTTGCAAAAGGAACAATTATTTGCTCAAAAACGAGCAACACTTTCTGGACTAAATGATATTGATGCACAATTGTCTGTGCTGGATCAGCAACAGATCAACCTTCAAATCAATAAAGATCGTTTGGATCGTTTGTTTGAAGCAAAAGCGGCCACTCAAAAACAGTTAGATGATCTTCAAGCACAAGCCGATTTATTAGTAAAACAAAAGGCGGCCATAAAAACACAAAAGATTCGTCTTTACGATCAGGTAAAAGTTTTTGATCGTCAAGAAGATTTATTAGATCTCTCTATCAATAAGTGTAAAATCAAAAGTCCTATCGAAGGCCGAGTGCTAAATACACTTTCTCGCGAAGGCGAAATGGTAGCCATAGGAAAACCTTTGTTTTCAATCGCTAATCTTGATCTGCTCGACTTAAAAGTGTATGTAAGTGGAACACAATTACCTTTTGTAAATATTGGAGATAAAGTGAAGGTATTTATCGACCAAAATCAAGAAGAAAATCAAAAACTGACTGGTGTGGTTAGTTGGATAGCCGAAACGGCTGAATTTACTCCAAAAACCATTCAGACTAAAGAAGAACGTGTGAATTTGGTATATGCTGTAAAAATCCAAGTGATAAATGATGGAAGGTTAAAAGTAGGAATGCCGGGCGAAGTTGTCTTTCCAAAGCTTCAACTAAATGATAATGAAGAATAGTTCATAGAATGATAAGCATTAAAAATCTTTATAAATCGTACGGCAATATTCAAGCCCTGAAAGATATTTCTGTTGAAATTCATGAAGGTGAATTGTTTGGATTTATCGGTCCTGATGGAGCCGGAAAAACCACCCTTTTCAGAATATTAACCAGTCTGTTAATCCCTGATAGTGGTTCTGCTAGGGTTATTGATTTAGATGTTGTTAATGATTATAAAAAGCTTCGAACGCAGTTGGGTTATATGCCTGGACGCTTTTCGCTTTATCAGGATTTGACAGTAGAAGAAAATCTCAATTTTTTTGCGGGTATTTTTAAAACTACTTTGCAAGAAAATTATGAATTGATCAAACCCATCTATCATCAAATAGAACCGTTTAAAAAAAGGCGTGCAGGAGATCTGTCGGGTGGAATGAAACAAAAGCTGGCACTGTCTTGCGCTTTAATTCATAAACCTAAAGTTCTGTTTCTTGATGAACCAACAACCGGAGTTGATGCTGTTTCGCGCAAAGAATTTTGGGAGATGTTGCAATCGCTAAAAAAACAGGGAATTACTATAGTTGTTTCAACGCCTTATATGGATGAAGCTGCTCTATGCGATCGCATTGCACTTATTCAAAAAGGGGAGCTTTTGGATATCGATAAGCCGCAGAATATTATCGACCGGTATTCACATTTTCTGTATGGAATTAAGGCTGATAGAATGTACGACTTGGTTAATCAATTACGTGAACACCCGCAATGTCTTTCCGCCTATTTATTTGGAGAGTATATCCATTTTGCTAGCATTTCGGAGATTGATATAAATCAGCTAAAAGAAGATATTGTGAATTCAGGTATTGAGCAAGTTGAGATTATCCAATTAAAAGCCAATATTGAAGATAGTTTTATGGATTTAATGGCAAAAGCCGAAAAGTAAAAGATTAATAAATGGCCGAAAATAAATCAAATAGTAAAGCAGTTATAGTTAAAGATCTGGTCAAAAAATTCGGAAGCTTTGTGGCTAATGATCACTTAAATTTTGAAGTAGATAAAGGGGAGATATTTGGTTTTTTAGGTGCCAACGGTGCTGGTAAAACTACAGCGATTAAAATTTTATGTGGTCTTTCTCATCCAACTTCAGGTGAGGTAAATGTAGCCGGATATGATATTTATAAACAGCGTGATTTAATCAAGAAAAACATTGGCTATATGAGTCAGAAATTCTCGCTTTACGACGATTTAAGCATAGCTGAGAATATTCGTTTTTATGGTGGTATTTATGGTCTTTCAAGAAAAAAAATTAAAGAAAAAACAGCAGAATACATCGAGAAATTAGGATTGCAAGCCTATACAAAATCAATGGTGAAAGAGCTTCCCCTTGGTTTTAAACAGAAGTTGGCTTTTTCGGTTGCTATAGTTCACGATCCACCTATTGTTTTTCTGGATGAGCCAACTGGAGGAGTTGATCCAATTACAAGAAGGCAGTTTTGGGAGTTGATTTATAAAGAGGCAGCTAAAGGGAAAACCATTTTTGTTACCACACATTATATGGATGAAGCCGAATATTGCGATAGAGTTTCGATTATGGTTGATGGCAGGATAGAAGCACTGGATAAACCAGCAATTTTGAAGGAAACGTATAATGCCGAGAGTATGGAAGAAGTATTTATTCAATTAGCAAGAGGATAAGATGAAGAATTTTATAATCAAAGAGTTTTTGCAGATCTTTCGTGATAAACGATCGTTGATTATCCTTTTCGGGATTCCTATAATTCAGGTATTATTATTTGGCTTTGCTCTTAAAAATGAGATACGTGATGTTCCCATTGCTATTTTAGATAACTCAAAAGACCTATACAGCCAACAGCTAATCACTAAAATATTGTCCTCTGAATATTTTATTTTAGAGGAGAATGTACAAAGCGAAAAAGCCATTGAGAATGCTTTCCGAAAAGGGAAAATCAAGCAGTTAATTGTTATCGAAAACAATTTTACCGAGAATCTGGAAAGAGAAAATAGGGCAAAAATCCAGTTGATCTTGGATGCATCAGATCCAAATACAGCAGGGATGATTAACAGTTATACATCAGCGATTATCAGCAATTTCGAACGGGAAATTAATCCTTCGTTTGCCGGCGTTCCGATGATAATTCCAGAAACTCAAATGCGTTATAATCCTAAATTGGATAGTGTTTTTATGTTTGTGCCTGGTGTAATTACCATTGTTTTGATGCTCGTTTCAGCTATGATGACATCCATCTCCATTGCGCGTGAAAAAGAACTAGGTACAATGGAAGTTTTATTAGTTTCGCCTATAAAACCTATTCAAATTATTTTGGGAAAAGTATTTCCTTATGTTATACTTTCATTTATAAGTGCTTTAATTATATTGGGTTTGGCATTCACGGTCTTTGAAATGCCTATTGTTGGAAATATTCCCCTTCTTTTAGCCGAAAGCCTTTTGTTTATTATTATGGCTTTATCGCTTGGGATATTTATTTCAACAGCAGCAAATTCACAGCAAGTTGCTATGTTATTATCAATGTTTGCACTTTTATTGCCATCTATTTTATTATCAGGATTTATTTTCCCACTTAAAAATATGCCAGATATTATACAATATATAGGTTATGCAATGCCGCCAAAATGGTTTGTTATCATTATAAAAAATATAATGATTAAAGGAAATGGAATTGGAAGTGTATGGAAGGAAACGCTTATTATTTTAGGATTTACGGTATTTTTTATTGGATTGAGTATAAAGAAATTTAAGATAAGGTTGGAATAAATGCTAAGGGTAAATTCTTTAAATAAAACTCTTTGTGTCTTCGTGACTCTGTGGTTATTTATTTACCACAAAGACACAGAGGCACAAAGAAAATGCTCCTACTAGAATTTGTTTGGAAATATTACATTGTTAAAGAAATAGAATGAAAACAATACTATATATTATACAAAAAGAGTTTTTGCAGATTTTTCGCGATCGGATGATGCTGCCCATTATCTTTGTAATACCTATTTTTCAATTGCTTATCCTAGCTCATGCCGCTACTTTTGAAATCAAATATGTAGATTTAGGTATTATCGATCTTGATCAAAGCCTTGCTTCCAGAGCTCTAGTCCGGAAATTTGAAGCTTCACCGTTTTTTAGAGTCAAAGCGCGAAGTTTTTCTTTGGATAAGCTCTCAGAAGAAATGCAAAATTCGAGGGTGGAACAGATTTTATATATTCCAGCCAATTTTAATAATGAACTTGAAAATAAGCATCCTGTTAAAATACAATTGATTACAGATGCAGTTGATGGTGCTGCAGCAGGAATAATGAATACCTATGCTTTGAGCATAGTTAAAGACTTTAATCGTAATTTATTGATTCAATCTAAAACGCTGCCCTTAAATATCAAATCTATCGAAACACGGACAAGTTATTGGTATAATCCTGATTTGGATTATAAAACATTTATGATTCCAGGCATATTGGTTCTTTTAGTAAGTATTATAGGTTTGTTTTTATCGGGCTTAAATATTGTTAAAGAAAAGGAAATAGGAACTATAGAGCAACTGAATGTTACACCCATAAAGAAGCATCACTTCATTATCGGAAAATTAACCCCATTTTGGTTTATTGCTATGTTCGATCTCTTCTTCGGGCTTGTTTTGGCAAAATTTGTTTTTCACATTCCTATAGTTGGTAGTATTGGATTAATTATTTTCGTTGCAAGCATTTATCTTGTATTGGTTCTTGGCATAGGTTTGTTTATTAGCACACTTGCTGACACACAACAACAAGCTATGTTTATTGCTTGGTTTTTCGTTGTAATCTTTATTTTGCTTAGTGGCTTATTTATGCCAGTTGAGAATATGCCAGATTGGGCACAAGTCATCAATATCATTAATCCAATTGCCTATTTTATAGATTTTATGCGAATGGTTATGCTCAAAGGAGCAAGATTTGCGGATGTGTCTTATCATATTATCAGCATTACTATTTATGCGATTTTATCCATAAGCCTTGCAACTTGGCGATATAAGAAAGTAGTTTAGATTATTTTTTGTTGATCTAATTTTTCATAATTTTGAATCAAAAAAGATGCAAGATAAAAGCTATCAAATTAAAATTTCGCTAAAAGGCTCTAAACCTAAAATTTGGCGAAGAATTATCCTGTCTGCGGATACATTTTTAGAAGATTTTCATAAAATTATTCAGACTACAATGGGATGGACAAATTCACATTTACATCAGTTTATTAAAAATAAAACCTATTATACCGTTCCATTAGATGATGATTTTTATGGGTTTAACGAAGCCGTTGACTATATAAAGGAAAAAATCAGAGTGGACGATTTATTATTTAGTGAAAAAGACAAAATTATCTATGAATATGATTTTGGCGATGGTTGGGAACACGAAATACTTTTGGAAAAAATTATTTTAGTTGATTTGAAGATGAAAGTTCCTGTTTGTGTGGCTGGAAAAATGGAATGTCCGCCTGAAGATTGTGGAGGAATATGGGGCTATTACAACTTATTAGAAGTTGTGCAAAATCCTAAACATCCTGATTATAAGGATACGAGAGAGTGGTTTGAAGGCGATTTAGACCCTGAATATTTCGATAAAGATGAAATAAATGAACTTTTAAAAGAAGAAGGTTTTGGATCTCTTGATTTTTTGACATTTTAGAAACATTTGGAATAATCTTAATTTTAGTTTTTTGGTGAACTTTGGTGTATTAGTGTTTTGTGCCAAAGGTAATCCCTGTGAGGGGGCTTAAATTTTCGCTATGTTCAAAAAAATGCATTTCCGCAATCGTTAGCGTGAATAAATCTTTGTTAAAAGAAATTATATGTGATGATTATATGTAATTTTGCGCTTTTATATTTCGATGTAAACATATCGAAATTATTGTAAATCAAGAATTTAATAAAATCGATTGTATTACAATCAAAATAAATAATGTATGAAAAGAGTTTTAGTTTTAACTGGTGGGGGAGATTGCCCAGGATTGAATGCGGTAATCCGAGCTATTGTTAAACGAGCTTCCCAAGAAAAAGATTGGGAAGTTATAGGAAGTATTCAAGCTTTTAACGGTGTACTTTGGGAACCTGCCGAGATTAAAATTTTAGATAATAAAGCCGTTTCCGGTATTCATTACCAAGGTGGTACTATAATTGAAACAACAAACAAAGGAGGACCATTTGCTTGGCCTATCAAAAATAAAGATGGTAGCTGGACTTCAGTGGATCGTTCTGATGAATTGATTCGAAAATTGCAATTTATGGGTATCGATGCTGTAATCAGTATTGGTGGCGATGGATCTCAAAAGATTTCTCAACGGCTTTACGAAAAAGGAATGAATATTATCGGCGTTCCTAAAACTATCGACAATGACCTTTCTGCAACTGACTCAACATTTGGTTATCAAACGGCTGTTGAAATTGCTACAGATGCCGTAGATAAATTAGTTACCACTGCTGCTTCTCACAATCGGGTTTTTGCAATGGAAGTAATGGGCAGATATGCCGGTTGGATTGCTTTGAATGCTGCTGTTGCCGGAGGTGCCGATGTTTGTTTAATCCCAGAGATTCCTTACGATATAGAAAAAGTATTTGAAAAAGTAAGAAGTCGTTTCGTTAAAGATCGTGGATTTGCTGTTATGGTGGTTTCTGAGGGAGCCCGCCCAAAAAACGGAAAAATGGCTTTTACTAAAAGCGAAGAAGTAGGATATGAAAATCTTAAACTGGGTGGTATTTCAGCTCAAGTGCTTCGTGAATTGAAAGCGGTTGGCTGCGAGGCAGATATGCGTAATGTAATGCTTGGCCACTTGCAGCGTGGAGGTATTCCAATTGCTTACGACCGTGTCTTAGCTTCTCAGTTTGGTGTTAAAGCTTTTGAGATGGTTTTGAAAGAAGAGTTTGGCCGTATGGTTTCTTATCAACATCCTGAAATTACTTCCGTTTCACTTAAAGAAGCTATAGGAAAACCTAATTTGGTTACTTTAGATAATGCAATGGTAAAAACCTGTCAGGGTTTGGGAATATCATTAGGGATTTAATTTTGAGGCAAAAGGCGGTTTAAATTTGAAATATTAATTCTCGTAAAGAAGCTGATTAGTAAAGGGTTAAAGTGGTGATGTATTAAATTACGCCTTGTTTATCAGCTTATTTTTCTTTGCGTTTTAGCGCCTTCACGTGAATTTATTTTTTAGAATACAAGGGTTTTCATTCCGCGGAAGCTCTTTTTTATGCAATTTTGTTTCGTTTTAAAAAAATCATTATTTTTGTTGTTTAAAATAGAAAATGAAAGAGCTAACTTCCTATAAGTTTTTGTTTTCATCCTCTTATCTTAATATTAAGAAGAGAGATACCTATCACTTCTAGCATATTTCCCCGAGTAGATAATTTTATTTTTAATTTTTTAAAACAATGTATTATGCAATTACCTTTTGCAGAATCTTATAAGATAAAAATGGTGGAGACCATTAAAAAAAGTACTCGTGAAGATCGTAAACAATGGATTAAAGATGCTCATTACAATTTGTTTAACCTGAAAAGCGAGCAAGTTTTTATCGATTTGCTTACCGATTCAGGAACAGGAGCCATGAGTGATAAACAATGGTCTGAACTTATGTTGGGAGACGAAAGTTATGCCGGAGCCAGTTCGTATTACAAAATGAAAAAATCCATTAAAGATATTTTAGGATTTGATTATTTTCTTCCTACCCATCAGGGTAGAGCGGCAGAAAATGTGCTTTTTTCTGTCTTGGTTAAAGAGGGGATGATTGTTCCAGGAAACTCTCATTTTGATACTACTAAAGGACATATCGAATTTCGCAAAGCTACTGCTATTGATTGCACTATTGATGAAGCTTTTGATACTTCCGTAATGCATGATTTCAAAGGAAATGTTGATCTTAATAAACTGGAAAAGATATTATTGAATAATCCCATCGAAAAAATTCCGATGATTATTATGACGATCACTAACAATTCAGCTGGAGGGCAACCTGTTTCGATGCAGAATTTACGCGAAGTGTATGCTATGTCCAGAAAATATGGTGTTCGTGTAGTTTTTGATTCGGCGCGATTTGCTGAAAATGCTTATTTTATCAAGAAACGTGAGGAAGGCTATGCCGACAAAAGTATCAAAGAGATTGTAAAAGAAATGTTCTCGTATACCGATGCTATGACGATGAGCTCTAAAAAAGATGCTATCGTAAATATGGGCGGTTTTATTGGCTTTAAGAACGAAGATTTATTTAAGCAAGCCAGTGTGTTTGGAATAATGTTCGAAGGCTATATCACTTATGGTGGAATGTCGGGACGCGATATGAATGCTTTAGCTCAGGGCCTGAATGAAGGAACAGAATTTGATACACTCGATACACGAGTGCAACAAGTGGCTTTTCTTGGTCAACGATTGAAAGATTTTGGTGTCCCTTTGCAAGAACCTTTTGGTGGACATGCCATTTTTGTGGATGCTAAACGTTTTTTGCCCCAAGTTCCTAAAGAAGAATTTTTAGCTCAAACCTTAGCCATTGAACTCTATATTGAGGCTGGTGTGAGATGCGTTGAGATTGGAGCCATCTTGGCTGATCGTGATCCCATTACACGCGAAAATCGGTTTCCTGAGCTTGAGCTACTGCGTTTAGCCATTCCACGTCGTACATATACCAATAACCATATGGAATATGTTGCAGTGGCTTTAGGCAATGTGTATTCTCGTCGAAATGAGATTAAGCATGGTGTTAAAATTGTAAAAGAATCTCCTATTATGCGCCACTTTACAGTAGAGTTGGAGCGGCTGTAAAAGATATTATTTTACCACAGAGACACTAAGACACAGAGAAATATTTCTTTGTGCCTTTGTGCCTTTGTGGTTTTCTTTTTTATAAAAAAAACCCGAAGAATTTGATGCTTCTTCGGGTCTAAACTAAAAAATGAAATATTCTTTTTCTTTACATTAAATCGCGCTCTACATCTTTGTCGCCACGACCACTAAGGTTAATAATACTTATTTGTTCAGGTTTATCTTTAAGGATTTTCATTGCTAATGCAATTGCATGAGCGGATTCAATAGCTGGGATAATACCTTCTAAACGAGATAATAAATGGAAAGCTTCAACGGCTTCGTCATCGGTTACGAGGTGGTACTGTGCTCTTTTCGCATCTTTTAACAGTGCATGTTGAGGACTAATGCCAGGATAATCTAAACCAGCGGCAATAGAATAGGCAGGATATATTTCACCATTTTCATCAGTCAATGCATAGGAATAAGTTCCTTGAAAAACACCAGGTTTACCA
>JAGGUP010000094.1 GCA_021158405.1 Bacteroidales bacterium
TCGTCTGTATCCATATTGGCTAGCATTTCTAAAAGAAAGCGCGAATTGAATCCAATTTCCATATCCTCTCCGGCATAATTACAAGCTAAACGCTCGTTTGCTGCATTAGAATAATCTAAATCTTCTGCTGAAAGAACCAATTCCTGGCCTTGAATTTTGAAACGTATTTGATGTGTAGATTGATTTGCATAAATAGAAACACGCTTGATGGAATTATACAAACTCAAGCGATCAACAGCCATTTTATTTGGATTATTTACCGGAATAACAGCGTCGTAATTAGGATATTTGCCATCCACCAACTTACAACTCAATATCATATTATCGAAAACGAAAACTGCATTTTTTTGTGAGTATTTTAAAATAACAGCTTCCTCATCTTGTGGAAGTGCATTCTTTAACAGAATAAGCGGTTTTTTTGGTAATATAAAAGATATATTGGCTTCACTTTTCACATCACTACGTGTATAGCGAACCAATTTATGAGCATCAGTAGCTACAAAGGTAGCACTATCATTTGCTAAAGTACAAAATACACCTGCCATAACCGGACGCAATTCATCGTTGCCTGTTGCAAACAAAGTTTTATTGAAAGCATTTACCAAAACATCGGCCGGAATTTGAACTTCAACGACATCTTCCATTTCCAATGACTTAGGAAATTCGGCAGCATCGTGACCGGAAAGTTTATATTTTCCTTCTCCCGCGGTTAATTCAATCTGAAAATCATCCTCTGAAACGGTAAAAATGATAGGGATATTGGCAAAGGTTTTTAAGGTTTCAATTAAAATACGAGCTGGAATAGCCACTCTTCCAGATTCATCTGCTTTCTCAAGTTCCAAATTTACCGACATTGTTGTTTCCAAATCAGAACCCGTAATTTTTAATTTATTACCATCGAGTTCGAATAAAAAATCATCTAATATGGGCAAGGTGTTTTTCGTATTGATAACACCACTAATGGATTGCAAGCTTCTTAGAAGACTCACGCTATTGACTATAAATCTCATTTATTATCGATTTAATGTTGTTTACTTTTGTTTTATTAATACCGTAAAATTATTAAAAATTAATGACTTATTTGGATGTATTCATATTTTTATTCACCAACTTATTAAGAAATCCTTCAGCGAAGTAAGAATTAAAACGGCCAATGCAATAAGAGTTCAGACATGAGGAATCCAAGATAGTTGCCCAAGGCATAGCCAATAATTCCTATTGTAATTCCAGGCACCAAAATTTCTTTATTTTTTAAAGCGCCACTTACTACCGGAACAAAAGGTGGACTGCAAATTAAAGCCGTACTTGTAATAATCATTGTATCGGTATCGGTCTTTGTAAATCTGGAAATAATAACTTGCAAAAGCAAGGACCCGAAAATTACAAAAGAAAGATAACCAAATATGGCGAATGTTGGAGACGCTAGGTTACTCAAATCAACCATAGAAGCAACCACAATACTAAATACAAGGATAAGATACATCCCCAAATCGAAAGATTCGTTTACTCTATTCACTCCTGGAATTAAAGAGGCTAGAATAGACAAGGTGCTAATTCCTAAAATCACTATAATCATCAGGTAATCCGAAGGAAAAAGCATAGCTAATCCGCCGGAAACAGCAAAAATCAAAATGGCTAAACCCAGTACTTTAATAATAGGCCAAAGGGCTTTTTTATTGAATAGAACATCGTATGATTCCTCACTAATATCGCTTTCTGAAACGAAAATTCCTGTCGATTTTTTGAAAGAAGGCAGGAAATAATTAAATACTTTTTGCCCTACTGTAATCAAAAACAAGAAATAAAAAGCGCCTATTATCAAATCATAAGAATGAACCATTAAATAAGTGGCTGGTTCTACACCCAACATCACATTCAAAGAAGCCAGGTTTGGCGTGCCGCCGGTATAAACTCCAACCAATAAGCCTCCCACTTTCCAGAATTCAGGATCTCCTTCCGGACGGAATATTTGATAGCCAATAACTACCGTAATCAAAACACTAAAAAGACCAACCATTAATGATTTAAATGTTGGCCCTGCTAAACGAAACCAATCTTTTATATTCGACGGAAACAGCAAGAGAGGAATCGCAAGAGGCACCGTAATGCTTGTAAGGATATCTTGCACCCCATAAAAATCATCGGGCAATAATTTTGACAAACCAAGCAATATTCCAATAATATAAGCTATCGCAATAGAGCCAATTTTCTTTAATAAGGGGAATTTTTTACACGCTCTCAATATAAACGCAGGAGCAATAAAATAAAAAGCAACAAGCAGTACAATATCTATTCTCATAAGGACAAAGTTAGCCGAATAATTTATTTATGCAAATTTAAGCTCCCGATTCTGTAGGATGCTATTCCTCTAATTTTGATTCTTTCACTAGTTCTTTAAGCGTACCATAAGAATCAGCTAAATGATTGGTTAAATCCTTTTTTGGTACCCAAACGGCTTCTAAAATATCTTCTTCTTGTTGTGGTTTTAGCCTGTCGGTAAAATCGCTCTTCATTAAAAACCAATAGGTTCTTTTAACAATCCATTGATTTCCATATCGATAAATATGAAAGGTAGTTGGTAATTTACGAACAATAGAGAGGTTTGCAACGGCTGTTTCTTCCTGAACTTCTCGCAAGGCAGCTTCCTTAATGCTTTCTCTTTTCTCAATCTTGCCTTTTGGGAAATCCCACACACCAAATCGCTTAATCATTAAAAAAGCATTCTTGGAATTTTGAACCAGCCCTCCAGCCGCTTCCAATACCAAAAATTGATTTAAAAATTCGGTAAAGGATTCTTTCACATTTCCCCTCTGATGAAGCACAATATTTCTGGTGAAACTTCCGGATTTTATCATCTCTGCAAAATTAAAAATAAGCTGATTTGAAATGTTTAACACATCATACTCCTCATTTTCAACAAATTGATTCTCTATAAATTCTCCGAAAAAAATCCACCTTTCGTTGATAAAAACTTTATACTTTTGCATTTAGAATGGCATATTTATCTGTTCATTACAAAGGGAGTCTTTGTGATCAACAACATTAATTCAAATCAAAAATAAGAGAATCTTTTCAATAACGCGAAAAAATTTCTATTTCACTTAAATACCGCACATGCAAAACGACGTAAATACGACCAATGAAGTAGCACTCCAAGTAGCCAAATTGCTCTTAAAAGTAAAAGCTATTAAACTTCAACCTAATGCCCCTTATACATGGGCTTCAGGATGGAAGTCACCAATTTATTGCGACAATCGACTAACCTTATCATATCCTCAAATCCGCACTTATATTCGTCAAGAATTCGTCAAATTAATTCAACAAGAATTTGGCGATATTGATTTAATTGTTGGAGTTGCAACCGGAGGCATTGCGCAAGGAGCTTTAGTAGCTCAGGAAATGGGTTTGCCTTTTGCTTATGTTCGCTCTACAGCGAAAGAACATGGAATGACCAACCTCGTTGAAGGCATTGTGGAATCAGGCCAACGCGTGGTTGTAATAGAAGATCTTATCTCGACCGGAGGAAGTAGTTTAAAAGCTGTGGAAGCACTTCGTGCATTAGATTGTGATGTTAAAGGTTTGGTTGCTATTTTTAGTTATGATTTTGATGTTGCCAATGAAAATTTCAAGGCGGCAAAATGTAATATGTTTACGCTTTCGAATTACAGCGCTTTAACAGAACAGGCCTTTGCCGATGAATTTATACAAGAAAAAGATTTTGAACTTTTAAAAAAATGGAGAAAAGACCCTGCCAAATGGGGGAAATAATATAATACTATGACAACAATTACCAGCCACAAAAAAACAATTGCAGCTTCCGCTGAAACTATTTTTGAATTTCTTAGCGATTTCAATAACTTACAAGATCTTATGCCCAACAAAGTAGTGAACTGGAATTCTACTATGACTACCTGTGCTTTTACGATCGAAAATATGGCTCATATGAATATGGCTTATGGCAAAAATATTAAGAACGAAAAAATTGAAATGGTATCAGAAGGAAAAAATCCTTTTACCTACGATTTGAGTACTAATATTTCTAAAATAGACGAATCAAACTCCGAAGTTTCTGTAGTTTTTAATGGCGATATGAATGCGATGATCGCGATGATGGCAAAAAAACCTCTTCAAAATTTTGTGGATGTTTTGGTTGATCGTTTGCAAGAAAAATACAGCTAAAGAACCCTTTTCATTTTATAAAAATTCGATCTCTTTCATATTATAAGTAGAGCGGATTTTTAATTCCTTTTCAATGAGTAATCTCCCATAGAGATCGACTCCTTGTATTATTCCTTCAAACGTACCGGATGCATCTTTGAATATTTTTTTTTCATTCAATCCGTATAAGCAGTTCAAATAATCAGCATTTATCCGACCTATATCTCCTCGCTCTAACTGACTGAACCTTCTATTTATAGACTGTAATAAATTTTTCAGTTCAACTTCCAGGTCAGCATCATCTCCTAAAATTTGCTTTAAAGAAATTGGGTTTGACGTATCGCTCTTAAATTTCATTTGATTGATATTCAAACCCAATCCTACTATACTATGCTCTAATTTATCGCCTAGAAAACTGTTATGTGTCAGCATTCCTGCAATTTTACAATCTCCCACATATAAATCATTTGGCCATTTTATTTTCACCTTATGTATTCCCTTTTCAACCAAATAATCGTTTACTGCCAGAGAAATTAATTTATTGATTTGAAACAACTCTGACGCAGCAATAAAATCCGTTTTTAAAAACAGACTGAAAGTTAGATTCATTCCCGCTTCACTTTCCCAAACATTGCCGCTTTGTCCTATTCCGGCAGTCTGATGTATTGCCCGAAGCACATCTCCATGATTCAATCGGTTTTCTTTTTCCCACTCTTTCATCAACAAATTCGTAGAAACCGTTTCGTTTACCGTTTTTATATTGAATTGAATACTCATAATCCTTGAATGTTTTGAATTGGCAATACTCTATTTTCATCAAAATCGAGCATGGCGTTAATAAGCATAAAAGACTCAAAATTAGTTATATCCGCAGGATAAATTTCATGTTCTTCTATTCTTCCTATATTTAATAAATATTCCCGTCTAACGCCCTCCAATAAAGGAGAATCAGGAGTAAACCAGAGTCCGTTTTTTGAAAAAATAATGTTTGTGAAGGAGGTGTCGCTTATTTTTCCATTTTTCACTATCAACACTTCATCTGCTGGCAATGCAAGGTTTTTGAGCTCCTCTAGTTGACTTCTATCGGTTGATTTATAGGCATAATTTATAGAAGTCTCTTGCAATTTTAAATGCGAAATCCTTTGAGGCCTGTAAACGGAAAATTGCACATTAACTATTTCCAGATCATAAACTATACGGCATTTTACCACTCCCTTTTTATATTTTTCGGGAATGTGTATAAAATGTTTCAAATCCCATTCATCTTCAACACAAAAAAATAATTTTCGTGTAGCATTGAAACGATCGTTATGATAATCTAACAATCCTATATTACCATTTTCTATCCTAATGCTTTCAATAAATTGGGACATATACTTTATCTATCAATTCGTTGTATTCCTTTTCGACATCGCTAAAAGTAGTAATTCCTCCGCCGCTTTTAAAAACCAATTGTCCTTTTTGCTCTTCAATAAAGCGAATCATTACAGCGCTATCTAATTTTTCTCCATCAAAAATACCAAAAACACCCGTGTAAAATCCGCGCTTATAGCCTTCCGCTTCGCCTATTATTTCAATCGTTTTTTTCTTTGGCGCACCACTAATTGAACCTGCAGGCAGAAGTTTAAAAAAATTAGTGCCTAATTCATCAAAAAAATCGGGTTCAGTATCACCCACAATTTCGGAGCTCACTTGCAATAATTCTTTCTGATTGGTTTTGAGTCGGTCGATATATCGAAAACGTTCTACGCGAACATTTTTAGCTATCATACTTAAATCATTTCGAATTAAATCGACAATGGTATTATGTTCTGCAGTTTCTTTTTGGTCGTTAAGAATCAGGTTTTCAGCATTGGGAATTTGAGCATCTATGGTCCCTTTCATTGGAAAAGAGGCTATTCTCCCGCTTTCTACGCGAACAAAGGTCTCGGGAGAGAATACAACAAACTGATCTTTTAACCACAATTTATAAGTCGCTTTTGCCTGAAGAAAAACACTTTTAGTTGTTCTATTTAGCATTATGGGCGTTGGTTGTGTCAGATTTACCAAATAGGTATTCCCATAATCGAGATTTTCTTTTACGCTCATAAAAGCTTCTTGATAACTGGCAAAAGAAACAGGGAATTTATTAAATTGGAGAGGATCGACTTCCGCGTTCAAATCACGATTGGGAGCATTCGTATTCTTATTAATTTGATACAGAATCTTTTCGGAATCAATAGTATCCGTTGGCAAAACCAAACCGTTCTCTCCCAAAAAATCAATTACAAACAAAAAAGGAATGCGTGCTTTTCCTAAAGCATTCATTTCTGCAATCGCCTCTGTTTTCTGTAACATAATCCCCATAATTTTTATAGTATTGCAAAGATAAACATTGCTTTGTATGAAAGTGCTTTTACTCGATAATTACGATTCGTTTACCTATAACCTAAAACAATTAATTGAGCAATTTGGCGTTAAGAAACTCGATATAATAAAAAACGATCAAATAAATTTAGATGCCCTCCAACAATACGATAAAATCATGCTATCACCAGGCCCCGGACTTCCATTAGAAGCGAGTTCAATGCTGGATATCATTCGCAAATATGGAGCCTACAAACCCATTTTAGGTATTTGTCTGGGTCATCATGCCATTGCAAGATTATTTGGAGGGAAATTATTTAATTTCGATCAACCCGTTCATGGCATTTCCAGAGAAACATATCTATTAAAACCTGATTCTATTTTTCGTTCAATACCGCAAACTTTTCAAGTGGGATTATACCACAGTTGGGCAGTTTCTGACGAAGATTTTCCTGAAGATTTAGAAATTATTGCAAGAAGCGAAAAAGGCATCATTATGGCTCTTCGGCATAAAAAATACAATATTAAAGGCGTCCAATTTCATCCTGAATCCATTATGACACCCCTAGGAAAAACAATTGTTTGGAATTGGCTCGAAGAAACTATTTAAGAATTTTAAACCGATATTCTTCCACACCAATCTGTTCAGGTGAGAAATCAAAAACAGCACCATCAAAATTCACGATTTTGTCAGCCAAAGGCATGAGTTTTTTAGCCGAGTCTTTTTGAGGCTCTTGTCCTTTCATCTTAAAATACAAAAACAAACCCGGATCTACAAAAGTCCGCAAACCACCAGATTCGCATACCCAAAGCACTTTTTCATCAGCCATTCTATAAACAAAATCAAAAGCTTCTGGTAATGCAATATCCGAATTTATTTGAACAAAAAACACTTCGTCTGCACCGGCATCAAACATGCGTGAACTATCCTTGATTCCATCAGTTTTCTTTTCCAAAGAAATCTGAAAACCCTCCTTCTGAATAATTAAATTTTCAGGATTCGAATGATGAAAATGAGGCGTTATTTTTAGACCATACACCTGATAGCCCAGCTTTTTCAGCCGATGAATAATAGACACAGCGAAAGATGTTTTTCCCACATTTTGTCCGGCTCCGGCAAGTAAAACCAAATTTGGAACAGAAAAATGTTCTGGAACATTTCGTTGTATATGTCCTATTGAAAGCATTTAAAATTCGTAGAAATTATTTTGATTGCCACGCTTCAAAATAAGAGCACGTATTAAATTTATCATTGATATGGATATAGGTTTTTCCAGCTCTCTCTTTTACCCAAGAATCAATTACTTCCTTTTTCTTTTTGCTAATCGCTGCCTTTTGAATAACATCATAATCCTGCCTCATATTGGCTTTATGAGGCGCAATTTTTTTAACCAACTGAAGTAATCTATAAGCTTGCTGATTTTTATCCGTAGTAAAACTTACAGCACCGGAAACTTTTCCAACATCCAACTTATCAATAACATAGAAAACTTTTGGATCTAACTCTTCTGCTTGAAATATCGCATTTCCACTTTTTGGGTTCAGAATCAATCCTCCGTTAAAACGATTTTGTTCATCAGAAAATTTCAAGGCCGCAGCTTTAAATGTAATGCTATTTTTTACAATTAAATTGCGAATACTATCCAAAAAAACAGCCGCTTCTTTCAACGCATAGGGAGAAATTTTTGGGCGAAGTAAGATATGACGAACATTGATAAATTCATCCTTTTTTTCAATCATCTGAATAATATGATAACCCGCTTCCGTTTCCACAATACCCGATATTTCACCTTCTTTTAAGCCATAAGCGACGTCTTCGAATTCGGGATACAATTCACCTCTGCCATACATACCCAGCTCTCCACCTTTTTTAGCAGATCCGGGATCTTCAGAATATAGAATAGCCAGTGTAGCAAAGCTCTCCCCTTTGAGAATTCGTGTTCTAAGATTGAATAATTTTTCTTTAACAGCCAATTTTTCGGCCGCTGAAATGGGTGGCTTTTTCACAATCTCAGCAACCTGATAAGCCACATTAATAAGGGGTAAGCTATCTTGATGAATCTCCTTATAAAAAACCTTAATCTCTTTTGGTGTAATGGTTACGTTCTTTGTGATTTGCTCTTGAACATCTTGTTGAAGAATCTGGTCACCGATTATTTCACGCATCTCCTCTTTAAACTGATCCACCGGCTTATGATAATATTCTTCCAGTTTTTCCTGACTTCCAAACTGAGAAATATAATATCTAAAACGGCGGTCAAGTTCTTGTTCCACTTGAGCCGGACCTACTACAATACTATCAATATCTGCTTGATTTAAAAGCAGTTTTTGAAAAATCAACTCCTTTAAAATATCGCATTTGATTGTTGACGAGCTCCCTTCAATATAGCCTTGCATACGATACTGCAAATACTGAGTCTCAATATCTGATTGAAGGATTATATTCTTTCCTACAACAGCAACCACCTCATCCAAAACAGTTTGCGATTTTTGCTCAGTTTCCTGCCCAATAGCGAACAGGCTAATTATAAAACTAAATGTAAGTATTGAAAAAGTTTTTTTCATAATATTCATATTTCATTTTCGGATAGCGGTCAAAATTAAGACAATAATCCCATTAGTCGGTTTAATTTAATATATCTCAAAATTCTTTTGTTGAAAAGCACGTTCAAACAATGCGTTTTCCATGTTTTCTATTAATACGAGTTTCCTTTTATTCAAAATTATCTTCTTGATTTTTCCCTTCTCAAACTCAATTGGAGACAGCTCATCAGCCACTTTAAATCCTTTGATATAAAGAAAAAAAACATCCGGTTTATCCTTAAATTCGATAAATCGATTATTCCTTAGAAACACAGATTTATTATAGGTTGTGATTGGAATCTTCGTAAGTAAATCGTTAAAAAGTATCCATTTTTCATCATCTATAAAATAATCTTTACCATATTCTACACAAAAATTCTCCAAGGCCAGCTTTTCAGTAGTTGTATCTCCTAAGTTTTTAAAAAGATCACGAGCCATTTCGAGTTGAGGTGAGTTTTCGTCCAATTGAATAAAACTAAACTGAACAATACTTTCTTTCAGCTCAAAATCTTGAACATGTTGCTGATAATAATCTTCAATCTCCGTTTCCTTTACTTCGGTATCCAATTGCTGATCGATATACAACTTTTTAAACTGAAAAAGCAACAATGAGTTCCTATATTCTTGCAGTTGCTTATCAAAATTCTTTAGGCTATCAGGCAAGTTATTGGTAGCGTGCTGAACCAAAATTTCATTGCGCACCCAAGAATTAACAAAGCTTTGAGCCAGCTGCAACGAATCATTGGGATTGGCACCTTTAGTAATGTAATCTCCTATGTTTGAGTATTTTAAATAATGATCGTTCACACGTGCTAAAATAACATCCTGGTCGTTAATACCATTTGTATTACAAGCAAAAAGGCTTATCAAAAAAACTAAAACAACCGATTTTAATCCTGTCTTCATTCTTTATCTCGTTCTTTTAAAGTACGTAAAACATGCTTATCAACTTTTACTTGGTAACGTTTCTTTAACTCAGCTATCCATTCTTTTTCAAGATGAGTTTGGTAATTAGCAATCGCCATTCCTCTTGTTTCACTTAACTTCTTAAGTGTTGGTTTGAGAATATCACGGAAAGCAATAATGGCCTCAACCTCGCCATTTTCATCCATCAACGAATAAAAAGCTGATTTCTTCCATTTGAAAGCATCGTATTCTGGTTTATCGCCTTTTTCGATAGTTATATTTTCCAAACGAACTGGATTTAAACTATCACCTGAAAACTCATTAAGAATCTCCTCATCGGTTTTTCCAAGGAAAAGCAAATCTTGTACGCTATCGGAATAACTTTTATCATTTAAATGAAAGACTGAAAGCTGCGCTCTTTTTTTCCATTTGTATTTGTTCTGATTCTTCGCAAAAAACTGTTCCAAACCTAAAGTATCTTTTGAAGCTGCTGACCAAACTTTCTTATCCATCAAATCAAACAAAAGAATTCCCTCGCGGTATTCGTTCATAATTAATCGAAACTCGGAATACTTTTCTTCCAAATGTTCTTCTTCATAATTCAAGCAATTTTGATTTACATATTCCTGATATCTTTTTTCAAGAAATACAGGAAAATTGTCAGGCATTACAGATTCTTTTTGCTTATCCAGATGCATTAGGAAATCGTATTGACTGTATTCCCTATCATGAATTGAAAAGATCGGTTTTGTATAATTCGACAAACTTTCAATCACAAATTTAGAAGAATAAAAATTCGCATTGACAGCAGAAAAGGCTTCATGAAGGTTCTCTGGAAATTCCAGAAAATGCTCTTCATTTTTTATCTGAGCTATTTTCGCCAGCTCTCCTTTATGTGAACGGACATCTCTTTTTAATTTCTCTTTAATTTCCTCTTTTACTTTTTCAAAATCCTCTACTGGTTTTTGATCGAGAAATTTAATGATATGCCAGCCAAAACTCGTTTTTACAGGAGCAGATATATCGCCTACCTTCATTTTTGAAATTGCAGCAATAAATTCGGGCACCATTCTGTTTGCACCAAACCAAGGCAATTCGCCTCCTTTTTTACTGGAACCTTTATCATCGGAATGTTGACGAACAATCTCTTCGAATGTCTTTCCATTTTGGATTTGAGCATACAAAGTATCTATCCACATCTTGGCAGAATCAGCTTCACTTGAGCTACTGTTTTTGATAAAAATATGCGCTGCACGAACTTGACCAATAGCGGGAATTTTATCTGTCAGAAAAATCAAATGATAACCAAAGCGAGTGCGCACAGGCATTGAAATTTCTCCTTTTTGCAAATTAAAAACGGCTTCTTCAAAGGGGAAAACCATGTCAAAAACTCCAAAATAGCCTAAGTCACCTTGATTTCCTTTTCGCATCGGGCGGCCATTTCCCATATTTGTATCTCTTGCCGAGGGATCTTCAGAAAATTTAACCGCTGCATCAGCAAAGCTGTAAGTTCCATCTAGAATCGCCTGGCGAGTTTGAAACGCCTTTTGAAAAACAGCTAGCGTATCTGCCGGTGAAGCATTTTCGGCCAAACGAAATAAAATATGACTGGCTCTTACATTGATCAGCATGCGATCATAAAGTTGGCGGACAGTTTCATCATTCACCTCTTCAATAACCAAATAAGGCTTTGCTAGTTGCTGGCGATATCCCTCTAATTCTTTAAGAAAAGGAGTTGCGGTATCCATTTTAGCATCTTTGGCTTCTTTCACCTTCAGTTTGAAATTAATATAGAGCTCGAGGTATTCTTTTAAGCTGGTTTTTTCACCTTGTAAGTTAATATTGCTATTTTTCTTATAGATCGACCAAAATTCCTCTGCATCTACTTTTTCATCACCAACAGTTAACAAAACAGAAGAACTGTCTTGAGCTATTCCACTCAATGAAAAGACTATTATTAATCCAAAAAGACTAAACCATTTTTTGATCATTTTTGCACTTTTAAGAGGTTAACTAACGGCTGTAATTTGGCGCTTCCCGTGTAATAACGATATCGTGAGGGTGACTCTCCACTACACCGGCAGCTGTAATTTTAGTAAATTTTGCAGTTTGTAATGTTTTAATGTTTTTGGAACCTGTATAGCCCATTCCGGCACGCAAACCACCAACCATCTGGTGGATAACTTCCGACAAACTACCTTTATATGCAACCCGACCAACAATTCCTTCTGGAACCAATTTACTAATTTCGTCTTCCATATCTTGAAAATAGCGATCTTTAGAACCCAATTGCATCGCTTCTATCGAGCCCATTCCACGATATGATTTATATTTTCTTCCTTCAAAAATAATCGTTTCTCCAGGCGACTCATCCACTCCGGCAAATAATGATCCTGCCATAATGGTATCGGCACCTGCTGCCAATGCTTTTACAATATCTCCCGTATAACGAATTCCTCCATCTGCGATTACCGGAACACCACTGTTTTTTAATGCATTTGCCACTTCAAGAACTGCAGAAAACTGAGGAACTCCAACTCCTGCAATGACACGTGTTGTGCAGATAGAGCCTGGACCAATACCCACTTTAACACCATCAGCACCAGCTTCTACCAAAGCTTTAGCAGCATCTCCGGTAGCAATATTTCCTACCACCACTTCCGTTTCAGGGAAATGCTCTTTAATCATCTTTAAAGTAAGAACAACTCCTTTTGTATGTCCGTGAGCAGTATCTAAAACAAGAGCATCAACACCTGCATTAATCAGTGCTTCTGCACGTTCCAAGCTATCGCCACCAATACCAATAGCTGCCGCTACTCTTAAACGACCTCTTTCATCTTTACAGGCATTAGGACGTTCTTTAATTTTTATAATATCCCGATAGGTAATTAATCCAATCAGCTTTTTATCTTTATCAATAACAGGAAGTTTTTCGATCTTATTTTCCTGTAGAATATCTGCTGCTTTTTCAAAAGTGGTAAATTCACTTACGGTGACCACTTTTTTGGTCATCACTTCTTTGATGGCTCTATTCAATTTACGCTCAAAACGCAAATCACGGTTAGTCACAATCCCCACTAATTTGTTGGTTTTGTCAACTACCGGAATACCTCCGATATGAAATTCGTTCATTAGCGCCAAGGCATCGGAAACAAGTGCTTTTGATGAAATAGTTACAGGATCTATAATCATTCCATTTTCAGCCCTTTTCACTTTTCTCACTTCACCAGCTTGCATCTCAATTGACATATTCTTATGAATCACGCCAATGCCCCCTTCCTGAGCTAAAGCGATAGCCATTTTTGATTCAGTCACCGTGTCCATGGCCGCCGAAATAACAGGTATATTCATACAAATATTTCGAGTAAAACGTGTTTTAACCTCAACATCACGTGGTAAAACTTCCGAATATGCAGGAATCAACAATACATCATCGTAAGTTAATCCTTCTCCAATAACTTTTTCATTTTCTAGAGCCATTGTTGTTTCTTTCTTTTGCTGCAAAAATAGGAAAATTTTTAGTGTTAAAAAGTTAAAATACGTGAAGGAAAGCAGAGCGATTACTTCCGAAAAAATAAGCTACGCTTTACAATCAAGCGTAGCTTATAAATATATTGGATAAAAATTAAATCGTAAATTCTAAACCCAATTCCTTGAGTTTTTCTTGGCTTGGGCGACTGGTTTTTAGATTCCAACCACGTTCAGTATAATATTCTTCTATCCACTCATTAAAATCCTCATGAGTAGCTAAGATATCTTTGCCTTTTCCGTAGGTGTGAGCATCTTTAAAAAAACGCTCAGGCAAACAATCATCATCACGATTAAATCCTTCGCGATAGTTGAACATTTTTTCCAAATTAAATATCCGTTCGCCTATATGTTTAAACTCTTCATCGGTTTGTTCAACACCAGTGATTGCCTCTATAAAATGGCGATAAGAAATCTCTCCTTTATACCAAGATCCAGCAAAGCTGCAAGCTCCGAGAGAATCTTGACTAGCATCAAAATTTTGACGATTAGGGTTCGATCCATTCAAATGACAAGCACCTCTATTTGCTGTTCCATATGTTATCATCATCCGAGCAGCATGCGTATTTACATTCCAGGCAGCCAATTCATGACCTTTTACATGAATGGCAAACTCTTCAGAACCTTGTCCAATATGTGCTGCAAGAGCCTTAACCCCTTGCGAAGCGAGTTTTCCAATTCCTTCTCTACGTGCAATTTTATGAAGCATTTGGATAGAAGCATCAACAGCACCCCATTTCAAATCAATTCCATCTAAAAAGTCTAAATCGATCATTCCTTTTTCGCGAGCTTCCATCAAAAAGCCTAAAACACCTCCTGCAGTAATGATATCAATTCCATAATCATCGCAAATGAAAATCATTTTATTAAGACCTTCCAAATCAGAAATTAAAAGGTTAGCACCCATCATTGTTCCCGTTTCATATTCCGGTCCATCATGAACAACACCGCCATAAGCACCTTTGGCAAAACCACTTTTCTTACAAGCCAGCTGACAAGAAAAGCAAGCAAAATCGCGTTTCCAAATCTGTGTTCGTGCCGCTTTGGTATTGATCATTTCTATTTCTTTGAAAGTACCTTCTCGGTAATTTCTTACGGCCATAGTACCGTTATCACTAGAGCTTTCCAGAGCATCAGCCGTTCCTCCTGAGCGCCAAGACTCAACACCTTCTTTATCTTCACGAAAAGCAGTACGTGCTTTATCTAAAAGCTCCAAATACATTTTATGCTTCGCTAAATTGGGTTGTTGATTTCCATTGACAACAATGGCTTTTAAATTTTTAGACCCCATAACAGCACCAACGCCACCTCTACCCGCAGCACGAGCAGCGGTATTAATTATACTCGCATAAGGAACACCGTTTTCTCCACCTTGACCAATATAACAAGATTGATATTGCTTACCAAATTTCTCAATCAACAACTTATCAAAAGTATCGGTTCCCATCCCCCAATAAGAACGCGCGCTTTTAATTTGCACTTTATCATCCTCGATAAGAATATAAACTGGAGAACTTGCTTTACCCGTAACAGCAATTCCATCATAACCAGCAAATTTTACTTCCGGCCCAAAGAAACCACCCATGTTAGCATAGGAAATGGTTGAAGAATGCTCCTGATTTTTATTTACAGGCGATGTTCTTGGCGATTTTGTAACAACGGTTGTCCGCGACGACGAAGGAATTGGCAATCCACTAAAAGGGCCAGGCATAAAAAGCAAAGGATTATCTGGCGATAAAGGATCTAAACCCGGTTCTTTTATCCTGTCCCAAAGAATTTTCATTCCTAAACCACGTCCACCTAAATAATTCTTTAAATCGTCTTTGCTTATTTTTGTTTTCTTAATTTCTCGAGTTGTTAGATTAACATCCAACAAAACTCCGTATTGTCCCCAAATCTTATCCATTGATTACCTCCTCTCCTGAATAATAACGTTCAAATAATTCTTCGGCAATTTCTTCAGGTGAAAGGCCAAAATATGTTCTGTTTACATCTACTTCTCTAAATGATAAAGCACCATAAGGACAATTTTTTACACATTGAGGATCACCTCCACAATGGTCGCAAATATGCTCTGGATGCCTTGTTTTAGGATTCATTTTTATAACACCCGTTCGCTCAGTTTCACAAATATCGGCACAAGAACCACAGCTAATACACACGTCGTGATTGGTACGAATGGCCTGAGTTACTTCATCGCGATAAATGGCTTTGTATCCACTTATTGGATCGGGAGTAACAGGACAAGCATTTACGCAAGGTGTATCTGGACAATTAGCACAAACACTCGGAACATCCACATCAGGATTGTAATGATAAACTTGAATATTGCCCAATTTTGGGTTTCCTAAACCGTTGAGAATTTCTCCATTGATTTCCACGGGATAGTGGAAAGCGGAACAAACGGTTTCGCAAGTACGACAACCCGTACATTTATCAAAATCGACAACAATGGCTTTAAGAATTCCGTTTGTGGCTTCATTCCCAAACAAGAAATGATATTTGCCCAAAACAACAACTCCACCACCGCCAATGGCTAATTTTTTCAGAAAATCTCTTCTACTGGTTTCCTTGTGTGTCATAGGTTTGTTTTTGGTTATATGAAAAGTCTTCAACTTCATACTAATTTTGAGTTTGACTTTTTCAGCATAAAGATAATTTTTTAGGGCTTCATGATTGATTTCCTAACTAATTTGTAATGATTTTAAATTACAAAACCGACTTAATCTAAGGTATTTTAAAAAAACATGGCTTCTCTGTTTGGGTTCTATAAACGTTTTGCTATTTTTGGTGATGGAATACTATCGTAATTTTCAAAATAAGCATGGAACTGAATCTACTTGCTATTTTAATCTGCTCAATATTGACAACTAATTTATGACAAAATGAAATACATCATTTTAATTTTCATAATGCTCCTCGTAGTAAACACAGGAATACAAGCATTCAAACAAAGCAATAAAAGAGTTCCGCCAACCACCATATTAATTTTAATCGTTTTAATCGTTTTACTATTTCTATCTTATCAGTCCATTTTATAAATGCCTTTAAAGCTTAATTTAAAATATTATTTTTACGAGTGAATTAACTCAAGAAACAAACCCCATGAGTAAAGCATATATCGAAGATCAAACCTTTAAAGGGATAGACTATTCCTCTATAAATATTTCCATAACCGACTATGAAAATTGCTCTTTTATCCATTGCATTTTTTCAAATACTAACTTATCCAATATCAATTTTTCTGAATGCGAATTTGAGGGTTGTGATTTTAGTAATGCGAAAATACAAAATACTGCTTTTAGAGAATCAAACTTCAAAGATTGCAAACTCATTGGATTGAATTTTGAGCATTGTAATCCCTTTTTATTTTCAGTAAATTTTACAAACTGCCAACTAAATTTTTCTTCTTTTTATAAACGTATTCTAAAAAATACGCTCTTCAAAAACTGTATCCTTCAGGAAGTAGATTTCACAGAAACAGATTTAACGTCCTCTAATTTTGATGCTTGTGATTTAACAAGAGCCAGCTTTGAAAATACTAATTTACAGAAAGTAGATTTTAGGACATCTTTTAATTATTCCATAGATCCCGAACTTAACAAACTAAAAAAAGCCAAATTCTCAAGAATGGAAGTCATTGGTTTATTAAACAAATACAACATAGATATTGAATAGTTAGAAAGTCTAGCTTTTTACTATCATTTCTTATCAATCAGAACTAAAATTTTGTCATTAATTTCAGATGTATTCACGCGTACATTTCCGCAAGTTTAATAATTTCTAAACTTTTTTTTACAAATATTTAACTTTAAATCTGATAATAAAACCCCATTCATCTTTTATTTACATCTAATATATCTGCATATTTGCAATGTAATATAATTTACGATTCTGGATACTCCTATTGAGTACTCGCAATTAACATAAAAAAACAAAAAAACATGAAAAAATATGATGTAGTCATTATTGGAGCTGGTCCTGCAGGAATAATAACAGGAGTAACAGCAAAAAAACAAAATCCAGACAAATCAATTTTAATGATTCGTGAAGAAGAAAAAGGCCTAGTTCCTTGCGGTATCCCATATATATTTAACAATCTTAATTCTGTAGATAAAAATAGTATGGGACCAAAGGCTTTTATCGATTTAGGTGGAGAAGTACGCACTGATCCTGTTATTGACGTTAACATCAATAATAAAATAGTAAAGGTACAATCTGGAGAACAGTTTTCTTTTGAAAAGCTTGTTTTTGCAACGGGGTCAAAAGCAGTTGTTGCTAGCTTTATACCTGGGTATGATCTGAAAAATGTGTTCTACATTAGAAAAAGCTATAACTATATTGATCATTTATTTAATGAATTGAAGGATAAAAAAAATATTATTATTGTTGGTGGCGGATTTATAGGTGCCGAAATGGCTGAGCAATTGGCGATGAACACAGATAAAAACATAAGTTTAATTGAAAGTGAAAAATTCTGTTTTTCAAAAGCTTTCTCTCATACATTGAGCGAAATAGCAACAGAAGAACTTGAAAAATCAAATGTAAATGTACATACCTCAACTTTAATTGAGGAAGTGTTAGGCGAAAATGGGCTTGTTGATGGAGTTAGATTGAATAACAATAAAGAGATTAAGGCAGATGCTGTAATTTTTGCTGTTGGATATAAGCCAAACGTTGAAGTAGCAATAAAATCAGGCTTGCAAACCAATACGACAGGAGCAATTATTGTTGATAATTATGGGCGCACATTGGAAGATAATATTTATGCCGTTGGGGATTGCTCTCAAACATTAGGATTCTTAACTGGAAGAAGTGATTATATCATGCTTGCATCCACAGCCACAGCAGAAGCACGTATTTTAGGCTATAACTTATTTGGAATAAAAATAAAAAATAGTTTTGCCGGAACAATTGGAGTTTTTTCTACTAAAATTAATGAATTAGCAATGGCAGCTGCCGGGTTAAATGAAAAAAATGCAATTCCTTCTAATATTGATTTTATTACATCTCAATTTAGTGCTTTTGACCGACACCCTGCTTCTATAAAAGACTCTTCTTCATTAACAGTAAAATTATATGTTTCTCCATCAGATGGTTCAATCTTAGGAGGAGAAGTTTGGGGTGGAGATTCAGCTGGTGAAATAATTAATATTATTGGTCTTGCTATTCAGAAAGAAATTACTATTTACGAACTTATTTCATTCCAAATAGGAACACATCCTTTACTTACTAGCGCTCCAACTATGCCAGTAATTATTAAAGCTGCAGAACTTGCTCTTTCTAAAATAAAATCTTTGAAAAATTAGCACCATTATTGCTTTGACAAAAATGAAATTTATATTCCATTGAGCAACAAAATATTGTGCATTTAGCTTTACTGCGTTTCCTTTGATCGATTGGCAAATAACACGGACACTACTTCCATTTTGAGAGCTTTGAAAGACGATAGATTTTGATTCAAATTGAGGCGAAATCAAATGAAAAACCACAGTTTACTACCGTAAATGAGGCTTTTAAAGTATCTTTTTAGAATTGAAATCTAAAATTATAGAGACAAATGGAAAACTTTGCAAAGCTCTGCTTCCAAACAAAAAATTAAATTTTATTTAAAAAACTACATATGTACGATTGTTTTTATATTTTTGTTATTCACTTAACTGAATAATATTATGAAGAAGATTTTCTTGTTTTTATCCTTGATCGCCTTATTTGTTTCTTGTGGCGAAAATCCAAAAAAGGTCAACAATACTAATGCTACGGAAACTACACTTATTGAAAAGCCCCTTTTAAGCTTAGCTGATTTTAATTCAGAAGCAGGAAAATGGGTTAATCAAGAAATTCAAATTGAAGGAATTGTTGATCATGTGTGTAAACACGGTGGTAAACGCCTTTTTTTAGTGGATGACTTTGGTGATGTGCATATTGATGGCGAAGAACGTTTTGATGATGCATTAACAGGCAGTAATATTATGGTAACCGGAGTGGTAAAAGAATTCAAAGTGGATGAAGCTTACTGTTTACAAATGGAAGAAGACCATATTCAAAAGCACAAAGAAGGTGTTGATAGCGAGGATATTTATGCTCAGAAAATGAATCAAATAAAAATGTATCGAGACTCGATGCAAACTGCAGGACTTGATCATTTGTCATTTTATTCTATAGATTACATTTCGCATAGTATAAAGTAGTCTCTTTCTTAAAAATCAAGTTTAATTATCAAAATTTCCCTCTCTGATTATTTGATAATCTTAGCTAATATTGCTTACTATTTATTTAAACTTAAAACGGATGAAAACTCTTCGTAAATGGAGCCGCATATTGCACCGAGATATTGGTTTTTTCTTTATCGGAACAACTTTGATTTATGGATTATCTGGAATTGCATTAAATCATCTAAAAGATTGGAATCCCAATTATTCGGTTGAATTGCTCCCGTTTCACACAACTATTTCTTTGGCCAAAAACGATGAAATAAAAACCAATATCAAAGACCTATTAAGTAAAATTGCTCCAAACGAAACCTATAAACAGCATTATTACCCGCAAGAAGATCTGGTAAAAATTTTCTTAAACGGCGGCTCTTCCATAATTGTAAATATAGAAACAGGAAATGGAGAAGTCGAATTTCTAAAAAAGCGTCCGGTATTTTATAGTGCTAATTATCTACATTACAATCCAAATAGCTGGTGGAAATGGTTTTCGGATATTTATGCCGGAGCTTTAATTCTTTTCGCCATAACTTCTTTGTTTATGGTAAAAGGAAAGAAAGGCATCATCGGTTGGGGTGGTGCATATACTGTTCTCGGAATACTGATTCCCCTTATATTCTTGATTATTTTGTTAATGTAAACAACTATTCAAGTTTCTTCGCCTCTTCCCAATACACATCCATTTCGGCCAAGCTCATATCATGAAGCGACTTGCCTACGGTGATAGTCTCTTTTTCGAGGTATTCGAAACGTTTTTTAAACTTCTTGTTGGTACGTTCCAAAGCATCTTCTGGATTAATATCTAAAAAACGAGCATAATTGATTAAAGAAAAAAGTACATCGCCAAATTCGGCTTCCATTCTTTTTTTATCATCCGACTTACTTACTTCTTCGTGAAACTCACCCAATTCTTCCTGCACTTTTTCCCAAACCTGCTCGGGTCTTTCCCAATCAAATCCAACTCCACGCACTTTTTCTTGCATACGATAAGCTTTCACCATAGCTGGTAACGACTTCGGAACACCTTCTAAGACAGACTTTCTACCTTCTTTCATCTTCAAAGCTTCCCAGTTTTGCTCTACCGTTTCGGCATCATCTGCCTTCACATCACTGTAGATATGAGGATGACGATAAATCAGCTTTTCGCTGATGCTATCTAATATGTCTGCCATATCAAAAGCATTTTTCTCCGAACCAATTTTAGCATAGAAAACCATATGCAACATCAGATCGCCAAGCTCTTTTTTTACTTCCTCCAAATCATTTTCAAGAATAGCCTCTGAAAGTTCATAAACTTCCTCAATGGTCAGATAGCGAAGGCTTTCTAAAGTTTGTTTTTGATCCCACGGACAAGCTGTCCGCAAATCGTCCATAATATTTAACAATCGCTCAAAAGCTTTTAATTTTCGTTTCATGACATTGATTTTGGACTTTAAAACCCCGATAAAAAAGACTCTTTAATAAGCTCTGGCAAAAACTACGCGTTTATTCGAAGGTTTCCCTGAATAAATGCATTTTCCAATTTCCTCTTTGGCATCCAAAGGAATAGTACGAATAGTGGCCTTGGTTTCGTCTTTAATTTTTTGTTCTGTTTCTGAAGTTCCATCCCAATGCGCATAAAGAAATCCGCCTTTTTCAATTTCGGTTTTAAATTCTTCCCAGCTATCTACATTCTTCGAATTTTTTGCTCTGAATTCTACAGCTCTATCGAAAAGATTTTGCTGAATTTCATCAAGTAAAACCACTATTTTATCTTCGATGCCTTCCATTGGCATTACTTCTTTCGAAAGCAGATCGCGTCGGGCAACTTCTATTGTTTTGTTTTCCAAATCGCGAGGTCCGATTCCAAAACGAATTGGAACACCTTTGTATTCGTATTCTGCAAATTTAAATCCAGGCTTTTGTGTATCGCGATTATCATATTTCACACGAATTCCTTTGGCGCGTAATTTTTTTGTAATCTCTTTTACCTCTACAGAAATGGCATCCAATTGATCTTCATTTCTATAGATTGGAATAATAACAACTTGAATAGGTGCCAATTTAGGAGGCAAAACCAAGCCATTGTCGTCGCTATGTCCCATAATGATTGCACCAATCAAACGCGTAGAAACGCCCCAACTGGTAGCCCAAACATATTCGAGTTTATTGTCTTTACTTAGATATTTTACGTCAAATGCTTTTGCAAAATTTTGTCCAAGGAAATGAGATGTTCCTGCTTGCAAAGCTTTTCCATCTTGCATCATCGCTTCAATACAATAGGTTTCCACAGCACCTGCAAAGCGCTCATTTGGCGATTTAGTTCCTTTTAAAACCGGAATTGCCATAAAGTTTTCAGCAAAATCGGCATAAACCTCCAACATTTGTTCGGCTTCAGCAATAGCTTCACTTTCCAGCGCATGAGCCGTATGACCTTCTTGCCATAAAAATTCGGCAGTGCGTAAAAATAAACGTGTTCGCATTTCCCAACGAACCACATTCGCCCATTGATTAATCAAGATTGGTAAATCACGATAGGATTGTATCCAACGTTTGTAAGTATCCCAAATAATTGTTTCTGAAGTTGGCCGAACAATTAATTCTTCTTCCAGTTTAGCATCCGGATCAACAACTATTTGTCCATTTTCATCATTTTTTAAACGATAATGAGTAACTACTGCACATTCTTTTGCAAAACCTGCTACATGACTTGCTTCTTTTGAAAAAAAAGATTTTGGAATAAATAAAGGGAAATAAGCGTTTTCATGTCCTGTTTCCTTAAACATACGATCTAATTCGTGTTGCATATTTTCCCAAAGTGCATAGCCATAAGGCTTTATCACCATACTCCCCCTAACCGAAGAGTTTTCGGCAAGTTCAGCATGTTTCACTATATCGTTGTACCATTGCGAATAATCTTCCGCTCGAGTTGAAAATTTTTTAGCCATATTAAATTGTGGTATAGTATTTGCTTTTTTTTGATTGATTTGAATTGGTGCAAAACTAAGCATAATTTGAAAATAGACATTTGAAAAAATTGAAATATAAAAATAAGGGAGGTAATTATGAAAACGCTCATTAAAACTTTAACAATACTTTTGATTCCTCTTGCATCTTGTATTACGCCTCAATACACGGGAGTTTATAATGACGATGTATATTCGTTTGGAGAAAAATCCCAAGGAATGACTTCGGTAATCGCACCTAGGGAATCTGCATATGCAATTTCTGAAGCACAAGATCAGAGCAATCAGTCGATGAATGAAGTTCAAGATGATACTTTTGGCGAAGTGTTAATCGATGATAATTATTATTATGAAGACAATTTTCAATACGATGATTACTACGATTATTCTTACGCTTCACGGATTCGTCGTTTTAACAATCCATTGAATGGAGCTGGTTATTACGATTCATATTATACCAATCTGTATTGGTATGATTACAACCCATACTATTGGGGAACAAGTATTTATATAGGATATGATTATCGTTACGACTATGCCTATAATCCTTTCTACTCACCTTATTCCAGCTTTTACAGCTATTCAAATTACTATCCATACAATTACCGTTGGAATTCCGGCTATTATAATCCCTACTACGGATATAACTATTGGAGTCCATATTCCTATGGAAATTTTTACAATGGTGGGTTCTGGACTGGATATTATACAGGATATAATTATGGTACAAATCCTTATGATATAAATTCGCGTTATTATGGTCACAGAGATCACAGCACGGCTAATTTAGGAAGAAGTCGCAGCTCAATTTCTACAAACTCAATTAAAAAACCAGTCGGTACGATAAATAACAGCCGCAGCTCAATTAATTCCAATCGGGGAAGTCGAGTCACAAGTTCGAGGACATCTAAAGCTGTTTCAGAAAATAGAGGCTATTTCTCAAGTAGCAGACAAAGTTCAACTATTAAAAAAGACAGAAACAGTTCATCCTTGCGCCCTGAAAATCGTAGTGCAACTCAATCAAAAACTGTAAATATTGGCAGCTCAAGTAGCAGAGTAGGTGCAGATTCAAGACAAAATATTTATAATAAAGCAAACAGGACAAGTCAGACCGGCAGTTCTCGCTATTCTTTCGACCGTAATACAACAAATACGAATACAGGATCGAGGTATCAAAATGTAAGAAATACAAATCCTGATAAATCTACTATAAACAATTCTAACACAAGGCATACTTATCAGTACAATACTCCAACAAACACTAGTGAAAGATCGAGTAGGGAATTTTCTACTACTCGCTCAACAAATAGTAGATATCAGCGCCCTGCTTCAACAAACACAAGTGTAAAATCATGGAGACCTGTAAATACACGTACTTATAGGAGCACAAATACTAACTCCAGAAGTATTATACAACGTCGACCTATTCCATCCAAATCTGTTCAACGATCAAATTCATCTAGAGGAACTACTCGTTCTGTTTCAAGACCAACAAAAAGCAGTAGTAGAAGCAATAACACTTCATCTGTACGTTCTTCATCGAACTCAAGTTCGAGCAGAAGTTCAGGTGGAAGCAGAAGTTCAGGTGGAAGCACAAATAGAAACTCTGGAGGAGGAAGATCAAGTCGGCGTTAATTAAACCACTAGTAATTAATTTATTAAAAATTATAACAATGAAAACACGATATTTACTTCTAATACTTTTGGTTGGTTTAATTTTCCAAACCGGTCAGTCTCAAAACAGCACGGATGCATTTCGCTTTTCATCCTATGATATTTTAGGTTCAGCAAGATTTGTTGCTCTTGGGGGAGCATACGGAGCTGTGGGTGGCGATTTAAGTACTTTAAATTACAACCCAGCAGGATTAGGGATTTTTCAATCCCCCGAATTTAGTTTCTCACCTACTTTAAATTATTCTGCCAATGATGCAATTTACAACGGCAGCATGAGCATGGATTCAAAAACAAATTTTAACCATGGTTTGGTTGGAATCGTAAGCACTCGCCGTTTCCACGAGGGATCAAAAGCGAATGCTTCGGGTTGGAAAGCCATTAATTATGGCTTCTCCATAAACAGAACCAAGAATTTCAGCAACACTACTTTTATCGTAGGAGAATCCAAAAGCTCTTCGCTTGCTAATGTATGGCGCGATAATGCAAATGGCTATTATCCGGAAGAATTAAATTCTTTTTCCGAAGGCCTAGCCTGGGATACTTATATTTTAGATTCTGTGTCAGGAAACCCTTCGCAATATTATAGCGGAACTCCAATAAATGGTGTTTCGCAAACGTATTGGGAAGAATCAAAAGGCTATATTAATGAAATGTCTTTTGCTATGTCGGCAAATTATAACGACAGACTTATTATTGGTGTGAGTATTGGAATACCTACTTTACATTTTACTCGCAAAATTGAATACAGCGAATCTGCTTTACAAACCCCTGCCGATTATGAGTTTGATCAATTTACTTATACTGACAACTTACTAACAGAAGGGACAGGTATAAATGCTAAAATTGGATTTATCTATATCGTTTCGCCAAGTATTCGTCTTAGCGGAGCTTACCACACCCCTACTTATTATGGCGAAATAACCGACGAATATAATACGAGTCTTGAGAGCGTTCTGGGCGATAAGAATGATTATTATAGCGAATCGCCCATTGGAAATATGGTTTACAATTTAAGTACTCCTTCCCGTCTTATGCTTGGAGTTAGTACTTTCTTTTCTAAAAATGGTTTTGTAAGTCTTGATTACGAATATATGGATTATGGAACTTCTAAATTATCGGCTTCTTCCTATTCTTTTGCTGATGAGAATTACGATATAAGAACCGATTTTCAGGTTGCACATACATTACGAATTGGCGCTGAGTGGAAAATAGATTATTTTACAATTCGTGGCGGATACAATGTTACGAGTTCGCCTACAATTTCAAGTGTGAACGATATTATTAGCTCTTCCTATTCCTGGGGAGCCGGATACCGGATGGGCAAAACCTATTTCGATTTTGCTTATTCAAAACGAACTACAGACAATTTATTCTACATCTACAATCCCGATTATGTAAACCCGGCGAGTTTAGTCAATACAACTAAGAACTACGTCTTTACTTTGGGATATAAATTTTAGGCTATTGCCTATCGGCAAAAGCCTATTTCCTGAATTGGTCATCTTGAGGTTACAGCTTTCCTTAAGATGGCCTTCATTCTTTTGAGACTTATGCAAAACTCATTTTTTGATCCAACTCTCCGTTAAAATCTTCTTCAAAATCCTCATTTACGGAAGTAAACTGTGGTTTTTCATCTGATTTTGCCTCAATTTGAATCAAAATCTTTCATCTTGCAAGGTCTCTCATTTTAACAAGACTTAACAGCAATTAATTCTTCTTAACACTTCCTCATTTGCTTCTTCTATATTTTAGCACAAAATAAGTAAATGAAATCCTATTCCCAAAATCGTATTAAAATAATACTCTTATTTTTTCTTTTGGGAATATACAGCTTATTACAGGCACAGGACACAACGCATTTAGTCAAAGGAATTATTCGTAACAGCACAAATTACGAGCCTATTAGTTTTGCACTGGTAAAAAACGAAATGCTCAAAATAAAAATAATTTCTGATGAACAAGGCCTGTATATTATCCCTTTTAATCAAGGCGATTTACTAAAAATTACCGCCATTGGATATAAAGATGGTTTTTATATTGTAAATGACACTTCCGAAATTCTGACTGATTTTCCCATTCAATTAAAACCGCGTATTTATGAATTGGATGAGTTTACCCTAACACCCTATAAAACCGTTTTGCAGTTTAAACATGCATTTACTCAATTGGATTTGCCGGAAAACAATCTTGCTCCGGAAATTAATTTGCCCTTCATCAAACATCATCTTCCTGATGAAAATGAAGAGATAACAGGTGGTGTTTCTTTTACAAGTCCTATTTCCGCATTATACAACACCTTCAGTCACAAAGGGAAAATGCAAAAGAAATACCGGTTATTGATGGCAAATGATTATAAAAGTAAACTGGTTGAAAAACGCTTTAATAAAACTCGTGTAGCCAGGATTGTACCCACTATTTTGAATGAAGATTTGGATGATTTTATTGAATTTTGTCAGTTCGACTTTGGTTTTTTATTGAATGCTTCCGATTATGAATTAATAGCCGCTGTTCAGAAAAAGTATACCGAATATTTGGGGACAAAATTCCTTTAATTAGGCAAATACATATTTAAAAACATCTTCCACTTTATTCACCGCTATGACTTCTATTTTACTGCTTTTGGGAATGGCTTTTTGATTGAATTTTGAAATAATTATCCGTTCAAAACCCAATTTTTCAGCCTCAGAAATTCTTTGATCAATGCGATTTACAGATCGAATTTCACCTGACAAACCCACTTCGGCAGCAAAACAGGTTTTATCATCAATTTCAATATCTTCATTCGATGATAAAATAGCACATACAACCGCCAAATCAATGGCCGGATCATCCACCTTAATTCCTCCGGCTACATTTACAAATACATCTTTAGAACTTAGTCTGAACCCTGCCCTTTTTTCCAAAACCGCGAGCAACATATTCAATCGTCGACTATCAAAACCTGTTGTTGAACGTTGTGGTGTACCATAAGCTGCTGTACTAACCAATGCCTGAATCTCAATCACCATAGGTCGCATACCTTCCATAGTAGATCCAATGGCAATGCCGCTTAGCATTTGATCGCGATGAGAAAGTAATATTTCCGAAGGATTAGATACTTGACGCAATCCCGTATTTTGCATTTCATAAATTCCCAATTCGGAAGTGGAACCAAACCTATTTTTTACAGATCGTAAAATTCGATAGCCATAATTTCGATCGCCTTCAAAATGCAAGACACTATCCACCATATGTTCCAAAACTTTTGGTCCTGCAAGGCTTCCATCTTTAGTAATATGACCGATTAAAATGACCGGCGTATTGCTTTGTTTAGCATATTTATGAAACTCTCCGGCACTTTCGCGAATCTGAGAAATACTTCCTGCCGTTGATTCAATATGTTCTGAATGCATCGTTTGAATGGAATCTACAATCAAAATCGTAGGTTGAAGATCACGTATTGCTTGCGCTATTTTTTGCGTATTGGTTTCAGTAAGCACAAAAGTTTCAGACATGGTCATCTGCAAACGCTCGGCACGCATACGAATCTGCTGTTCGCTTTCTTCACCGGATACATAAAGCACCTTCTGATTTTTCATTTGCAAGGCGACTTGCAGCAACAAAGTAGATTTGCCTATTCCGGGTTCTCCGCCCAAAAGAACTATTGATCCTGGAACCAAACCTCCGCCTAAAACCCTATTTAATTCTTCATTATGTGTGTTTATGCGCTGATGTTCGCTAAGTTCAATTTCTGAAATCTTTTTGGGATGAATCTTGTTTGAAAGGGTATCTGGACTTACCCATTGTTCTTTGGGCTCGGATTTTTGAATACGCTCTTCAACAAAAGTATTCCATTGTTGACAGGAAGGGCATTTCCCTATCCATCTAGGGGATTCTGCACCGCAATTTTGACAAAAGAAAGTGGTTCTAATTTTAGCCATGAAAATACTTTTCTAAAAAGTACGAAGGTAATAGATTCGTGCTGAAATACCAATACGTTGGAAAGATTATCAAGAGGCTAGATTCAATTCCTAAACTCCAAGTAGAGCAAAAAGCAATCTTGTTAAAGAAAAAGCGCAAAATAAGTTATTTGTCAGTAGTGTCCGGCTAAAGTTTGTCCTTCAACCTGCAACGCTTATTTGGTTTAACCTTTACGAGGTATGAAATGTCTGGGGCTTGATTTTACTATAATACTAAATCTCCTACCGAGAACTTTCCACGTAGCGGATAAACTTTATAAGTTATCGGACAACAATGGTTATTTTAAAAATTTAGCTTTCTTTAATTTTCTGTTCAATCTCACTGGTGGAATATCCTAGTAAGAAATCGATGGTTTTAATTTCTCCGCCTCTGGCTTTTACAATATCGTAACCAACAATATCTTCCGGTTTATAATCGGCACCTTTAACCAAAACATGTGGTTGAACAAGCTTGATAAGCTCATAAGGTGTTTGTTCATCAAAAAGAATAAGACCATCAACAAAATCCAAGGCACCTAAAATTAATAAACGGCTATATTCATCCTGCAAAGGTCTATTATTGCCTTTCAATTTACGAACAGAAGCATCGGTATTCACTCCAATAAATAAAACGTCACCTAAATCGGCTGCTTTTGAAAGATAGTCAATATGTCCACGATGCAGAATATCAAAACATCCATTCGTAAAAACAATTTTCTTCTTTTGTTTGGCCCACGCTTTTAAAAGTACTTCCAGCGATTCAGGGGTTTGAATTTTCTGTTGTATTTTGTCTAGATTATTCATTACTGGCTTTTGTTTTTACAAAAATTAACAGAATATAAGATACACTCCCGACAATAATAAACATTATGGTTTGCGTTGCATGATTTGCAGTGGCAAACGCTGCAGCAACTTTTACAGGAATTTCATACAGCTGACTTAACACTTCTGTAATTACAAAATGATAAGAACCTATACCTCCCGGCACGGGCACCACAATACCCAAGCTACCAATTCCCAGAACAGTTACTCCATCGAAAAAAGTAAGATGTGAAGTTTCAGGAAAAGCTTTAAAAGGTAAGATGATCATCAATAAATAAAGTAGCCAAATCACAAATGTATGAAAGAGAAACAAACTTCTTTGTTTCAACTTCCTAATACTCTTTAAACCCTCCATAAAACCATCGATGAAAGATTCTAATTTTTGATAGAGTAAAGTGGTTTTCAGCCAAGGCTTCAATTTTCGAAACACGATAATAGAACCAAAGATTAAAACTATCAAAATGGCTAGAACAATCAAAATGGCAACAAAATTACCTGAATAAACTCCCAATAAAGGCTCTATAAGCAATTCATTCAGAAACCCGCCTATTTTTTGTATTTGAGAAAACACGACTACGGCTATAATAAAAAACAAAACCACTAAATCAAAAACACGCTCGGCTATCACAGTTCCAAATAAAGCATTGAAGGGTATTTTTTCCTTTTTTCCTAAAAAGCCACAACGCGTAACTTCACCCAATCGAGGAAGAGCAAGATTAGCCAAATAGCCCATCATAAGAGCATAAAAGGTAGTCGATACTCTCGTTTTATAACCCATCTGACCGATAAGTAAATTCCAACGCAATGCACGAAAAACATGACTCATTATGGCGAGAATAATGGCTCCTAAAAACCACCAATAATTGGCTGTTTTCAGCTCTTCCCATAATTCATTAAAAGCCAAGCCTCGGAAAGCAAGTAAAAGCAAAGACACTCCAATTGCAATGAAAAACAAATATTTAATAACAGATACGAGGATTCCCTTCACTTATTTGGGTATTTTATTAAACTCGTCTGGAAAAATAATCGACGGTTTATGTTTTTTGGCTTCTTCAAAATCCATACTTGCATACGACACAATAATAATTTTGTCTTTTACAGCAACTTTACGAGCAGCAGCACCATTAATTCCAATAACACTACTTCCTCTTTCACCTTTGATTACATAAGTATCAAAACGGTTTCCATTTGTAATATTATAGATATGAACACGCTCATTTTCAATGATATTCACAGCATCCATTAGATCTTCATCTATAGTGATGCTACCAATATATTCCAGGTTGGCTTCTGTAATTCCAACACGGTGGATTTTAGATTTTAAAACTTCAATTCGCATAATGCTGCAAAATTAACTAATATTTTAGAATACAATCAAGCTGGATAGATATTTTAAAGGTTTTTTAAGAACTGTTTTACAGCACACAAGCCTAAAATTCCAAATTATCGATTAAACGCACATCACCTAAAAAAGCAGCAGCACAAACTACGGGATAATTGCTTTGACTCCAATCTGTAATTGACTGTAAACTATGTCCATCCACAATTTGAATATATTCCACTCTAAAATTTCTGCTTAATTTCTCAATTGCGTTAGCTTCCAATTGAACAAGAGTAAAATTATTTTTATTTTGCTTGATGAAATTAAGAGCTTGCGAAAGTTCAACAGCTTGCTCACGTTCTTGTGCTGATAATCGACGGTTACGCGAACTCATTGCCAGTCCATCTGCTTCCCGAACGGTATCCATTCCTACAATCTGGATAGGACTCCCCATTTGTTTAGTCAAAGCTCTTATAATTGCCAGCTGTTGGAAATCTTTCTTTCCAAAAAAAGCTTTATCGGGATGAACAAGATCAAAGAGCCTTTTTACAACGACAGCCACTCCACTAAAATGACCGGGTCGCGCAGCTCCTTCCATTACCGTTTCCAAAGCACCAAAATTATATTTCTCCTCCACTTCCTCAGGATACATCTCCTCTACAGATGGAAAAAAAATAACATCACAACCTGTTTTTTCAAGCATTTCCCGATCACTTTCAAATGTTCGTGGATACTTCTTCAAGTCTTCTTTATTGTTAAACTGAATCGGATTGACAAAAATACTTGCAACCACTATATCGCACTGTTTTCCAGCCTCTGAAACTAAAGCCAAATGACCAGCATGCAATGCTCCCATTGTAGGAACAAATCCAATGCTTTTCCCGTCGAATTTTGCATCTTCAATATATTGATTTAAGTCCGCTTTCCGCTCAAATATCTTCATCGAATCTTTTATTTTTTCAGAATGGAAACCAAATCTGCCTCTAAAGTAGAGTCGGGATTTTCTATGATTCTACCAATTTCAATATCACCTCTGTACACTATAAAAGTTGGAACACGTTCAATATTCATTTTACTCATATCAACATTTTCCGCCTTCTTTTTTTTATTAACCGCCAAGTAATTAACATTTGATATTTCAGCCAAGGCGGCAACTTTAAAAAAGTCGGGAACATTTGCTTTTGAATCGCCACACCAAGTTCCAAAAACAACCAAAACACGCAAATTTTTATCTGCAGAAAAAGCATTTTTCAAATATGCAACTTCTTCTTTATTCGCTTGATAGGCTTCATATTTTAGCTCTTCGTTACCTAAATAATCTTTTGATGAAATCCCTGCTCTATCAACCCAGCCAACTAATATTTCACGATTCAAATCGGGATCAATAATTACCCTATTTAATTCTTGTGCTTGTATACTTACAATAAAGAGTAGAAAAAAACCTAGAACTATTTGTTTCATAATTTTCCATTTAAAGGATAAACAACAAAGGTATAAATGATTTATTTGCAATGCCGAAAAATTTACGCTCAAAATAAATACTTTTTCTGCTCTAATTTGTAAGGGGCTTTGGTTGAAGAATTTCGTACTTTTGTACTTTAAATTACGCATTATGCAGATTAAGAAAGAAATGAAAATGGCGGATGCCATTCATCGCAATTATTTGTTACTCCCTGTTATCAACAGGCTTGGAATTCAATTGGGATTTCAGGATAAAACCATCGAAAAAGTTTGCTTAAAGCAAAATGTAGATGTGGAATTTTTCCTCACTATTCTCAATGCTTATTTAGATACAAATGACAAATCATCGAAGCAACTTCAGGCGCATTCAGTAAAAGATGTTGTGTCTTATCTATTAAAAACGCATTCCTACTATTTGGAACGCATTATTCCCGAAATTGAAAACCGCATCAATCTGCTTATTCAGCATTCTCAATTGAATAAAAATGAGTTTTTACTTGTTAAAAATTTTTTTGAAGAATATAAAAAGGAGCTATATGGCCACATTTCTTTAGAAGAAAATTTCGTTTATCCTTATATGATTGAGATAGCGGATGCTTATCATTCTAAATCCCTGAGTAAAACGCTTGAAGATAAAATAAATAGTTATCCTATAACAAGTTACGAGAAAGAACATTCTGATATTGAGGCCAAACTTTTCGATCTTAAAAACATTCTGATTAAATATCTGCCTACACCAAACGACAGCTATATCCGCAATCGCATATTAATGGAATTATTTACTTTGGAACAGGATTTAAACGATCATTCTCGTATTGAAAATAGGGTTCTAATTCCCAAAATAACACAAATGGAAACAGCATTAATCGCTCTAAAAAAGTAATATGATAGTCATTGCTACATCTTCTTTCATTGTTCGGAAAGGGCTTGCTGATATAATTAAGGAATTGTATCCGGCTAAAAAAATTATTGGAGTCGGCTTTGCTGAAGAATTAGAAAAATTAAGAAATCAACATACAATTGCTCTTCTTTTGGTTTCGGCAGAAATTTTATCAAATGTCAACTTATCTTCCTTTCGAAATATTCAAACAATAAAACTAATAGATTTCCGTCCGGATTATATTGAAGCTGATTCTGCAAATTCTGAGCTTCTTTTTCTCGATGATACAGAAACCTCTATTTTACATATTTTAAAAAGAAATCTGGCTTTGATGGATAAAAATAGTTCTGGCAATAAATCTGATTCTATACTAAGTGATCGAGAACTTGATATTGTACGAGAAGTGGCTAGCGGCAATACGAACAAAGAAATTGCAGATAAATTATTTATCAGTACACATACGGTTATTACTCACCGAAAAAACATTACCAGAAAACTAGGAATTAAAACCGTTTCCGGACTTACAGTCTATGCACTCTTAAACAAATTAATAAAAATGGGCGACAGTTTATAGTTGAGTCTGTAAAGCCGAAAATATTTCTAAATTTGCTTTTTTATATACCATGGCCGAACAAATCAGCTCTAAAAAGAATAAGAACAAAAAGCAAGCGAAAGTTCATGATGAGAAAGAGATGACATTCTGGGATCATCTTTCTGAACTGCGTGGCACTTTTGTACGATCGATTTTGGCGATAGTCCTGTTGGCTATTATTGCTTTTGCAAACAAATATTTCATCTTTAATAATATTGTACTAGCTCCAAAAGACTCTAGTTTTATTACCAATCGCATACTTTGTTCTCTCGGCCAGCTCCTAAACATAAACTACTTCTGCATAAAAGAGTTGTCTTTAGTCATTATAAACATCAATATGTCGGGGCAATTTATGACCCATATGTATATCAGTTTTGTTGCCGGATTTATTGTCGCTGCACCTTATATTATTTTTGAGTTTTGGCGCTTTATAAAACCTGCACTTTATGATATTGAGCGTAAAAATTCCGGCAGCGCTGTAATTGTCAGTTCATTGTTATTCTATTTTGGTGTGCTCTTTTCCTATTTTTTGATTGTTCCTTTGGCCTTAAATTTCTTTGGTTCATACCACGTTAGCGAAATGGTACAAAACCAGATATCTTTAAATTCATACATCAGCACCGTTGTTTCTGTAACACTTTCTATTGGTTTGGTTTTCGAGCTCCCAATTGTGATTTATTTTTTAGCGCAAATCGGTATTGTAGATGTCGCATTTTTAAAAAAGAACCGAAAATATACGCTAGTTATCGTCTTAATACTTTCAGCCATTATCACTCCGCCCGATGTTTTTAGTCAGATTTTAGTTACTGTACCTTTAATGATTTTATACGAGTTTAGTATTTTGCTGGCGAAGAGGGCGGTGAAGGATGCTAAGGGAAAAGAATAATATTATCTCTTAAAAAAACAATCAAACTAAGCCCTTTCTCATTTCAAAATACAGATTATATAAGAATATAAACCATAACAGAATTTATTACAAAACTTATCCTACAAAGGCAAGATTTATTTTCTTCTATAATAGAACTTGTTTAAAGTCAAACAGCAAAACTGCGAGCGAACCCTTGGTGCCATTGACTTCAGCTATTTTTTGATTCCGTAGCTAAGGCTATGCAATAAAAAATGAGATTCGTCACTGGACACCAATGGTTTACTCTTGAAATTACTCTTTAACTTTAAACAAGTTCATATACAAATATTTAATAAGAGGTATCTATTTCCTCAAAAAACCCTCCACATCCTCAAAAAACACTTCCGGTTCTTCTGCATGCACCCAATGTGTTGCATTAGCAATTGTTTGGATTTCTGCCTGTGGGAAGGCATTTTTTAGCGGTAGTAA
>JAGGUP010000049.1 GCA_021158405.1 Bacteroidales bacterium
ATTCCTTCGTTTATTGCAAATTTTACTTCTTTTAATCTGCTTGTTTTATACAAGGAAGTGAATATAGTCTAATATAGCTGTTTAGTCAAGCAAAAAAGGAATTGAAACTGAAAACCCCCGAAAAAATATTCTCTTTGTGTCATAATACTTGAAATACAGGTAAAATAAGTACGAAATAAATTGAAATAAGCCTCTAAATTTGTTATATTATTTGTAGCCAAAAACAAACTAAAAACAAAAAAAAAGAGGCTCAACATGAATCTAACAAATTTAACCACAAATTTACAAGTAGAAATTTCAAATTATTTAAGAAAGTTTCAGGTAAGATTGAAAAAACCTGAGTTCAAATTCATAAACAATGGTCTTAATGGAATGCTTAGATCAAAAAGTATTTTCATATCTAATATATCTTTGCATTTGCATGAGAAAATCGATAAAAAGAAAATAGAAGAGCGTTTATTGTACCATTTAGCCAAGGAAGAAATGTTTACTAAGCTTACAACATCGTACCTCGAAGGTAATAGTAAAGATATTCGTAAGCAAAAATATATAGTCCTAGATGGTAGTGCAATAAGAAAAGATTACGCTAAGAAAATGGAAGGTTTATGCTTAGTTTATGACGGAGCATCTAAAAAGAAGAACAAGATAGAAATAGGCTACCATTGGGATAATATTGTCGGTGTAAGCAGAACAGCTGATGGAGAAATTCATATATTTCCAATTTATTCAGAAATATACAGTAAAGATATTGATCCATTTTTTAATAAATCCAGCGAAAATAGTAAGATTCTAAGTATTCACGAAAAACTACAACCTTATTTTGCTTTAGATTCTATATTCGTAATGGACAGAGGTTATGATAGGATGAGACTTATAGAACCTTTTATAGAGAGAAATCAAAATTTTATAATTCGACAAACAGGCAGAAGATATCTTATAGATATTATGAACAATGAGAATATTTCCGTTAAAGAGTTGTCTAGGAAAACAAAACTCAAGTACTCATATACAGTAGATCAAATCAAAAATGGCAGAAAGTTAAAAAGGATATTTAGAGCGGGGGCTGTTAAGGTTAAATTCCCAAACTGTAAGTCGGATAAATGCTTATGGCTTGTTACAGCTCAGGAAAAAGGAAAAGGGAAAACATGGTTCTTATCATATTTGGAAACGGACAATGTGCAGGAAGCTATTATGACTACAATGGAAGGATATAAATACAGATGGAAAGTAGAGGAGTTTCATAGACAAGTTAAACAAGATTATAACCTGAATAAGATAAAAGTTATGAAATACAATACTATCAAATCCGTAGGTGCGTTGTTACTTATTACTATGGGCTTTGTTGCAAAATTATTCAATATGGTAAGCAAAAAAACTAAGATGAAAATCCTCAATTTAGTAAATCTAATCTACAAAAGATGTGGTAATAATTTACCGGTTTATATCTACTACAAAGCTACTGAAGCTATCAGATTACTTTTAAACATATTTTTCAAAAGACGAAAACATAAAAAAGAAGTTAATTTTAGCTATAATAATCAACCTTTACTAGACTTATGAAAATTTTCGGGGGTTTTCAGGATAAAACAATTATTAATAAGAGCTATTCTAGTTTGCATTGATGAAATAGTATATCGTTGCAGCAATAGCGATTACAACTAACGAAGCAAAAGTAACCTTGATCCAGCTAATAGGTCTTTCACCCTGTATTTCAGCTTTAAACGAATTGTTAAAACCATACTTCCAGCCTTTTAAGGTAGATAAAATAGGTAAGTTTTCGGTTGTAAGTTCATAGTAAAATCAAGTACAGAAAATTTAAATAAATAATTGTACTTTACTTTCTTGAGCATCTTTAAAAAATGAAGCAACACCGGAATAAGTTAGATTTGGATAATCTATCATTTCATCTTTTTTAAACCCCATCAAGTCCATTGACATTTCACAAACAGAGATATCAACTTCCAGATCACCTGCCATTTCAATTAATTCGCCAAGATCAGGAACTCTATTTTTTTTCATAATATTTTTCATCAAATTTGTACCCATACCGCCCATATTTAATCTTGATAGTTTCATTGAACTATCTCCTTTTGGTAGGAAAAATCCAAATAATTTTGCAAGTAATCCTTCTTTCTTGATATTTTTATTCTTATCTCTTAAAGCTGCAATTCCCCAGAATGTAAAAAATAATTTAACTTTAGTATTCATGGCTGCAGCACCTGTAGCAATAATAAATGCTGCGAGAATTTTATCTAGATCACCGGAGAAAATTACCATGGTTAGCTGATCTTTGGTTCCTTTTTGTAATTGATCTATCTGTTTTTTCAATTCTTTAAATTGATCATTGGCTTCCGAATTCATAATTTCTCCATTTAGCTGTTTAATTTTAAGATAACCTGATAAATATAATAAACATTATTTGAAATGATATGATTTTCATTAGATTTATTCATCTTAAATGTTTGATAAGTTCTGAGTTAAATTTCGAAAAAAATTATTAAGAGATACAAAAAATTGAGTATATAAAGAACAAGGTGTGTCTCTTAGCGTTTACGAATATCCAAATAAAGATGGGTGGCATTTGACGAAAGGATAGGACTCTACTCTTTCAAAACCATATCAATACACATTACAGCGGCAAGAATAAGTAATTTTATAGGGTTGTCTTTTTGAACATTTTCGTTAATGTCAAGCATATAGTTATCAGCTGAAGTAAATAATTCCTTTCCAAGCCCTGCCCATTTTTTACTCACATGAGCAAACTCCATATCATCTTTTATGAATCTGAAATCCCAACTTGTCCATTTTCCTTTTAAAGTGCATAGGAAATTTTCATTAGCATCAAGAACATCAAATTTTCCGCCTATTGAGAATAGCTTCTGCTTAAAAACTCCTACCAATTCATCATTTTCATCTAAAACTTGAACTTTTGATAGAAAAATAGAGATTCCTCGCTTTACGGTTAAAACTTTTTCTCCTGACGTGGTCTTGATCTCTATTTCGAAAGGAGTCATTCTTTTATAGTCAGTGAATC
>JAGGUP010000169.1 GCA_021158405.1 Bacteroidales bacterium
AATGCCTGCTGATGCAGAAGAAATTCATGACGCTAAAACCGAAGGCGTTCGCTTTTTAAACCTTTTGAGTCCACTCGAAATTATTGAAAATGGAAACGAGTTTATTCTCCGGTGTCAACCCATGCAATTAAGCGAAAAAAGAGGTTCGGATGGCCGCTTAAGCGTGAAGCCAAACAATGAAGCGCCAATTGATTTAAAAGCGACCACTATTATTCCTGCTATTGGACAAGACGTGATTTTTCCTTTTACTGACCAAGACATTTTAAAATTAAGTGAAAATCCAGCATTGTTATATTCCGGAAATCTATTTTATGGCGGCGATGTTCGTCATGGTGCTGCCAGCATTGTTCAAGCTGTTGGTGATGGACAAAGTATGGCCAACGAAATATTAAAATTGGCGCAGCTAGAGCATCAATTTTCGTTTAAGAAAGAGAATAAAAAGATCAGCAATCAAGAGCATTTGGCTATGCGGGCGATAAGGGTTTATGGAGAATCAGACCACAAGAAAATCACAAGTGCCGAACAGATTATGGACGAGGCTTCACGCTGCCTGGCTTGCGACGATTATTGCAATATTTGTGTTGGAGTGTGTCCAAACAGAGCCAATTTCAACTACCATGTAAAACCTCAAACCATTGAACTGGTTAAGATTAATGTTAAAGGAGGAAAGGCACTTTTAATTCCTGACACCCATTTTGAAATTAAGCAAAAAGAACAAATTTTAAATATTGCTGATTTCTGCAACGAATGTGGCAATTGTACTACTTTTTGTCCTTCGGCTGGAGAACCATACAGAGACAAACCTCATGTATATTTGACAAAAGAAAGCTATGCGCAAAATCAAGAAGGCTATTTCCTGGAAAAATTAAACAACGTATATATACTCAGTTATAAAAATGAAAACAAGAGTTGTTCTTTGTCTGAAACCGAAAATAATTACCTCTACTATAATGAATTGATTGAAGTTTGTTTTAACAAAGACGATTTTTCTTTAACGGACTTTACTTTAAAAGATAAAAGCGAACAAACTATTCCTTTACAAAAGGCAGCCGAAATGCGTTTTATTTTGGATGGTGCAAAAGTGTTGGCTCAGATCTGATGTTTGTTTCTAATGATAGAGTAAAATACCTTCTTTTTTGTCCTACTTTAAATAAACGATGACTCTTAGCCAATAATATTTTTAACTTTATAGAAAATTGCAATTATGCTTTTTTGCAAGAGAATTGCAATGGGAACAATTAATTGTGCTTAACTTTACAGTTATGAATAAAACAAATGACTTGCGTTCTCTTGGGCGCACAGATATGATGCTTACTCCTATTGGACTTGGAGCCTGGCAGTTTAGCAAACAAAAAAACATGGCCGGAAAATTTTGGCCTACACTCGAAGATGATCTTATCGACAAGGTAGTAACGCTATCGCTAGAAGGTGGCATCAACTGGTTCGATACTGCCGAAATCTATGGCAACGGAGCTTCTGAAATCGCCTTATCCAAAGCTTTACAAAAAGCCGGTAAAAAGCCTGGCGATCTGCTTATCGCTACCAAGTGGTGGCCTATGTTCCGCTTTGCATCAAATATTTCTAAAACCATTGATGAACGAATTAAAAACCTGACCCCCTATCCTATCGACCTCTACCAAGTGCATCAACCCTGGGGCTTCTCAAACGAAAAGCAGGAAATGATGGCGATGGCCAAACTCATCGAAAGAAAGTTAATTAAACATATTGGCGTAAGTAATTTTTCAGCAGAAAAAATGAAAAATGCTTGGGAAACTCTCGATAAAAAAGGGATTCCATTAGCTTCAAACCAAGTTTCTTACAGCTTGCTGAATCGTAAAATAGAATCGAACGGTATTATGGAAATGGCCAAGAAACTGGGCATATCCATTATTGCCTATTCACCTTTGGCTCAAGGCATGGTTACGGGTAAATTTCACGACAATCCGGAACTAATGAAAAATATTGGCTTTAGAAAATACAGTGCCCAATTTAAGCGCAAGGGCATGGAGAAAAGCAGACCTTTGACAAGACTGGTAAAGGAGCTCGCGCTCAAATACGAATCAACGCCTTCTCAGATTGCCCTCAATTGGTTAATCAATTTCCATGGCAATACGGTAGTCGCTATTCCGGGAGCCACAAAAGAAACGCATGCCAAAGAAAATACAAGGACTATGTCTTTCAAACTTTCTGACGAAGATATGGCCAAACTGGATATGGCGAGCGCCATTTTCAAATGATAAAGCATAATGGAATACTAAAAAAATAAATGCTGTTTATTGCGATTTGGAATAAATATTAAAACAAAAATGAGAAAATTCATTTTATCCATTCTTTTCATCAATCTTTTTAACCCTGCTTATAATCAGATGATAAAAGGTACTGTATTGGATGAGGATGATAAAAACACCATTTGCTTTGCAACAGCTTATTTTAATGGAACCTTTGTTGGGGCTACCGCCGATCTGGATGGAAATTTTGACTTAGATATCTCAAAAAACAAAGCCATGCCATTAACCATAAGTGCAATTGGTTATTATTCTGTTACGCTTACGAATCTTACTTTCGACAAACCAATGATTATTTACCTAAAGCCCAAGATTTATCAATTAAACGAAACCGTCATCAACGCTAAATCGCTTGAACGAAAAAGAAAGCGTTATTTAAAATTGCTTAAAGACGAATTTCTGGGGACTACCGACAATGCCCAATATTGCAGGATTTTAAATGAACAGGACATCACATTTAACTACGATTCGGATAAAGATACGGTGAAAGCCTATGCTTTAAATCCCATCTTAATAGAGAACAAGGCTTTGGGTTACCATGTGACTTACTATCTTGATAAATTTGAGTATTATAAGAATCTGCAAGCCACTTATTTTGTGGGAAATATTAAATTCGAAGAGGACTCCATAGCTCCTGAAACACAAAACAAGATCTACGAAAAACGAGAAAACACCTACCTGGGATCGAGAATGCATTTTTTTCGGGCACTTTGGTTCGGTCGCCTGTATTCAAATGGGTTTTCTCTGACCACTTTAAACTATCAACAATTATACGATGAGGATATAATGATTGAAAAAGAAGGCCGGAAATATTTAAGTTATAACCAAAATATCTACATCTATTACAATAGAAACAGCACCAAAATCACCTTTCTTTTAGATCGTGTTAACTTTGATGAAGTCGGGTTTTTCAATGCTTCGGGCATAAACTGGGAAGGCCCAATGGGCGAACAACGCGTGGCCGATTGGCTGCCTTACGAATATGAATTCTAAAAGATTTGGCTATTAGCCCATCTCCTCGAGCTTGTCGAGAGGGCGACTGCTATTCCACAAAACTACACTGAGAATATGCGACTTTCTGAAATTCCGACCTTCTAAACATCAGTAAATTAAATAATTTTTCTACCTTTGGCTTAAATACAATACAGTAAAAGAGATACTACCGCGAGAGATAACTGTATTTATTTGTTTTAAAGGGTAAAATACAAAGAGAAACAAAGATCTGCCCCGATTTGATATCATTATAAAAACTACTCATATCCCTCCAAATAGGGATATATTGTGTAGGTTTTATCTACATATAAACAAATTGTGCTTCATGCTGAGAAAAAACCGAAGAATGAATAAAAATTGAAGAAAATTGAGATGAAAAGCCAACGCACATTTAGGCACATTTGGTTTTTGCCAACACACAAAATACCAACCTGAAAAAACCAAAAGAGCTATTTTTTGCCAACGCTCGCAGAAAAGGACTAATTGCATTAATATAATCAGGTTCTGTCTGGCAAATATACTATGATTGATTTTTTATTCGATTTGCATCAAACAAATAAATATGTTTTATATCTTTGTTGGCAGTTTCAATCTGATAAGGTAACTATGAGAAATAAGTACATTTCAAAGCAGTCCAATGAAATTCTAGTATTTTTTAATGAACAGGACAGGCATTGTTTTGACTATGAACTTGCAAAAAAGGCATTGCCAAAATCTAATGATAGTGCTTTAAGAGAACTACTTAGTGATATGACACGTAGAGGACTTTTAATGAGAGTGAAAAGAGGATTGTATTACATAATTCCGTACGAGCAAGATGCTGAAACATTTATGCCTGACTGGCATTTATTAGCTGAATATTTGGTGCAAAACGCAAAGCATTATATAGGATATTACTCGGCATTACAAATACATAATTTAATTACTCAACCATCATTAAAAGAACAAATTGTAGTTTCAAAACAAATACGTCCATCAATGATAAAAATAAAGGATGTGCCATTTCAATTTATCTATCATAACGAAAAACATTTTTTTGGAACAAAGAAAATATGGATTGATAACTTTAATAAAGTTATTTGTTCTGACCTTGAAAAAACATTCATAGATTGTTTATTCAAGCCTGACTATGCAGGTGGAATTGTTGAAATAGCAAGAGCTATTTATATTTCTCGTGATAAAATCAAATTTAATATATTATTAGATTATACTATCAAATTTAATTCACAAGCAGTTATAAAACGACTTGGATTTATTTTAGAAATATTAAAAATTGAAACAAACATAATTGAAGATTTACAGAAATTGAAAACAAATTCCGTTGTGCTTTTAGATACAGAACTTCCAAAATCAGGGAAAATAAAAACGAAATGGAGTATTCAACAAAATATAGAAATTGAAACTATTAAAACAGCTATTTATACGTGATAAAACCGGGAGAAATACAAAAGAAAGCAAGAACAGAAGGCGTTCGAGACCAGCAAATAGAAAAGGATTATATTCTATCCTGGATTTTGCAGGGCGTTGCTATGCAAAGTGAATTATCGAAAGCAATTGTTTTTAAAGGCGGAACAGTATTGAAGAAGGTATATTTTGAGGATTATAGATTTTCGGAAGACCTTGATTTTACATTATTAGATAATAATATTTCTAATCAACAAATCTTCGATTATTTTAATGAAGTGTTTGAATATGTAAGAGAAGAAGCAAATATACCATTAGAAATATTTGACCCCGATAACTATCGGGGTGAACACGAGGATGGGGGGATTAATTTCTACATAAGTTATATCGGTCCGCTTGGTGGAATGGGAACAAACAAACGTGTAAAAGTTGATATTTCGAGAAGTGAACAACTACAATTTGAACCAATTTCACAAGATGTATTTCTTACTTATTCTGACCAAGAAGAACATAAACTATTTTGCTACACACTTGAAGAAATTCTTGTTGAAAAGCTTCGTTCTGTTATGCAACGGATGCAGGCAAGGGATTTTTATGATATTTGGTATTTGCTTGAAATACACGGATTAGAAATTGATTTATACCTGAATGAGTTTGTCGCAAAATGTGAAAGCAAGAAGATTAATCCAAAAGATTTTTTCAAGAAATTAGAACAACGATTACCACAATATAAAGCACGTTGACAAAAATCTATGAAAGAACAAATTCAGAATTTGCCTGATTTTGAAA
>JAGGUP010000085.1 GCA_021158405.1 Bacteroidales bacterium
GTTTATGGCTTCAAAAGCACGGTCAAGAATGGAAACGATGCGTTTTTGTTTGGGAAGTGGGGGAATGGGGATTTGGATTACTCCAATTTGATTTTTATTGATTGAATTAAAAACAGCACCTGTATTTCCTACAATTTCATTTTCGTGTTTGAGTAAAAAATTAAAAAGAAATTCTTTATCAATCTGTTTGCCTGCTCTAATCAAAGCAAGACCACGCCCAATACAGATTTTTTGTGTTGCAAAATTAATTGGACCAACAGGTGCACGAACAGACATTAAGACATCATCCTTTATTGCCTCTTTTGTGATTTTTGTCGTCCATTTCGTTGGTTCTCCAATAAACTTTTCAGTAAATTCTTTTTTACCTTGATAAAATGGCAATCCTTCTCCTTTGTCATTATAGAATTTACTCTCAGGTGATTGACCCGCAATGACCTCGCAAACCTCTCCCAACTTCTTTATTTCCCAACCTTTTTTCATAGCATCTCCGAAATTGAGTTAAGAATATCAGCACTTTGTTTATCCAGTTCAGCCATATTTTTCAAAATCTCTTTTGGCTCACGCAAAGGTGCTTCTTCTGGGGTGTTTGGGTTTTTAACAGAAAGGTCAAAAGTTGTTTGGTCAATATCTTTTAGGTTTACTATCCAAGAGTTTTCGCTTTCGGCTTTCCCTTCGGCTCCGCTCTGGGCAAGTTTTTGCAATTCTACAAACTCGGCTAAATCTTTTTCATTAAGCGGATTTGTTTTGCCTAAATTTCTATCTAAGTTGAGTTGATAAAACCAGGTCTTTTGTGTTTTCTTTCCTTTTTCAAAAAACAAAACAACGGTTTTTACTCCTGCACCTGTGAATGTTCCGCCCGGTAAATCTAAAACGGTGTGTAAATTACAATTGCTTAAAAGTTCTTTTCGCAAGGCAATAGAAGCGTTATCGGTATTACTCAAAAAGGTGTTTTTAATTACTACACCTGCTTTTCCACCGGCCTTTAAAATTTTAATAAAGTGTTGTAAAAACAAACTTGCAGTTTCGCCTGTTTTAATGGGGAAATTCTGTTGCACTTCGGCTCTCTCTTTTCCGCCAAATGGGGGATTTGCTAAAATAACATTATAGCGGTCTTTCTCTTGTATATCCGAAAGATTTTCGGCAAGTGTATTTGTATGAATAATGTTTGGGGCTTCTACACCGTGCAAAATCATATTCATAATGCCAATGATGTAGGCAAGCGATTTTTTCTCTTTTCCGAAAAATGTCTTTTTCTGTAAGGTCTCAATCTTGGAAGTAGATAAACCTTTGTTATTCAGATAATCAAAGGCTTCAACCAAGAAACCCGCAGAACCAACAGCACCATCATAGATGGTTTCGCCAATTTTTGGGGCAACCACTTTTACAATGGTTTTAATTAGTGGGCGAGGTGTGTAATATTCTCCGCCGTTTCGCCCTGCATTTCCCATATTTTTAATTTTGCCTTCGTAAAGATGGCTCATTTCGTGCTTTTCAGCGTGGGTTCTAAAACGCAGTTCATCAATTAGGTTTGCAACTTCTCGCAGATTGTAACCGCTCTGTATTCGGTTTTTTAGTTCGCTAAAAATCTCACCAATTTTATATTCTATGGTGTCGGCACTTGTAGCATCGGTTTTAAATTTTTTGAGGTATGGGAATAATTCACCATTTACAAAGTCTACAAGGTCATCACCTGTCATTGCGTTGTGGTCAATCTTACCGTTTTCCAATTTTGGTGCTGCCCAAGTTGTCCATTGGAATTGTGGTTCAATTATTTTTTCATAAGTCTTTCCTGATAAAAGTGCTGCTGTTTCTTTGTCCTTTTCTAAGTCGTCAAGATATTTCAGAAACAAAACCCACGAGGTTTGCTCTACATAATCTAATTCACTTCCACAACCTGCGTCTTTGTGCAGTATATCGTCTATATTTTTAAATACTTGTTCAAACATATATTGTTAATTCCTTTTATTAATTCTTAAAAATCAAAGATACATTCAATCTTTGAGCGTTGGAAATAAAATTGCTTCCCGATAAAAATACGGGACAGGCTTTTTGGTTTTTTTGTGTTTGCCTGTGTGTCGGCAAAAAACCAAATTCCGAAAGGTCGGGATAAGTTGTGCAATTTGTGCAGTGGCTTTCTATTTCTCCTGTTTGTGCCTAATTTATCTATATGACATAAAAACTATATATCCCTATAAATCTGACATATTTCGTACTTCTTTTATGAATATATGCATTCCAAAGGTAAGATAAAAAACAGAAAAAAGAAGAGGAAACGGTTTTATATCTGTTTAAACCTTACACAATTGCATAAAGCCATCAATAGCCACAATGGTTTTTTGCTCTTCTTCTGCCCAGCTCATATGTCCAGCATCGCCCAAAATTAAAATTTGTGAAATCGTGGGTAAAGCAGCTTGAGCTAAGGTTTTTTCAAGAGGAATTCGGGAGTCGTGCTTGCCGGCAATAAACAGAACGGGAACTTGGGTATCCATTAAAATATCAACGGTTGAGGCTCTTTCTTTCATTCCTGCCATAGCAGCAATTACACTTTCTTTTGGCATGGCATTGGCCATCTTTATTTGAATCTTAATCTGGCTTGCAAATTTTTCTACGTTAGCAGGAGCAAAGAGCGAAGGAATAAATTCATTGATAAAATGACCTTTGTCTTGTTTAATAATCTCTATGGTTCTTTCTCGGTTTCGTTTTGCTTCTTTATTATCAGCTGAAGCATGCGAGTGAAACAATCCAAAACCCTTAAGCATTTGAGGATATTTATCGGCAAAAGCCAAAGTAGTATAACCACCCATCGAATGGCCAATCATCATACAATTTGTAATATTCTCGCTTTTAAGAACTTCATAAACTATATCCGACATAAAAGACATCGTATGAACATCATAATAATGATCTGTTTTTCCATGTCCGGGCAAATCAATACTAATCACTTTGTATTTTGAAGACAGAAATGCTTGATGCTTTGTCCACATTTCAAGCGATTCCAAATAGCCGTGCAATAAGACTAATGTTTCGCCTTTACCCGTAATTTTATAATGAACTTTTTTTCCGTTTAGAATGAATTTTTTTTCCACAGCTTTAATTTTTAAATTACAAAACTACAATTAAAATAGGTTTAGCACGATGTGTTTTTACCGCTAGGTCGCAAGGGAATCGCAATTTCGCTATATCATCTTCGAGGATTTCTAAGTTTTTGCGCTCATTGCATCAAAATAAATGCGTCTTTCTAAATTTGAGAGATCCTCTAAGTTAAATTCCTGTTATAATATGTCGACATATTTATTTGTTTAATTATGTTTGCAGAAATTTTGAATTATGACAAACCGATTCTTAACCATTCTCTTTTTGATTTTCAGTTTTTCTTATTCTACAGATGCGCAAGAAGCAGATAAAAATGGATTCTTGGTTCAGGTGGGAGATATAGCTCCTTATTTTACCGCTGAGCTAACGGATGGTACTAGTTTCGACTTGCAAGCTCAAAGAGGAAAAGTGGTAATGCTTCAGTTTACAGCCAGTTGGTGTGGTGTTTGTCGTCGCGAAATGCCCTATATAGAAAAGGATATTTGGGAAAAATTAAAAGGAGAAAAATTTGTATTGATAGGAGTGGATAGAGACGAACCTTTGGATGTAGTGAAAGCCTATTCTGAGAAAGTAGGTATCAGCTATCCTTTGGCGCTTGATCCGGATGCGGAAATATTTAGTTTGTACGCTGAACTGCTTTCGGGTGTTACTCGCAATGTAATTATTGACGAGCAAGGCAAAATAATTTATATGACGCGTTTGTTTCAGCTCGATGAATTTAACACCATGACCGATTTTATTTTTAAGGCAGTAGCTAAACTTCAATAGGCTTTTTTTCTAATTATTATTTATTTGATAACATTCAGATTTCGTGTATTCTGTTATTAGGTTTATATTTGCCTTTCTAAAATCATAAATCATGAAAACCCTATATTTATTCTTTAGTTTGTTTTTAGCTCTTTCCAGTTACGGGCAAACAAAAACCTACCTCGATGGAAATTATAAACCAGAAAAAGGTGGTGCTATTTATATTGCACAACATACTCATGTTGTGGATAATATAAACCCAATTGCTAATCCAAACGCTGAGATACGTAATGTTATTCTTATGATTGGAGATGGCATGGGAGTGGCTCAAGTTTTTGCAGGGATGACGGCCAATAATGATCGTTTGTATATTGATCAAATGCCGGTGGTAGGTTTTCAAAAGACCAAGGCCAAGAAAAAATACCGTACCGATTCTGCCGCAGCTGGATCGGCTTTAGCAACCGGAAAAAAAACGCATTATACAAGCATCAGTGTGGATGAGGAAGGAAATCCAAATCCAACTATTCTGGAATATGCTTCAGGAAATGGTTATGCCACAGGTTTGGTGGTGGCTTGTAAGGTGACTCATGCTACACCAGCTGTTTTTATTGCCCATGTTTCGAAAAGAAATCAATACGAAGATATAGCGAAATTTTTTGTGAGCGATTCCATCGATGTATTTTTTGGGGGAGGCTCTGATGATTTCTTTAAAAGAAAATCGGGCGGTAACCTTCGTTCTGCCTTAAAAGCCAAAGGATTCCAAATTGTACAACAGATGGATTCTTTATCGGTCATCAAGCGTGGAAAAGTCGCCGGACTTTTTGCTGGAGGACATATGGACAGCTATCCGGAGCGAGGCGAATTTCTTCCTAATGCATCCAATAAGGCCATCGAAATACTAAATCAAGATGATCGCGGTTTCTTTATGATGATTGAAGGCTCTCAAATTGATTGGGCTTGCCATGATAATGATTTGGCTTACGAAGTAAGAGAAATGCTTGATTTTGATCGTACTGTGGGTGAAGTTTTGAAATTTGCTGCACAAGATGGGCATACACTCGTTATTGTTACTGCCGATCATGAAACCGGAGGAATGAGTGTCATCAATGGTGATCCGGCTCACGGAATGGTGGAAGCCAAATTTAATACGGGAGGCCATTCATCATTGATGGTTCCTGTTTTTGCCTATGGACCTGGGGCTGAAAAATTCAGTGGCATCTATGAGAATACAGCTATTTTTGATAAAATGATGGAAGCTTTTGGCTTCAACAAATAATGAACTTTTCAAAACCACTCGCAGAACTACTTCGACCAACTGATTTTGATCATTATATTGGTCAGGAACATTTGGTAGGAAAAGAAGGTATATTGCAGAAATCATTGGATTCCGGCAATATTCCTTCCATGATATTATGGGGACCTCCCGGTGTTGGAAAAACAACATTGGCTTTTATTTTAGCTCAAAATCTTGAGATACCATTTTATTCGCTCAGCGCAATTAATGCGGGCGTAAAAACAGTTAGAGAAGTTATAGAAAGAGCCAAAGCAAGTGGACGAAAGTCTATCCTTTTTTTGGATGAAATTCATCGTTTTAGCAAATCGCAGCAAGATTCTTTACTGGGAGCTGTTGAGACAGGTACAATAACGCTGATTGGTGCAACTACAGAAAATCCTTCTTTCGAAGTTATTTCTCCTTTGCTATCGCGATGTCAGGTTTATATTTTAAAAGCTCTGGAAAAAAAGCATTTGGAAGAGCTGCTAAAGCAAGCCATTTCGTTTTTTGAAACGGAATATCAATTAGAACTAAAAGCAGAAGAAACAGAAGCGCTTTTTCGAATTTCAGGAGGAGATGCACGCAAACTTTTTAATGCTATTGAATTGGTTGTAGGTACTTTTTCTGTGGATGAAAAAATCATTTCGCTTAACAATAAGCTAGTCAGTCATATTATTCAAAAAAATCTGGCGACATACGACAAGAAAGGGGAGATGCATTACGATATTATCTCCGCTTTTATTAAATCCATTCGCGGTAGCGATCCTAATGGAGCTGTTTATTGGTTAGCTAGAATGATAGAAGGTGGAGAAGACATAAAGTTTATCGCTCGTCGATTGCTGATATTGGCATCGGAAGATGTAGGGAATGCGAATCCCAACGCACTTTTGCTCGCCAATTCTTGTTTCGATGCAGTTAACAAAATTGGTTATCCCGAAGGTCGGATTATCTTGTCGCAAACAGCGGTGTATTTAGCCAATTCACCTAAAAGTAACTCTACCTATGTAGCCATTAAAAAAGCGCAGCAAGTGGTTCAGCAAACAGGAGATTTGCCGGTTCCTTTGCATTTAAGAAATGCGCCAACCAAGCTGATGAAAGAGATAGGCTACGGTCAGGATTATAAGTATGCACACGAATATGAAGGTAATTTTACGGAGGAGGAATTTTTACCGGACAGGATAAAAGGAAGCACCTTTTATAAACCTGGATCGAATAAGCGTGAAATGGATGATCGTAAGAATCTAAAAAACAGGTGGAAAGATAAATACAAATACTAAAAATCGGTCTATATATCGGGCTGCTTTTCTGAAGAAAAAAGACAGAAAAAAGACTTGTTTGATTGGCAAAAAGCTTTTACTTTTGCAATCCTTTTTTAAGGGAATTGATTTGGTAGCTCAGCTGGTAGAGCATTTGACTTTTAATCAAAGGGTCCTGGGTTCGAGCCCCAGCCAGATCACATAAAAGACTTAAGCAGAGATACTTAGGTCTTTTTTTCATTTAAGAAATAGTGTGCTGGTAGAGCATCCCGATTTTATCGCAGGGACGTAAATCTTAAAATAAAAATTTCCTTGTGCAAATGAATTGCTTCGTTCCGCCGGAGCTTAATTTATACTTTTTGCTTCGCATTAATTATTAGTCTCTGACTAATTCACCAACAAAAAAAACGGTCAGAAGATCCTTATTTTAATCAAGCTTAATCGGCCTGTGTGACTGCTGGTGGAAGATTAAGCTTAGCGAGGGAATGGATAGCCAGAAAAGAATACCTTTAGTATAAATATCTGAGTCCTAAATGGATGGAAATGTAAAAGCACAGGTTTTCGTTCCGTTTTTATGGAACGAAAACCTGTGCTTTGTATATAATCGTTTTGCAGGGCTGAAAGTCCGAAAGGAAAGAATTAAATTATCCCTTATAAAAAGGCAGTTTTACAATTACCGCTTTTAAAAGTTTCTTGCGGACTCTAATGTAAATCTCGGTTCCTAGTTTATGGTGTCCGGCATTTACATAACCCATTCCAATCGCTTTTTTAAGCGAAGGCGACTGTGTTCCGGAAGTAACTTCACCTATGACATTTCCATCCGCATCACAAATTTCGTAATGTTGACGAGGAATGCCTCTGTCAATCATTTCAAAGGCTTTTAAATAGCGAGAAGGCTTGTCGGCTTTGATTTTTTCCATTTTATCACGGTCGATAAAATTCTTTCCATCTACAAATTTGGTTATCCATCCTAAACCAGCTTCAATAGGCGAGGTGGTATCGTTAATATCATGGCCGTATAAACAATAGCCCATTTCTAAACGAAGTGTGTCTCTGGAGCCTAATCCGGCAGGTTTGATACCAAATTCTTCGCCGGCTTCCATAATTTTATTCCAAAGCAGCTTGGCATCTTTGTTTTTCATATAAACTTCACATCCACCTGCACCGGTATAGCCTGTGGTTGCAAAAATGACATTTTTAATACCTGCAAATTCAATTTCTTGGAAAGTGTAAAATTCCATATCAACCACATTAGCGGATGTTAATTTTTGCATAGCTTGTAAGGCTTTTGGTCCTTGAACTGCCAATTGACTTAATTCTTCGGAAGCGTTTATTAATTCTTCACCAATTTTCAAATCAAAAGCTTTGGCTTGTTCTACACACCAATTCCAGTCTTTATCTATGTTAGCGGCATTCACCACCAATAAATATTTGTTTTCATTATAACGATAAACCAATAAATCGTCTACAATGCCACCTTTTCCATTTGGGAAACAGGAATATTGAACTTTTCCATCAAACAAAGCTGAAACGTCGTTAGAAGTAATGCGTTGTAAAAAGGCCAGCGCTTTTGGGCTTTCTACCCAAAATTCACCCATATGAGAAACATCAAAAACGCCTAAAGCATTTCTAACCGTTTCGTGTTCGATAAGTAAACCTTCGTATTGTACAGGCATTAAATAACCTGCGAAAGGAACCATTTTGGCTCCAAGATCGATATGGATTTGTGTAAAAGCGGTTGTTTTCATACTATAATATTTAAATAATTAAACTCAGGTTTATTATTGCAAAACTTTTTGCAAGATCTTCGCGAAATTACAAAAACTCGCTAGAATTAAGTAGAATATAATGAATAAATAATCACGCAAAGATTGAGTCGCAAAAAAAAAAATCAATTGTTTTTAAGAATTTTTTTTATGGCAATTTATTTTTAGCTTTGGATGATTTTCTATTAACCAATAATTAAAACCTATAAAATGAAACATTTTTTTATGAGAATTATGTTTTTGTTTTCCCTTACTCTTTTGGTTCTGCCAAGCGTAAAGGCGCAAAAATATAAAACGGCAAAATCGGCTACTGAAGCCTTGAATGCCTTAGCACAAACCAATGCCTCTAAAATGAGGGTACATAAACTTGCAAAAACTTTTGGGGGAAACTCAGTGAGTATTTACGAGTTTGGTACAGAAACAAAGAAGGAACAAAAAACGAAGCCTGCTATTTTTGTTATGGCGAATGCCGAAGGTGATATTCCTTTGGCAACTGAAGCCGCATTGAATTTAGCAAATGAACTAGTAAAAGCAGAAAATTTGGAACGTTATACTTGGTATTTAGTACCCGTTTTAAATGCCGATGCTTTGGATCATTATTTTGAGAATCCTCAAATGGAAAACACAAGAAATGGTCGCCCTTATAATGATGATATGGACGATGCCGTTGATGAAGATGGCCCTGAAGATTTAAATGGTGATGGATTTATTAGTCAAATGCGAGTGGCAGATCCCTTGGGGAAATGGATTCCGGAAGAGGCAGATGCTCGATTTTTGAGAAGAGCAAATACTTCTAAGGGTGAAAAGGGGATGTATAAATTGTACACGGAAGGTATTGATAATGACGGTGATGGAGTGTATAATGAAGATCCAAAAGGAGGAGTAAACAGTGGAATAAATTTTCCGCATTTGTTTAAAGCTTCGGCTACTTCCGGCGTTTGGCCGGGTTCAGAACCTGAAGTATATGAGTTGATGAAATTTATTTATGCACATCCTGAAATTGCTGCTACTTTTACTTTTGGCTCCGCAGATTTTTGTATTCAGGTTCCTCAAGGAGGTCGCCGTGGCAGTGCCGATTTTAAAAAGATAAAAGTGCCTCGACGTATGGCATCTCAATTTGGTGCCGATCCAGACCGTACTTATACTATGGATGAAATCATTGAATTGGTTCAGCCAATGGTGCCTGAAGGAATGGAAGTTACCCCTTCAATGGTGGCCGGTTTTATGGGTTTAGGTGCAGCTGTAAATCCACTTGATGAAGATTTAAAATTTTATAAAGAATTAAGCAAACAATACAAGGATTTTCTCAAAGCTAAAGGTTTTGAAGAAGAAAGATTAGCTCCTGAAAAAGCAAAAGATGGTTCTTTTGAATTGTGGTCTTATTACCACTTGGGAATTCCAACTTTTAGTATGAATTTCTTTACGCTTCCTAAAGTAAAAAAAGAGAAAAAAGAAGCCGGAAGCGGCCTTAGTTTAGATCAACTAGAGAAAATGAGTAGCGATGATTTTGTTGCGCTTGGCGAAGAAAAAATAGCTGTTTTTCTTAAAGAGAATAATGCACCGGAACGTTTTTCTGCTGCTAAATTAATAGAAATGGTCAAAGGCGGTCAATTCACACCTGCTCAAATGGCAGGGATGATGAAAAACATGCCAAAACCTGAAAAAGAAGGAGAGCTTAATGAGAAAACAAAAGCTTTTATTGCCTATGATAAAGAGGTGTTGAAAGGTGAAGGATTTGTGAACTGGACTACTTTTGAGCATCCTACTTTAGGAACTGTTGAAATTGGTGGAGAAAAAGCGTATGTTGAAACAACGCCATCTTTCGATGAGGCTAAGAATCTCATTGATACGCAAATGCCATGGATATTCGAGATCGTTAAGAAGCTTCCTAAGCTCAGCATTTTAAAAGCGGAAGTTGAAAGTGTTTCAGCTGATATTTTTAAATTGAATGTTTGGGTACAAAACGAGAATTATTTGCCTTTTCCCACGGCTATGGGAATTAGAAACAACAGACCGGCACCAGCTATTCTACTTATCGAAGGAAAAGAAATTCAATTTGTAGATGGAAAAGGGAGGACGGCCATTAAATCTATTGATGGATTGAAAGCCTTGAAGTTATCGTATTTAATTCAAGCCAAAAAAGGAACGGAAGTTTCCTTAAAACTGGAGAGTAAATTTGCAGGTTCAGATCAAGAACAAGTAATTTTATCTAAAGAGAGGAAATAAAGGAATGTTACAAGCAAAAAATAAAATAATGAAACGATATATACATAAAAATTTATTCTTATATCTGCTGCTTTCAGCTCTATTTATAGGAAATGCAGCAGCTCAGAAAACGGAAGTGCCTTTGCGCTTCGATCATTATTACACCTATGATCAGGTGGTTGATGCCGTTAAATCTCTCAATAAAGCTTATCCGGATTTAACCAAAACGGTTTTGGTAGGCAAGAGCGATGAAAACAGGGAAATTTGGGCCTTGGAGATAAACAATGCAAAAACAGGAAAAGCTAGTGAAAAACCGGGTGTTTATGTTGATGCAAATATCCACGGCAACGAAATTCAAGCTGGAGAAGTCGCGCTTTATTTCGCCGATTATCTTTTAAAGAATTATGGAGAGCTAAAGGATGTAACAGAAATAGTGGATCGCAATGCTTATTATATTATTCCCGTTGTAAATGTAGATGGCCGTTATCATTTTATGGCTGACGGAAACACAATGAACAGTAGTCGCTCTTTGCGCATTCCCAAAGATGACGATCATGATGGATTATTCGATGAAGATATGTACGATGATCTGGATGGTGATGGTAATATTTGCCAGATGCGTAAAAAGGTTGAAGGCGGAAATTATAAGCTCGATTCCGAAGATGCTCGAATTATGGTTCGCATCCGTGATGGTGAAAAAGGCGATTATGTTTTGCTTGGTCAGGAAGGAATTGACAACGATGGAGATGGTAAAATAAATGAAGATACCGAAGGTTATGTCGATCCTAACCGAAACTGGGGAGCCAATTGGCAACCCGATTATGTACAACGTGGTGCAGGAGACTTTCCGTTTTCCGGTGTTGGCCTCAAAGCAATAGCTAACTATATTCGCGAGCGTGAAAATATCATTATTGTTTATGCTTTTCATAATAATGGCGGTATGTATTTGCGCGGACCAAGTACCAAGGAAGGCGGTCCTTTAAGTGCTGCTGATATTGCTGTATATGATGTTTTAGGAAAAAATGCAGAAAAAATGGTTCCCGGATATCGCTATTTAATTTCGTGGAAAGATTTGTATTCTACCTATGGCGATTTTACAGATTTTACTTACGATGCTTTTGGTGCTTATGGTTTTGTTGGCGAATTATTTCAACGTGAAACAGAAACCTATACAACGGATAAAAAGAAGGAAGCTCCTGAAGGAGGAGGATTTGGTCGGCGCGAAAACTACCCACGCCAGCGTGAATTGTTGCAGTTTAACGACCATTTGGCTCACGGAAGTCTGTTTAAGGAATGGACTCCATACAAACATCCTGTCTATGGTGATATCGAAATAGGCGGATGGATAAAATACAGCTCGCGTATGCCACATACTTTTATGTTGCCCGATTTGGTGCATCGCAATGCTTCTGCTGTTATTTATGCGGCTTCTCAAACTCCCAATGTGAGTATGGAGGTTTTCAAAACTGAAAAAATTGGAAAAAATCTGAATCGTGTCTATGTGCGTCTGCGCAACAGCAATGCTATCTCTTCTATGACGGCCAAGGCGGTTAAAGAAAAATTATATCCACAGGATATGCTTAAGGTGAACGGAGCTAAAGTAGTTGCTGGAGGTAAATTAAACAATAAATATACGGCTGATATTCAGTTTAAAGAGCATAAGCCCGAAGTTCAGTTTCTTACTGTTCCTGGTTATGCTACAGTTGAATATGCTTTTATTATTGAAGGCAAAGGAAACGTAGAGTTTAGCTACGAATCGCGCAAAGCGAGGAATGTAAAGCAAAGTATTAAGTTGTAATTAAGCATCATAATTGCTTTTGATAAAAAAGGGTTTGATTTGAAAAGTTAAACCCTTTTCCATTTGTGCCGCTTTGTGTTTCCCTTTGCGAGCCTTAGTTGTAAAAAAAAATTAAACACAAAGTTTCACAAAGGTCAACAAAGAGTTTCACGAAGGATTTATCAATAAAAAGTCAGGGTTTCACTTTGAGTGAAGCCCTGACTTAATTAAAGAATATGATAATGTTTTATTGTAATAACTGAAATTGGAATTTTATATGTCCTTTTTCCGCATCGGTATTATAAAAATCCAGGAATCTTAATTTGAAAATTTCATCTGCGCTAATTTTTACCAGAAAGTAATTGTCTTGAACAATATCATAGGTATAAGTTACGTAACTTATGGCTTTCCATTCGTAACCAATGGCATCAACTTCAGAACTATACGTAGCATTTTTAGCATCAGCTAAAGTAAGGGTTTCGAAATTAGCATCTTCTATATGTGCAACTGTTATATTTGCTTGTGTATTTATCAAAGCACCTACTGTTGGGTATTCCATATATAAAGTTTCACCATCCTCTTCATAGGGGATTTCTGTTGTATATTGGGTTAAAGCAATTTGCCATTCGCCATTCGCAGTTGTCATTGCAACTAATTCACTTGCAGGGTTAACGGGTAAAACAAAATCAACATAAGCAGGATCACTATTTACTACACCAACCAAATCTTCATTTGTAAGATTAAACAAATATTGTTCTGAATAGAAATATTGATTTTCCATAATTACATTGCCCTCATCATCTAACATTGGTTGACGAGTTGCTGGATTAAGTTTAGGAATTAATTTCCCCAAAGCGTTATTCATATTTACATCCACAGTATACGTTGTATAATCTTTTGGAGCAATAGTTTCTTCTTTATCACAGGATACCAATCCTATGCTAGCAATAATTAGTAATGTTAATAATTTTTTCATAATCTAATTTTTATTTAAGAGTCTATTAATGTTTGTTTAATGTTAAAATCATTTTTACAAAATAACTTCTTCCCCAGCTTAATAATTGCGGTTCTAGAGAGGCTGTTGTGCCGGTATTTTGAAGTATTTCAATAATTGCTAAATCTTGATTATCGAATAAATTCTTTGCTCCAAGGCTAATGTTTAGTCTTCGTTCCCAAAAAGATTTCGTTAGTGTTATATTCAGATCGTTATAGGATTCAACATAGAATTGAGAGAGGTTATTTTCTTCTAAAAAATCGACAGGTTCTTCGCCTTTGTATGCGTATTCTATGCGTACGCTATAATCATAAGTTGGATTTTTATAAGTGACTGATGCTAAGAAATTATTAGAATAAATGTACTTATCCTGAGAATTATCGTTTTCGTAGAATAAGCTGGTGATTCCTGATCGGGCATAGTTTGTATTAAAGCTCCATCGGCTGTTGACATCGAATGTGGCATCTGCAATCCAGCCTTTTGTCTCCACATTCCCTCTATTTATATTCATCCATGTTTGGGTATTCTCGGTTTGATCGACAAGGGCAAAATCAATTTTATCTTTTATTTTATTGTAATATCCTTTCAATTCCATTTTGAATAAAAAGGTATTATCGTTTTTGTAATTGTATATTAAAGAACCGTTTAAAGTATGAGAAGACTCTGGTTGCAGTTCGCTATTTCCCTTGATGTTATATCCGGCATGAGAAAAGTCAAGGTATAATTCCTTGAGTGTTGGTGCTCTAAAACCTTTGGCGAAGGATGCTCTCGCTTGCAAATTTTTTATAAGATTTACTTTTAAATTAACTGAATACAAGAGAGGGGAGTCAAACTTCGTATTATAAGCGTAGCGGACACCCGGTTGAATTAAAAATCCTTTCCAAAACTCGTGTTTGCCCGTAATGAATATTGCATAGTCACCAATAGTTTGCGTTCCACCAGTAATCCTTTTTGCACTACCTGTTTCTGTATTTAAATCGATGCCAGTTTGATACGATATTTTAGAATTGAGTGTATGATTAAAAGTAGCTCTTGTCATAAAATTAATAAAAGTTGTAGTATCACTGTCCGCTTCAACTTCTCTCAAATTGGTCATGTCTGTTCTAACAGTTCGCATAACTCTATCATAATAGGAAATAGAGGACTGAATATTGGTTTGCATCTTCTTATTATGATCGTACTCTAAGAATCCATTTAAGCTGTAACGTTTCGTAAGGAAATTTACATCGAAAGCATAAGGTGTTGGTGTGCCAGCTCCAGATACGGCTCCTTTATCTTTCATAAATTCGTTAAAGTACTTGGTATTGAAACGAAGTGTAGCTTTTTTGGCTTGATATGCATACCTCAGTTCAGCTATATTTTGTTCGCTCCCTTTCCATTTAGATGCACGCGTATTGTCGTACGATGTTCCCGAAAAATAATTCCTGACTCCCGAAATCGTATAAATATTATTTGCCTTCTTTAATGATCCGTATAAATTTGCGTTGAAAGTCCCGGGACTCTCTGCATAAGTACTTGCAATTAGCTCAGCTTTATTCCATTTATTATTTTTGGTAATGATGTTTACCGTTCCTGCCAGAGCATTACTCCCATAAACAACAGACATTGGTCCTTCAACTACTTCGATATGATCCACATTCTCCATGGTAATTTGACTTAAGTCGAGATTGCCATCTAAACGTCCAATAATAGGAACCCCGTCTATCATAATCTTTACATTTTCGCCTCCAAGACCAAGTATGCTAATATTGGATCCAAAAGATCCACTTTGTTTTATTTTGATGGAAGGCTGTGCTTTTAGAACATCGGCAAGATTAATAGCTCCTCTTTGTTGTATTAATTTGGAATCAAATACTTTAATAGCATAAATTGAACTGTCGCGAAGCATGGGTTTGTTTTGACCCGTAACTACAATTTGTTCCAAAGAAAAGACATCTGCCTCCAATTCTATCTTTTTTAGATCTGATGGATTGACTATTTTAGAGTAGGTTTTATAACCTATATACGAAACAGTCAGCTCAACTTTTTCGGATTCTAATAGTTCAAGCTCACCCTTTTCATTGGTTATTGTATATTTTTTTGTACCGCCATCAACTTTTTGTATACATACATTGGCATAAGGTATTGCCTCGCCATTTTGTTTGTCAACAACATGGAAAATTGAATTTGTTTGGGCGATAGAAATAGTACTTATGAGCAGGAGAGAAATCAGTAGTAGTTTATTCATCAAGATATTTTTTAATGAGGCAAAACTAGGAGTCAAAACTGATTTTAATCTGAAGTTTTATTAGATTTCAATCTTTTTTTTCAAAATCCAGAAAAGAAGGGATTGGATTTGTGTTTTGGAATAAAAAATGGATTGAAAGAGAGACTCGTTTTAGTCTTGAGAAAATTGGTAATGAGTAATTTAGCTGCATATCGTGTAAAGCAAGGAATGTAAATAGGGTGTTAAATCAGGGTCTCACTTCAAGTGAAGCCCTGACTATTAAACGTTCTCTTTTTTCTTTTTCTCAATTTTCACATTCTCTTCCGGTGTTTTCACGCTTACAGCTCTGGAAACACTATTTTTTCCAAAGCGTAAACGTATTTTATCCATCGCTTGATACAAATCGATACGTTCCGGAATATCGTCAAAAAGATCAAGTTGTTGTTGCCCTTGAATGAGTTGACTAAATCGTAGACCTACCAATCGGATAAGCATACGGCGTTGGTAAAGCTTATCAAAAAGTTCCGTAGCCGTTTTAATTAAAACATGGTCTAAAGCTGTATAGGGAATACGCTGTTGCATATTGTGCGTATCAAAGTTTGAATAGCGGATTTTTACGCTGATAAGGCCACTTAGTTTTTGCTGTTTGCGTAATTGAAAAGCCAAGCGACCTACCATTTCGATAAGGATAGCACGCATCTTTTTTATATCAGTACTGTCTTTTTCAAAGGTGCGTTCGCTACTGATGCTTTTTTGCTCGGAATAACTTTGCACCGGATTATTATCAATGCCATTGGCTTTTTTCCAGATAATCAATCCGTTTTTGCCCAAGAGCTGCTCAATCATTTCGGGAGGAATACGGCTGAGCGTTTCGATATTGGATACGCCCATCGAACGCAGCAACTGAAAGGTCTGTTGACCAATCATCGGAATTTTTTTGATAGAAAGAGGAAATAAAAACGGTTTGATTCCTTCTAAAGGAACTTGCAATTCGCCATTGGGTTTGGCTTCTCCGGTGGCTATTTTGGCTACGGTTTTATTTACCGAAAGTCCAAAAGAGATAGGTAAGCCGCTTTCTCTTATAATGCGTTGTCGTAATTCCTGTGACCATTTTAAACTGCCAAAAAAGCGATCCATTCCACTAATGTCGAGGTAATGCTCATCGATACTTGCTTTCTCGTATACTGGCGCACTTTCGGCAATAATATCGGTTACCAGACGCGAGTATTTGCTATAGAGATCCATATCGCCTCTAACAACAATAGCTTCGCTGCATAAGCGACGAGCCAGCTTCATGGGCATGGCCGAATGAATACCAAACTTACGCGCTTCGTAACTGCAGCTGGCCACTACGCCACGGTCGGAAGAGCCTCCAATAACTACAGGTAAGCCAATCAATTTGCTGTTTACTAATCGCTCAGCCGAAACAAAAAAACTGTCGAGATCGAGGTGAACAATGCTGCGGTTTTGTGTATTGTTAAACATAAATTTGCTATCCTTCAAAATTTAATGTATTTTTGATTAAAATATAATCAAAAATGCGATTACAATGTAATCAATTTGGAAATAGGAAGGCAAATAAATTAAAAATATTGTGACTAATCAGTGTGTTAATTTAATCGTTAAAAATAGAAATGAAAAAATTGTGACCGTTGTGACCGTTGCGAAAAGCTTGGCGTTCCTTGCGGTAAAAATGAAACCGCAAAGAACACCAAGGAAAAGCAAAGAGCGCAAGGAAAAAAAGGAAAAAAATAAAACCATGTCAACATTTAGTCAAAACATAAAATTGCTTCGCAAGCGCAAGCATTTTACACAAGATGAAGTCGCTCAAAGTTTATCCATGAAAAGATCTACTTTAAGCGGCTACGAAAATGAAGTTGCACACCCCAATATGCAAGTACTCGTTGCTTTCTCCGATTATTTTAATGTATCTATAGATACATTAATTAAGGTTGAATTAACCAAGTTGGCCGAGAGCCAAATGAATCAGTTGGAGCGAGGTTACGATGTGTTTATCAGAGGAAGTAAATTGCGTGTACTTACCACTACGGTTGGTTCAGATAACGAGGAAAATATAGAATTGGTTGCGGAGAGAGCAAAAGCGGGTTATACGAGTGGCTATGCCGATCCTGAATACATTAAAGTATTGCCCACTTTTCGTTTACCCTTTTTATCGAAGCAAAAAAAATACCGTACTTTTCAGATCAGCGGCGATTCTATGCTGCCTATTCCGGATGGCGCATATGTTACAGGCGAATATGTGCAAAACTGGAATACGATCAAAGACAAAGGTGCTTACATCATCTTAACCTACGATGATGGCATCGTGTTTAAAGTGATTGAGAATAAGATTAAAAATGAAAATAAGCTCTGTTTGCATTCGCTTAATAGCCTGTATGATCCCTTTGATTTGTTCGTTACAGAAATTCGGGAAATTTGGCGTTTTGTGAATTACATAAGTTCCGAAATGCCCGAAGCAAATGAAATGCGTCAGGATATTGCGCAAAGTCTCGATTTGCTCAGGCGTGAAGTAAAACAGATACAGACAAAAATGAATTTGTAATAAATCAAAAGAAAGTGTAATTTAGTCATTCAGCAGAGTAATTAGCTAGGCATGGATATAAAGCAGATACTAATACAATATTGGGGTTATAGTCATTTTAGACCTAAGCAGGAGGAAATAATTCAAGCTGTTTTGGAGGGAAAGGATACTTTAGCTCTGCTTCCAACAGGTGGTGGTAAATCTATTACTTATCAGATTCCAGCTTTGAAAATGGAGGGCTTGTGTTTGGTTATTACTCCTCTTATTGCTTTGATGAAAGATCAGGTTGCCAATCTAAAAAAACGAAAAATAGAAGCTATAGCCATTTATTCCGGAATGAATGCCCATGAAACAGAAATTGCCTGGAATCAATGTACTCATGGAACTGCAAAATTTTTATATCTATCGCCTGAACGCTTATCAAATCCCAATTTTATCAATCGCATTCCCCAATTGAAAATCAATTTAATTGCGGTGGATGAAGCGCATTGCATTTCGCAATGGGGTTATGATTTTAGACCTTCCTATTTGAATATTAGCGAATTACGTCAGTATCTTCCAAAGGTGCCTATCCTAGCTTTAACAGCAACAGCAACAGCTGATGTTGTAAAGGATATTCAGGATAAACTACAGTTTAAAAAGCACAATGTAATTTGGCAAACCTTCAATCGGTCCAACCTGGTGTATTTTGTTTCATTTGAGGAAGATAAAATGGGGACTCTTTTAAGAATGATGAACAAACAAAGTGGTAGTGGTATTGTTTATGTGCGTAACCGACGTAAGGCTGCCGAAATTGCTACTTTTTTGGTTAAGAATGGTATTAGTGCTGTGCATTATCATGCAGGCTTAGACGGCTCGGATCGAGACAGGCGACAAGCAGACTGGATGCAAGGTGAAGTTCGGATTATGGTAGCGACGAATGCATTTGGAATGGGAATTGATAAACCGGATGTAAGATTTGTTGTGCATTTGGATTTGCCCGATAATTTGGAGGCCTATTTTCAAGAAGCAGGCAGGGCTGGACGCGATCAGCAAAAAGCTTTTGCCGTGCTGCTTTGGGAAAAGAAAGACATCTCCGAATTACAAAAGAATTTTGAATCGAGTTATCCGCCCATAGAAACAATTAAGAATGTATACCAAGCACTCGGCAATTATTATCGTTTAGCGGTAGGTTCTGGGAAAGGAGAAAGCTTCGATTTTGATCTGATTGATTTTTCACATCACTATAATTTTCAACCCAAGCTAGTCTATACCGCATTAAAATTCTTAGAAAGACAATTCTATCTTGTTTTAAATGAAGGTGTACATTCTCCTACTATGATTCAGATTCGGCTGACGGGCAATGATTTATATAAATTTCAGGTAGCCAATAGCCGATACGACATTTTTATAAAATTTTTGTTGCGAACCTATAGTGGACTGTTCGATGGACTCGTGCGTATTAGCCTGTCTCAAATAGCAAAATCATTCAATTCGGAAGCCAAGCAAGTGCATTTGATGTTGGAATCGCTGCATAAATTGGAAGTGATTAATTATCAGCCCGAAAAAACGAAGCCGCAACTTACTTATATCGAGGAGCGTTTGCCTTTGAATGATTTACGCATTTCTCCCGAGATTTATAAAAATCGAAAAGCCGTTGCTAAAAACTGTTTAAAAACTGTTATTGATTATACTACAACGGCTAATAAATGCCGAAATCAATTATTACTGGCTTATTTTGGCGAATCCATTGGAGCACGTTGCGGAAAGTGTGACGTTTGTTTGCGAAGGAATAATGCAGCTTTGAGTGAGCTCGAATTTGATTATGTTGTGGAGATTATAAAGCCTATTCTGAGTACAAAACGATTGCTTTTAGATGAATTATTGTATGAAGTCAATTGGGATGATGTTAATAATTTATTAGCAGCAGTTTCTTGGTTACACGATAATGATAAAATTCGGGAAGATGATCAAAATCGATTGTATTGGAACTACGATAAAAATTAAGTATGGTACTTGATCGAGATTTTTATACCCAAGAGGATGTAGTTTTCATTGCTAAACATTTAATAGGTAAGGTTTTATATACTCGAATTGATGATGCTATTTGTTCTGGTATCATAATGGAAACTGAAGCTTACGCCGGAATTAATGACAAAGCGTCTCATGCTTATGCCAATAAAATAACCAAACGAACACAGATAATGTACTTTGAAGGAGGGTGCGCATACATTTATTTAATTTATGGAATGTATTCCCTATTCAATGTTGTTACCAATAAAGCAGGGACTCCTCATGCTGTTTTGATTAGATCCATTCTTCCTTTTGAAGGATTAGAAAAAATGAAGCAAAGAAGAAATGGAAATCAGATTGGCTTAAAAGATGGAATTGGCCCAGGTAGATTGAGTAAATTATTAGGAATAGATTATAGCTTGTCGGGTATAACTTTGGCCAAAAAACGGGTCGAAAATGCTATTTGGATAGAAGATAAGGGTATTATACTTTCGGAAAATGGAATTAGGAGAGGGAAAAGGATAGGTGTTGAATATGCAAAAGAAGATGCTGAATTACCTTATCGGTTTTGGATTGAGTCAGAAAAGATCGATTTAGTTAAAAAGATTACTAAACCAGTCGATGAGGGCAATTCCTTTTTTTGAAGCAATAATATAAATAATCAATAATTGTTCAACAGTAAAAAGTACGACTATGATATTTTTAAGACTCCATTCTTTTACCGGTGATGGTTGTGGGGTTTTCATTGTATAACTGTCGTTTGAATAAATTGTAATTTTATTTATACGTAATCGGATGAAAAAAGTTAGCAAAAAAAAACCCATCCCGATAGCTATCGGGATCAGGGTTTTTTTGTCTTTTTAGAGTAAAATTATTTTACACTACTTGCTAATTCGTTACCGGGCTTAAATTTAATTACTTTTTTAGCAGCAATTTTAATTTCAGCTCCTGTTTGAGGATTTCTGCCTTTTCTGGCTGATCTGGTAACTACTGAGAAAGAACCAAATCCAACTAATGCAACACGGTCACCACCATTAAGGGCTCCTGAAGTTGATTTTATAAATGCGTCTAATGCTTTTTTAGCATCAGCTTTGGTTAAGCCAGATTCACCAGCCATGGCCTCAATTAATTCAGCTTTGTTCATTTTTTAAAGATTTTAATTAACACATTTTAATTTTCACTATTGCAAATATAATTGAATAAGCAAGAAAAGCAAGGGTTTTAGAGAAAAAGGGCTGATTTTGTTGATAAAGCCCTGAAAAAGTTGAAAACTCTGTGAAATACAGGCTAGGTAAGGCTTGTAAAGAAACTGCTTGTTCCTAAACTAAATCCTCTCAGAAAAGGAAAGACTTGCATTCTTTTTTTTCCTTCCAATTGAACCTCTTCAAGAGCGATGACTCCATTTGCAGTAATTACATGAATATAAGATTTGGAATCTGTAAAAATGGTTCCGGATTTTGATTTTGGATAGTCGAGATGTACGGTTTGAGCACTAAATATTTTAATGTAATAAGGTTTATGCTCGCCTTCTAGTTGAATATAACTATAAGAAGTAGGATAAGGACTCAATCCTCTTATTTTATTCAATACAGTTGTGCTATCACTATTCCAGTTTATTTCACCATCTTGTTTAAATATTTTTGGCGCCGATTTCAAGGTTGCATTTGTGCTAATGAATTCTTTTTGATTAATAATCTTATAGTTATTGTTTTCAATAGCCTGCAATGTTTCAATAATTAGTTCTGCTCCAAGTAACATGAGCTTATCGTGTAATGTTCCTGCATTATCATTGGGTGTTATGGCACACTTGCTTTGAAGAATTATTTTTCCCGTATCAATTTCTTTATCCAAAAAGAAGGTGGTAACACCCGTTTCTGTTTCCCCGTTTATAATTGCATGATTGATTGGAGCGGCTCCTCTATAGTGAGGTAGGAGAGAAGCATGCAGGTTGAAAGTGCCTTTTGGTGGCATGTTCCACACGACTTCGGGTAGCATCCTAAAAGCAACGACTACCTGAATATCTGCTTTTAACTTGCGGAGTTCTTCTAAAAAGATTGGGTCTTTTAAATTAGTAGGCTGTAAAACAGCTAGGTTATTAGTTAAAGCAAATTCTTTTACAGCAGACATCCTGATTTTCTTTCCTCTACCAGCGGCTTGATCCGGAGCCGTAATTATACCTACAATATCATATTTGCTTTCCACAAGCTTTTGTAAAGCTGTAACAGCAAATTCGGGGGTTCCCATAAAAACTATACGCATGTTCATTAATTTTTGGTATTCAAAGTTACGATTAATTCAAAAAAAAATACCTGAATTGAAATTCAGGTATTTTTTAAGTAAAATTTCTTTAAAACTTATTTTAATTTGGCTTCAAGTAAAGCAATGTATTTTTCTGCATCACGACCCTCAGCCGTATTTGCGAAATCTTTTTTCAATCGATTTTGCAATTGGAGCGCTTTGCTATAGTTTTCTTCTAATTCGTAAGCCCATGCTGCTTTTTGAATGAATACAGGTGCTGTAAAAGCATTGTCTTCTTTGTTGGCTGCATCCAGATAGTAGCTGGCGGCTTTCGATGTTTCGCCTAATTCCATATAAGCATCACCTATTGCGCCAAGAGCCATAGGTGCCAAAATTTGATCATCAGAACTAAAGTCTCCAAGGTAGTCAATAGCATCTTCGTATTGACCAAGTCTTAAATAACAAATGCCGGCATAATAGTTTGCTAAGTTGGCCGATTTTGTAACACCATATTCATCAATAATATCTATAAAGCCATAGTAATTACCATCGCCATCTAAAGCCAACTGAAGACTGTCCATTCCAAAGTATTTTTCGGCCATCCACATTTGCTCAGAAGCATCTTTTTCTTTTGGTTCAAGATAGTATTTCTGAAATGCAAAATAACCTAAAACGATAATGATAATAACGGAAATGCCAGTTAAAATATTTTTTTGATGTTTTTCGAGAACTCTTTCGGTTCTGGTTAAAGCTTCTTCAACCGCTTCAAGTCGTTCTTCAGTAACATCTTTGGTATTCTTTTTCTTAACCATTTTAGTTCAATTTTTAGTCTGCAAAAGTAAATCTTTTTCGCTATTTTCCCATTATTTGACCGGATTTTATATCAAAGTTTTAAACAAAACCTGAACAAAATACAAAAGCCTGAAAACACAAGGTGTATCAGGCTTTTGTTTTAATCGTTATTTGCCTGTTTATAACGGAATGTTTCCATGCTTTTTCGCAGGATTGCTTTTCGATTTATTTTGTGTCATCTCTAAAGCTTGAATAATTTTCTTGCGAGTATCTTTCGGATAAATAATTTCATCTATATAACCCATTTGAGCCGCTTTATACGGACTGGCAAAATTATTCTTGTAGTCTTCAACAGCTTCGGCAATAAATTCCCGATCTCCAAGTTTGGCGCGATGTATAATATTAACAGCTCCTGCCGGACCCATTACAGCAATTTCAGCTGTAGGATAAGCATAATTAATATCGGCTCCAATGTGCTTGCTCGACATTACATCGTAAGCTCCACCATAAGCCTTACGGGTAATTAATGTAATTTTTGGTACGCTTGCTTCAGCAAAAGCATATAGCAATTTAGCTCCGTGCTTGATAATTCCACCAAATTCTTGAGCAGTACCGGGTAAGAAACCGGGAACATCTTCAAGAGTGACAAGTGGAATATTGAAAGCATCGCAGAAACGCACAAAACGAGCTGCTTTTGTAGATGCATTTATATCTAAAACGCCTGCTAAATAAGCGGGTTGATTAGCTACTATGCCTATTGGTCTTCCTCCCATGCGGGCAAAACCAATAATGATATTTTGCGCATAATAGGGCATGATTTCGAAGAAATGTTTATCGTCAATAACAGAAAGAATTAAATCTTTCATATCGTAAGGCTTATTAGGATCAGCTGGAATAAGGTCGTTCAGCTTTTTATCTTCCCGATTTATATTGTCTGTACTCAATTTTAATGGTGGATCTTCCATATTGTTCGATGGTAAGAAGCTCATCAGCTCCCGAATCATCATCATGGCTTGCACATCATCGTCGGCCGTTAAATGCGCAACGCCACTTTTAGAATTGTGAGTCATGGCTCCGCCTAATTCTTCTTGTGTAACTTCTTCGTGCGTAACTGTTTTGATTACATCAGGTCCGGTAACAAACATATAACTGTTTTCCTTTACCATCATAATAAAATCGGTAATGGCAGGAGAATATACAGCGCCACCGGCGCAAGGTCCGAGTATGGCTGAAATTTGAGGAATCACTCCTGAACTCATTACATTGCGGTAAAAAATATCGGCATAACCAGCCAAACTTTCAACGCCTTCTTGGATACGTGCTCCACCAGAATCGTTAAGTCCAATTACTGGAGCTCCCATTTTCATGGCTAAATCCATTACTTTGATAATTTTATCGGCATTAGCTCTGCTTAAAGATCCACCAAAAACAGTAAAATCCTGAGCAAAAACATACATCAAACGGCCATCGATTTTACCATAACCACTTACCACACCATCGCCGAGGAATTTGGTTTTATCCATATCAAAATCCGTAGTTCTGTGAGTAACAAATTTGTCGAGTTCGACAAAAGTGCCAGGATCAAGCAGAAGTTCTACTCTTTCACGAGCTGTTTTTCTTCCTGCGGCATGCTGTTTATCAATGCGCACTTGACCGCCACTTAATTCAGCGTTTGTATTTTTTTCTTCGAAAAGATTGTGTTTTTCTTTTATAGTCGACATATTTATATGTGTTTTATTCAACAATAATAAGAGGTTGATTGCCATCTATAGCATCACCTTCTTTAACCAAAATATCTGCGATTACGCGATCGGTTTTCACCTTATATTCACTTTGCATTTTCATAGCTTCAACAATAATTACGGTGGTGCCTTCTTTCACTTGATCGCCAATCTGAACCATTACCTTAATGATTTTTCCCGGCATTGGACTCGAAATGGTATTTCCTCCGTCATCATCGGAAATAACTCCTCTATTCATCAAGTATTTTGATTCTGCATCAATTATCTCTATATCGAAGGTTTCATTATGCGTATGGACTTCGTATTCTTTGGTATTTGTCTTTTGTAGTAGTTCCAGATTGTACGAAACTCCCTCTTTTAATATACTATAAGCTCCTTTTTCTACTTCTAGCATATCGAGAGTGTACATATTATCATCCACTTTAACCTCTACAATATTGCTTCTGCGACTAATTAGTTCAAGTGTAGCAATACGGTCTCCTATTTTTATATCTAATGTTTTATTCATTGTAGAAGATTGATTTATAATCGTGAAACATTCTTTTTTCTTCCATAATCTTTCCAGAGATTTATGCCTTTTTCACTTGTGGAATGAAGGCTTATTTTTTCTAGTTTATCAAGATAATTGATAAAAGCAGTTACCATGGCCATTTCAATACATTCTGTTTTACTGGCTTTTGGCGGAAGTAAAAAATCTTCGTTATCCTGAATAAAATGAGTATTGTATTTTCCCTTTACAAAATCAGGTGTATTCATGATTCGCTCTAAAAACTTTATTGAGGTTTTTATTCCTGTAATTTTATAGTTGAATAAAGCACTTCTCATGCGATCGATAGCTTCTTCGCGTGTTTCTCCCCAAACAATTAGTTTTGAAATCATTGGATCATAAAAAATAGGAATCTCATACCCACTGTACACATATCCATCGTGCCGAATTCCAAGTCCCAAAGGCTCGCTAAAATGCTCAATTACACCCGGACTTGGCATAAAATTATTATTGGGATCTTCAGCATAAATTCTACATTCGATGGCGTGACCTTTTTGACTAAGATTTTCTTGTTTAAGACTTAAGTCAAATCCATTGGCAATGTTTATTTGCTGTCTAACTAAATCGACACCCACCACGCTTTCTGTAATCGGATGTTCAACCTGAAGACGTGTATTCATTTCAAGGAAATAATATTTCAAATCATCTCCCATAATAAACTCAATGGTTCCGGCGCCATAATAATTGACTGCTTTTGCAGCCATTACGGCATGTTTACCCATTTCATCACGAACTTTGCTCGTCATGAGAGGCGAAGGTGTTTCTTCAACTACTTTTTGATGACGTCGTTGTACAGAACATTCGCGCTCGAAAAGATGAATAGTATTGCCGTGTTTATCAGCTAAAATCTGAAACTCAATATGATGAGGTGAATCGATATATTTTTCAATATAAACGGCATCGTTGCCGAAAGCATTCAAAGCTTCAGAGCGAGCTCCACGAATAGCATTAATAATTTCTTTTTCTTCTTTTACCAAGCGCATTCCTTTTCCACCACCTCCGGCAGAGGCTTTGATCATAACAGGCAGCCCGATTTTCTGAATATACTTAATGGCTTTTTTTTCGTCAAGAATAGGCTCAGTAGTTCCTGGTACTACTGGAACACCGGCGGCAATCATATTTTTTCTTGCTGTTATTTTATCGCCCATAGTATTGATTGCGTGAGAATCAGGACCAATAAATTCGATACCTTCTTTTTTACAACGATCAGAAAACGTTGCATTTTCTGATAAAAAGCCGTAGCCCGGATGAATGGCATCAGCTCCACATTTTTTGGCAACTTCAATAATTTTATCTACCACCAAATAACTTTCGTTTGATGGTGATGGGCCAATGTGATAGGCTTCATCTGCATATCTTACATGCATCGAGCTGCGGTCGGCATCAGAATAGACAGCCACCGACTTTATTCCCATTTCACGACAAGTTCGCATGACTCGAATGGCAATTTCTCCACGATTTGCAATCAGTATTTTTTGAATCATAAACTACTTAATTTTGTTTTTCTTCTATAAAGCCGAATAAATTGATATAATTATCTAAATATCAATTAGATCGGTGGTTTTTGGTAATGTTTTCAGCGTGTAAATATATAGATTATTTTAAAATGGGATTATTATTTAATATTTTTTAGAAAATTTCAAAAAATAGTCAAAAAATGTTTTTTAGTCTGTTTTTCAAAACGATAACTATAAATATGTGGTTGTCATCCCATTGATTTATTTGTGAGTCAAAAATAGAATTAATATGTTGTTTTTTTCGCTTGAATAGAATTTTTACTTTTGTGCTCTAAATAAAAGGCATTGAAAACTCCTGATATATTTCAAACAATAAAAAAGAATCCGGTGTTTCAAGAACTTTCTCAAGCTCTGAAAAAACAAGAAAACACCCACTTAACCGGTTTATATACTTCTGCGGTACAAATTTATGCATCTGCTTTGTTTGTGGAGTCGGAACAATCTATGCTGTTTATCTTGCCTGATAAGGAGCA
>JAGGUP010000128.1 GCA_021158405.1 Bacteroidales bacterium
CCTCTTTTGAAAGTTCACGAGTTCTACGGTTTATGAGATGTCCCATATTTCGAGCATCAATAAACAGTATCTCTTTGCTTCTATCTCTGTATTTTCCATTGCTACGGTTACGGCTCATAAACCATAACGAAGCAGGTATTTGAGTATTCAAAAACAGTTTGGCAGGAAGATTTACAATACAGTCAACCAAGCCTTCTTCAATTAACTTTTGTCTAATATCTCCTTCACCCGAAGTTTTAGAAGTTAAAGACCCTTTTGCCAAAACAAAACCTGCTTGTCCACTTGGTGCAAGATGATAGATAAAATGTTGTATCCACGCATAATTGGCATTTCCTGTTGGTGGTGTTCCGTATTGCCATCGCCCATCTTTACGAAGCAAATCACCACTCCAATCACTCACATTAAAAGGTGGATTTGCAATGATGTAATCACATTTTAAATCTTTATGAGCATTATTTAAAAATGAGCCTTCATTATTCCATTTTACTTGAGAACTGTCCAAACCTCGAATAGCAAGATTCATTTTTGCCAGTCGCCAAGTTGTTTGATTGCTCTCTTGTCCGTAAATGGAAATATCGTTTATCTTTCCTTGGTGTTCAGTTACAAACTTTTCAGATTGCACGAACATTCCGCCACTACCACAACAAGGGTCAAAAACTCGTCCTTTGTATGGCTCTAACATTTTAACCAATAATTCAACAACACTTCTTGGAGTATAAAACTGTCCACCCTTTTTTCCTTCAGCAAGTGCAAATTCTCCTAAGAAATATTCAAAAACGTGTCCGAGAATATCGGCACTTCTTGATTTAGCATCTCCTAAGGCAATGTTTCCAATCATATCAATGAGTTCACCCAAACTTGTTGGGTCAAGATTTTGCCTTGCATAAACCTTTGGTAAAACACCTTTCAATGATGGATTTTCCTTTTCGATAGCATCCATTGCTTCATCAACCGTTTTTCCAATAGTCGGTTGTTTTGCTTTTGATAAAAGAAAATTCCAACGTGCATCACTTGGCACGAAAAATACATTTTCAGCTTTGTATTCGTCTTTATCTTCGGGGTCAGCTCCTGCAAATTCTCCTTCTCCTGCTTTTAGCTTTTCAAATAGTTCTTCAAAAGCATCAGAGATATATTTTAGAAATATCAATCCAAGTACAACGTGTTTGTATTCCGCTGCATCAATATTTTTTCTTAGTTTGTCAGCCGATTTCCAAAGTTGTTTTTCCAATGGTTCATCTGTGTCGTTATTATTCTTTTTTGCCATATATTTTAATTTCCTTTATTCGTTTTCAAAGTTACTTTTTATTCTGACGTTTCTGCCCGAGCGTTGGATAAAAAATAGCTCTTTTGGTTTTTTTTGGTTGGTTTTTTGTGTGTCGGCAAAAAACAAATGTGCTATTTGTGCGTGGGCTTTCTATTTCTTTATTTTCTTGTAGCAAATTTGTCATTCTGTTTCGTTTCTTTTGCTTGTGCCCAACGTATGTATAAACGCAATTGTTTTTATTTCGATTATAGCCATTGTCCTAACTTTTTAAATTAAAAGTTTGTTTATAAGCAGTATAAACGTTTTTATACGTTTACTTACTGTATAATCTATTCCCAAAACCATATTTAGGCTGTATTGCGTTAATTTTATACTCCCAAAGTTAAGCTAATATTTTATTAGTCCCACAAAATGAGCTGTTTATTTATAGGCTGAAACCTTTGTAAAACAAAATACTTAGGTTATTTCGATCACAGGGAGAAATCTTAAAGTATTAATAGTGAATTGAATAAATGATATTTCTCCGTCGGTTAAAGGATAGCAATAACAACTTAATAAATCAGAAATCACAGATCCTTTCTTCTTTGTCGTATGATAACATGATATTTTTAGCGCGAATCTCTTTCAATCAGTAGATTTGTCTGAATGATTTATGCATTCAGTATATTACTCTTCAGTTCTTTTAATAAACCAGCCGCTAATTTTACATCTTCGGTGGAGCAAGAAAAAGAAAAGCGGATATGATTTGTACCACCAGGACCAAATACTTCGCCGGGAGCAGAGCCAACGCCAAGTTTTAAATATTCTAAGGTCATATACCAGCCTCTGTCAACGGTAATATCGGGTCTCCAGCTATCTTTAATCTTGCACCACAAATAAAAAGTGCCTTCCGGTTTTACAGGAATTAAATGCTCGGCCTGCAAAGCGCCTTCGTAAATGGCATTTCTACGGACAGTATATTCGGCCAGATTGGTATCAAAATAGTCCTGAGGCGTATCAAGAATTGCCGAAACACCGCCCCATTGAGTCACGCTGCTCACACCGTTAATGGTACATCTCACAATCTTGGCTACTTTCTTTAAAATAAATTGGTTAGTTGTGCAAATAGCTCCCAAACGAATGCCCGACATAGCGTAACTTTTCGAGAAAGAGAAAATGGTAACTATTTTGTCATAATCGGATAAAGAGGCTGAACTAACGTGTTTCATTCCATCAAATATAACTTGTTCGTAGGCTTCATCCGAAATTAAATACAAATTGTGTACCTGACTAAAAGCAATCAACGCTTTCAAATTGTCTAAACTCAATGCTTTTCCGGTTGGATTGTGCGGTGAATTGACTACAATGGCTTTGATATCGGAATCCGCTTGTACCAGTTTTTCTAATTCATTCAAATCGATAGGTGTATCAGAAAATGGATTAAATGTATAATAAACCGGAGTGCCTCCAACTTCGCTTACATTTATTGCAGTTTCTGTCCAGGTAGGTGTGGGGACTAGAATTTTATATCCCTTATTATCTACAACCGCATGGAAAACAGCAAAAAGCGCATTCATAGCTCCATTGGTAATAATTACATTGCTAAAACTGTTCAAGTGTAAACGATTGTATTGTGTTGCTCTTTGATAGATAGCTTCTCTTAATTCCGCAACACCGGCACCAGCCGTATAATGTGTTTTGTTTTCAGCCAATGCTTTATTCATTGCCTTTTTTACATTATCAGGAATAGCAAAGGAAGGATCACCCGATTCTGTGCGTGCAATTTTTAGTCCCTTAGCTTGTTGTTCGAGCAAATAATCTCGTATAGATACAATGCCTCCAACTTTTAATTTTTCAATTAATTCTTTGTCTGTCATCGGTATGTTGCTTGGTTTACAAATTGAAGCAAATAAAAGGAATATATTCAATAATTAGAGTGTCAAATTGCGATAAAAAGGGATAAATTTATAAACAGCATCTTCTTTATTTGTGACAGTTCACACTAGAGAAAGGCTTTTCCAAGCTGCATTTGTTAGTGATATCTGTTTAAAAGTAAATTATCCGCTTTAAATAATTTTGAATGGTTTATTTTTTTGATATTTGCTTTTGATTTAATATTTTGAGAAAAACAATCGCCATATTCCTTTTATTGCTCTTCGCCTTCAACACAGGTGGGTTTCTCTTTGTTTTTAAAATCCAGCAGATTAGGATTAGAAAAGAGGTGAAGCATCAAATAAAAATTGGTGTTCCTGATGCTGATTTAACTGTAATCGTAGTCAGTGAAGAGATTAAAAATGAGATAGATTGGAAAAATGAGGGCGAATTTTCTTTTCGAGGAGTTATGTATGATATTGTTCGGAAATCAAGCAATAAAAATGGAAATTTACAGCTCTATTGCATAACAGATACTCAGGAAACTTTGCTTTTTGCCGATTTAAATAAGCAAGTAGACAAGCAGACGGAGGCGGAGAAGAAGGATAAAAATACGGTAAATAATTTATTTAAGTTGCTTACTATCATTCAGGTGATGCCTGAGTATAAATATAGCGAGTGCTTAATCGAAATAAAGAAAAGCGACTTACAAACTGCTTTTTATTTATCTCCATCCTTGGATATTCTGATTCCACCTCCTAAAATGGTTTAAATTAAATAGTTAAGCAGGCCATGCTTTTTTCAATAGCCTTTAGCGTTTGCTTAATGGATCTTTATTTTTTACTAAAATTTATAGATGCACCAACCATGATTATCAAATCACCTAGGGATAACAATTTTATTCCTCACTTTTTGATGGCATCTATAAAAAACCAAATTTTATACACATGAAAAAAAATATAATATTACTCTTTTTGAGTATCTCGTGCACTTGGGTTTCTTTTGCACAAACCATAAAAATTACCGACAATACCACCATGCAAGCTCTTGCAAATGTGGCCATATTTAGTATTTCCCCAAAAGCAGCTGTAATTACTAATTGGGATGGAGAAGCCGATCTAAGTTTGTTTAAACAAGCAGATAGTATTCAGATGACACATTTAAGTTACAATACAAAAATCTTCAGCTATGCTGAGCTAGCAGCTTTGAATTTTAAAGTTGCTCTTATCGAAAAATCATTTTCTCTGGATGAATTGGTGGTGTCTGCCAGTCGCTTTGAGGAGAAATTGCAAGATGTGGCTCAGCCTATTCAAGTGATTAAATCAAAAGAATTGGCTTTTGTCAATCAACAATCATCTGCTAATGTATTAGAAAATTCCGGGAATATTATGGTGCAAAAAAGTCAGCTTGGTGGCGGAAGTCCTGTTATAAGAGGCTTTGAAACCAATAAAGTGCTGATCGTTGTGGATGGTGTTCGCATGAACAATGCTATCTATCGGGGAGGCCATTTGCAGAATGTGATTACTCTTGACAATTCGATGATGGAAAAAATGGAAATCGTTTTCGGTCCAGGTTCTGTAGTTTATGGAAGTGATGCTTTGGGGGGCGTCATTCATTTTTATTCAAAAAATCCGGTTTTATCTGAAACGGATGCCACTTTGGTGAAAGCGAATGCATTTACACGTTATTCATCAGTAGTAAATGAGAAAACCGGCCATGTTGATTTTAGCATTGCAGGCAAAAAGTTTGGTTCCTTAACCAGTATTAC
>JAGGUP010000109.1 GCA_021158405.1 Bacteroidales bacterium
GTATTTGGTTATGAAAATATGTATGTCTTTGATGGTTCGGCAATTTCGGCAAATCCTGGTGTTAATCCTTCCTTGAGTATTACTGCAATGACAGAGAGAGGGATGAGTTTTATCGCTAAGAAGTAGTCTAAAGTTTCTGTTTCAGGCTGTCAAGTTATACCATTTCTTTTTGGATGGCTGGAAATAAATATTTAAAATTGGGATAATGCTGATCCCGATAGCTATTGGGATATTGAGTTATTCAAAGTTTGAGAGCTCAGATCCTAAAGATTTTGACACTCCTATTTTACATTTAAATTGCTTGTAAATTAATATGATTTATTACTTTTGCAATCTTGGAGAGATGCCAGAGTGGTTGAATGGGGCGGTCTCGAAAACCGTTGTCCGAGCAATTGGACCCAGGGTTCGAATCCCTGTCTCTCCGCTTTTTTATTTATTTTAACTTGTTCGTGCAATGGGACACAAGGTTCTCCCAAGGGGATGCCTTCGGCAGAATCCCTGTCTCTCCGCTTTTTTTTATAAGCCACGAACGCCATCACCATAGGTAATGCACGAATCACTTATTTTTTTATTCGTGAATTAGTGGCCATTTAATTTTTCCATTTGCATACCCCCGCTATGCTTAATCTCAGATTAAGCTTTATTTAATATGTGGTATCAAGACCATATTCATAAACTAATTTCACAAAAAAACAACTCTCATTTCGATTCGTCGACTTTGACGGAGAGAAATCTTATTCTAATCAGGTAATTATATTTTCAGGAGATCCCTCGCTACACTCGGGATGACGAACAAGATATTTTCAAAACACTTCTGTTTTAAAAAAAACCAAAATCAGCACATTAACTTCATTTTTCATAGGCATCCAAAGCCATAGCTGTTTTCTCTACACCTATTTGGATAATTTCTTCTGTTTTATAAAAATCAAAAACGCCAAAAGATTCATGCGGAATATTAACCAAAATATCGGGTTTTCCGGTTTCAATAGCCATTTGTGAAATTTGATGCACCATTAAACTGGTTGTTCTATTCATAATATTAAAATAACCTAGCTTATCCTTTTCACTTTTAGGAACTAGCGAATTGAACTTATGGCTTAAAAGGTTTACATATTTACTAAATCGCTTATCCTTAGCGAATTTTTTTTCTTCCGTAATTTCATAACTTTTCTTAATCCGCTTAAAAGGGATAGTGGCATTTACATCAACCACAACAAGAATATCATTTTGAGAACGAGCAACTCTATTAATCGGAACAGGGTTTACAACACCTCCATCAACCAATTTCAAGCCTTGGTGTTCAAAAGGAGTAAAAACCGTTGGAATAGAAACCGAAGCTCGGATAGCATCATACAAACTCCCTTTATCAAAAACAATTTCTTTTCCGTTAATAATATCAGTGGAAATAGCTGAATAAGGGATATTCAAATCTTCAATATTCTTATCAGGAATGATCTTTTTCATTTCCTTTAAAACCTTCTCTCCTTTCACCAATCCTCGACCACTGATGGTAAAATCGACTAAACTAAATACGTCCATTTTATCGAGCGTAAGCATCCACTCTTTATACAGTTTTAAACCGCCCGCAGCATAAATCCCACCAACCAAAGCACCCATAGAAGTCCCAGAAACTGAAGCAATAGTATATCCCCGTCTTTCTAATTCTTCAATAACACCAATATGAGCAATACCTCGAGCACCACCACTCGACAATACCAATGAAACTTTTTTACTCATAGCTAACAAATTAATAAAAGAAAGGGACAACTTTCGCCATCCCTTTCAAATGAATTAGGAACTTATACTATTTTTTGAAATTTTTCAACTCTTTTTTTAGTTTTTTCAATACTTCCTTTGCTTCCGACTTTAAACGTTTTATTTCGTTTTCAGCCTCTTTGCGTAGAATTTTCGACGCTTTTTCAGCTTCTTTTTCAAGCTCTGTAAATTCGGTACCTAAAACATCACCAACATTTTTGGCACTGTCTTTAAGTTGATCTGTTGCTTTATCTCTATCCCAAGAACCTTGCTTAATATTGGCTTGAGAAGCTGCTAAACGAGCGATAGGCACACGGAATGGAGAGCAACTTACATAATTGAATCCTAATGTATTACAGAATTCAACTGAACTTGGTTCACCCCCGTGTTCACCGCAAATACCAATCTTGATATTTGGACGAGTTTTACGTCCTTTCTCAACAGCAATTCTCATCAAACTACCAACACCAACTTGATCTAATACTTGGAAAGGCTCAGCATCTAGTAATCCTTTATCTAAATAGATAGGTAAGAATTTACCAGCATCATCACGAGAATAACCAAAAGTCATTTGTGTTAAGTCGTTTGTTCCGAAAGAGAAAAACTCAGCAGATTCAGCCATTTCATCAGCTGTTAAAGCAGCACGAGGAACTTCAATCATAGTACCAACTAAATAATCGATACTCTCATTTCTTTCTTCAAATACTTTCTCAATGGTAGCACGAACAATTTGTTCTTGCATTTTCATCTCTGCTTTAGTTCCAGTTAATGGAACCATAATTTCAGGTTTAGCTGTAATGCCTTTTTCTTTCAAATTAAGACTAGCTTCAATAATGGCACGAGCTTGCATTTCAGTGATCTCAGGATAAGTATTGCCTAAACGACAACCACGGTGGCCAAGCATTGGGTTAAATTCGTGAAGATCTTCAACTTTTTGCTTGATAGCTTCAACAGAAATACCCATTTCTTTAGCCATTTCGGCCTGATTAGCATCTTCATGAGGAATGAACTCATGCAAAGGTGGATCGAGCAAACGCACAGTTACAGGAAGATCGTGCATAGCAGCAAAAATACCTTCAAAGTCGGTACGTTGCAATGGCAACAATTTTTCTAAGGCTTCGCGACGACCAGCTTCGTCAGAAGCAAGAATCATTTCGCGCATAGGACGAATTTTATCTTCTTCGAAAAACATATGTTCTGTACGGCAAAGGCCTATTCCTTGAGCACCAAAATCGCGAGCTACTTGAGCATCGTGAGGCGTATCAGCATTGGTACGAACCAACATTACAGAATTTTTATCGGCCAGAGTCATTAATTCACCAAAATCACCACTCAATTCAGGTTTGATAGTATCAATTTTCCCTTCATAAACTTCTCCAGTTGATCCGTTTAAGGAAATCCAATCACCTTCTTTAAAGTTTTTACCTTCGGCAATCATCGTTCTGGTTTTGTAATTAATTTTAGCAGCACCTGCACCAGAAACACAACATTTACCCATTCCACGAGCAACAACAGCAGCGTGAGAAGTCATACCTCCACGAGCAGTTAAAATACCGTTAGCAATATTCATTCCTTCTAAATCTTCAGGAGATGTTTCTATACGAACCAAGATAGAGTTTTCAAATTTATCACACTCATCTGCAAAGAAAACAATCTGACCTGTTGCTGCTCCTGGAGAAGCAGGTAATCCTTTAGAAATAACATTTGCTTTGCTGATGGCAGCTTTTTCAAATACATTGTGCAATAATTCATCCAAGCGGTTAGGATCAACACGTAACAAGGCTTCTTTTTCTGTAAGCATACCTTCTCTATGCATGTCAATAGCAATTTTCACCATTGCAGGTCCGGTACGTTTTCCATTACGTGTTTGCAACATCCATAATTTACCATCTTGAATAGTAAATTCCATGTCTTGCATATCTCTGTAATGCAATTCCAGATTTTTCTGTGTTTCGTTGAGTTCTTTAAATATTTTAGGCATTGTTTCTTCCAGAGAAGGATATTTTGATGCCCGAACTTCTTCCGTAGCACCAGCTAATACAGCCCAACGTTTAGATCCTTCCAAAGTAATTTCTTGAGGTGTACGAATACCGGCCACCACATCTTCACCTTGAGCATCAATTAAATATTCTCCATTAAAAATATTCTCTCCAGTTCCTGCATCTCTTGTAAATGCAACTCCGGTAGCCGAATTAGAACCCATATTACCAAAAACCATGGCTTGAACACTAACAGCAGTTCCCCATGCAGCAGGAATATTTTCAAGTTTGCGATAGAGGATAGCACGATCATTCATCCAACTATCAAATACAGCCATAATAGCACCCCATAATTGTTCCCAAGGATTATCGGGGAAATTTTTTCCGGTTTGTTCTTTAACAGCTGCTTTAAATCGTTTAACTAATTGTTTTAAGTCATCAACACTTAAATCGTTATCATTTATAATTCCTTTTTCTTTTTTTACCGTTTCAATAATTTCTTCAAAAGGATCGATATCTTCTTTAGATTTAGGTTTCAAATCCATAACAACATCGCCATACATTTGAACAAAACGACGGTAGGAATCCCAAGCAAAACGATCGTTTCCCGATTTTTTTGCAATGCCTTCAACAGCATCGTCATTTAAACCTAGGTTTAAAACAGTATCCATCATACCGGGCATAGAAGCACGTGCACCAGAGCGAACAGAAACCAAACATGGATTTTCTCTATCTCCAAACTTAGTTCCCATAATATCTTCAATAGACTTTACGCCGGCAATTACCTCATCCTTAATCATTTCAACTGCATATTCTTTACCTTTTTCATTGTATGCAGTACAAACTTCAGTTGTAATGGTGAATCCCGGAGGTACCGGAACACCAATTAAATTCATTTCGGCAAGGTTTGCGCCTTTACCACCTAAAAGGTTTTTCATGCTTGCATTTCCTTCGGCTTTTTTATCGCCAAATAGATATACATTTTTCTGATTGTTGTCTTTAGCCATTTTACTAAATTTTATATTAAATTTTTAAGTTAATGTCTGATTTTCAACTATATTATTCTGTTTTATTTTCTGAAAATCGACAAATTTTTCTACTAAATTTATTCTTTTTTTTGGAAGGACAAATTTACAAATTTTATCGCATTTATTAAAAAAATCTTTCTATTTGATTACTCTTAATTCCGCCTTAAATCAAAATAATAGTTATGTCTTAATATCAGCTATTTACAAAATTAGAGTATAACAGAAGTCAGCTGTTTTCTGCAGACTTATTCAAATTTTATTGTTAATAAAAAAAATAGCACTAGGTATTGCTCGATTTGAAATAGAGTAATTTAACTTGTTGAAAATAAGATTTTAATTGGCATGATAAATACATTAGGCATTCTTCTCATTATTTTAATTATAATAATTGCTATTCTTGGTTTTGTGATTCTGCTCTTGCAACAAAAAGTAAAAAGACACAAAATCAATAGCTCAGATACTATGGACACCCTAAATATCAGTAAATCTGAATTTTGGTCTTCTATTTCCCATAGCATACGGACACCTATGAATGGCATTGTTGGAATGATTGACCTATTGAAAAAAACAGAAATATCAAGTGAGCAAACCGAATACATGGACGATTTAATTATATCTTCAAACAACCTCTTAACTGTTGTTAACAACCTGCTGGATAGAAGTCGATTAGCTTCTGATAATATTGAGTTAGACAATGTACCTTTTAATGTACACGATGTAATTTACGGCATTGGCGATCTTGTAAATAATGATATAAACAAAAAAGGACTTGAATTAGCCATTTATGTTGAACCAAAAATTCCCCAGACTTTATTAGGTGATCCTATAAGAATCAAAGAAATTTTACTCAACATGATAAACAATGCCATTCGATATACTGAACAAGGCCAGATAGTTATTTTTGTTGAGCGGATTGAAAATGCTGTTGATAAAGTAACTTTAAAATTCAAAGTAGAAGATACCGGTATCGGTATGAGTATGTCTAAACAAAAGGCATTATACAATACAATTACACGTATCGATCGTTTACGTTTCCTCGATTCCAATGAACCCGGAATTACCTTAGCTGTTACTCGTAAAATTTGTGAGTTAATGAATGGCAAAATGGGCTTCAATAGTACAGAAGGAGAAGGAAGTTCGTTTTGGTTTACTGCTACTCTTGTAAAAACAACTAGTCGACTTGATATTACCAAACAAGATCTTAATATTTCCTTTAGCGGAATGTCTGCTGTTGTAATTGAAGCAAATGAGATTAGCCGTAAAATTATGGTGAAATACTTACAAAGTCTTAGCATTACTGTAAGAGATTTTGCTGATCCGGCTGAAACCTACAATTATTTTGCAGAAAATGGTGTAGAATCAACTATTTACGATCTAATATTACTGGATAGAGAATATCGGGACACTTTAGATATGGTTGTTTTACAGAAACTTAAAGTCAGTCAGCAATTAAGTAAAGCTAACCTAATATTGGTATCTACCACGGCAAGTCTCTTCCCAATTAAAAAGCTTAAAGATATTGGCTATGCGGGTTATCTAAACAAACCCGTAAAATTAGCCCATCTTGCCAATGAAATCAGCTCCTTAGTTCCAGCAAAATATATAGAAAAAAAAGAGATTGGAATAAGCTCCACTCCCAAAGATTTAAGGATATTGCTTGTTGAAGATAATCTGATCAATGAAAAAATAGCCAAAACTAGTTTAAGTCGCCTTGGATACAATGTAGAAGTTTCCAGAACAGGAAAGGATGCGATATCTAAATACCGAAGAATGGAATTTGATTTGATATTAATGGATTTAAAAATGCCGGAATTAGATGGTTTTCAGGTTAGTGAAGCCATGCGAAGCTTAGACAAGGAGTTAAAAACACTAATTCCTCCAAAAATTATTGCTTTAACCGCTGAGGACTATCCGGGAATTCGACAAAAATGTAATTTGGCAGGAATGAACGGCTTATTAAGAAAACCTTTCAACTTCAATGAATTATCTCTTATTTTAGAATTATAAGCGATTTGTTTCAATTAAGTGAACGATATATTCTATCTGTTTGTCGTACTCATTTTCTTCAGGATTGTAGCGCTCTTTTAAATTGAATCCGAAAATGCGCGCGAAAGACTGATAAAAAAAAGCTCGAAAACGGCCTCTAAATTCTTTCACCAATTCATAAGACGATTCACCGGTTTGTCTATCTATTAGCTTTAGTAAAATACCTCCTTGCAAAAAGGTCAGCTCTTTTAGATCGCCTTCCCATTCCGCATAAATTTCTTCTTCAATCTGCTTCATTAGTTTGCGCTGCATTGAAGGTTCGGGAGTATTTACCAAAATTTGCTCATATTCCTCCATTTTCACGGCTGCAATTTGCGCATACGGATATACTTTTTTGACATAACGAACCAATCTATTGTAACGTCTTGTCTGGTATGCGTATCGAAATTTTGGAAAAACAACGACTTCCTTTAGCTCCTTAACCATTAATGTATCTCCTGAATCTATTTCGGCTTGAATAATTAAAGTATCCAACTGCTGAGGATAAACAGCAAGGCTAAACAAACTGAAAAATAAAGAAATTAGAAGCGTCTTCATACCAATCATGTCACAAAAATAAGACCAAAATCAAGATCAGCTATAATTTAATCTCTATCGAATAAAACTCCTCGCAGCAAGCTGACGAGGTATCTCAATTGAATCTTGATTTTTTAATACGCATCAAGATGCAGAGAATAAAACCCATGAGATCCCTCGACTATCGCTCGGGATCAGTTCGGCTAAATGATTTTGAAAAACAAAATCATAGTCTCACTGAATTAATTAGGCTACTTTTTGTTTGTCGTGTTTGTCAATGTCTAATTTTCCTTCGGCATATTTTCTATCCACTTTCAAGACTTTAACATTTTTCTTAGAAGGAATTTCAAACATAGCATCCGACATAATGGCTTCCATAATGGAACGCAACCCTCGGGCTCCAATTTTAGAAACCAAAGCTCTTTCTACAACAAATTCTACAGCACTTTTCGCAAAATCAAGCTGAATATTGTCCATTTCAAACAACTTAGCATATTGCTTTACTAATGCATTCTTTGGCTCGGTTAAGATTCGTCTTAAAGCATCTTCATCCAAGGGATTTAAAAAGGTAACAATCGGAAGTCGACCCACAATCTCCGGAATAAGTCCGTAAGATTTTAAGTCACCGGGTGTAATATATTGTAACAAGTTTTTCTTATCTATTTGTCCCGTTGCCTTTTTAGCACCATAGCCTAACATATTGGCTTTCAATCGAGAACCAATTTTACGATTAATACCATCGAAAGCACCTCCGGCAATAAATAAAATATTCTTGGTATCCACCTGAATCATTTTTTGCTCGGGATGTTTTCTTCCACCTTGAGGCGGAACATTTACGATTGTTCCTTCAAGCAATTTCAAAAGTGCCTGTTGAACGCCTTCTCCGGAAACATCACGCGTAATGCTTGGATTATCACTTTTACGAGCAATTTTATCCAATTCATCGATAAAAATGATGCCTCGCTCGGCTGCCTTTACATCAAAATCGGCTGCTTGCAATAGCTTTGATAAAATACTTTCCACATCTTCGCCAACATAACCTGCTTCTGTTAAAACAGTAGCATCCACAATAGCAAATGGCACATGCAAAATACGCGCAATCGTTCTGGCAAGCAAAGTCTTTCCTGTTCCAGTCTCTCCCACCACGATCATATTCGATTTTTCAATCTCGACATCAGCAAATTTTTTACTTTCAGGCTGAGTAAGACGCTTATAGTGATTATAAACGGCCACCGACAACATTCTTTTAGCGGCATCCTGACCAATAACATATTCGTCTAAATGTGCTTTTATTTCAATCGGCTTCATTAAAATGCCAGAACTTAAATCAGTAGAATCACTTTGGCCTTGAAGTTCTTCTTTTAAGACCAAATAGGCTTGATCGATACAAGCATCACAAATATGAGCATTAAATCCAGCTATTAATAATTGAACCTCATCTTTTGAACGCCCACAAAATGAACATGAATCGGTAATATTTTTTTTTGCCATCCTTATAATATCTTATAAAAAACTACCTCAAAAACAGTATCTTCAAGGTAGTTTTCTAATTTTATATATTATTTCATTCCTAAGACTTCATCGATCATACCGTATTCTTTTGCTTCTGTTGAAGTCATCCAGTAATCCCGATCGCTATCTTTTTCTATTTTCTTAAACGTTTGACCACTATGACTAGAAATGATTTCGTAAAGTTCCTTTTTTAATTTAAGGATTTCGCGAGCTGTTATTTCTATATCAGAAGCCTGTCCGGATGCGCCACCCATAGGTTGATGTATCAAAACACGTGAATGTTTAAGGGCTGTTCTTTTTCCTTTGGTACCGGCGCACAATAAAATGGCACCCATAGAAGCTGCCATTCCAGTACAAATAGTAGCTACATCGGGAGTGATATATTGCATAGTATCGTATATTCCCAAACCAGCATAAACCGATCCTCCGGGTGTATTCAAATAAATTTGAATATCCTTCTCAGCATCAGCACTTTCCAAGAAAAGCAATTGGGCTTGGATAACATTAGACACATAATCATCGATAGGAACTCCTAAAAAGATGATACGATCCATCATCAAGCGTGAAAAAACGTCCATCTGTGCTACATTCATTTGACGTTCTTCAATGATAGTTGGTGAAAGATAATTCTGAGTCATTGACGAATAGCGATCTAGTGTTAAAGAACTGATCCCTAAATGTTTGGTTGCGTATTTTCTAAATTCATTGACTTCCATAATCTTTATGCTTTTGGTGCTTGACTCGCTTTTGTTATAAAATCTTCCAATGAAACAGATTTATTTTTTAAAGATAGTTTTTCTTTGAATAAATCGAGCATTTTTTTATCGTAAAGCTGATCATAAATTTTATTTACTTCTTCCTTATTTTGCATCACTGTATCGACAATACCATCCATTTGGCTCATAAGAGCTTCATTTTCAGTTTGACCACCAAAATATTGGCCGCCAATAAATCCTTTGATATGCTCACGAACTTCAGGTTGTTCCACCTTAATTTCGTTTTCTTTAAACAATTTCTCTTGTAACAGTTGCCATTTTAAAGAATGCTCATAACTTACCCATTCCACATCAATTTGTTCTGCGGTTAATTTACCTTCACTATTGGCTAATACCCAACGTTTCATAAAATCGGCAGGAATCTGAATATTCGCTTTTTCGATCAACATATCTACCGTTTCCGATAAAAATAATTTATCACTCTCGCCCACAAACTGTTTAGAAGCATCTTCTTTAATCTTAGCTCTAAACTCCTCTACTGTCTTCATCTCCTCTGTAGGATATGCTTTCTTATAAAGATCTTCATTGATTTCGGCGGGAATAGTTAAATGAATCTCCACGATTTCAGCTTCAAAGTCAGCTTTTAAATCTTCTATCATTTCCTTAGCAACAGCTAACATTGCAGCTACTTTATCATTATCTTTAAAGACTTTCATCGGATCTAAAACTACTTTATCGCCTTTGGCTTTGCCTAAAAATTTACTTGTAGCAGTTTTTAGTTTTATATCGTCAATTTTGAATTTTCCTTTATGAGAAATACCACCTTCAAGAACATTCGCATCAGCATCCAACTGTTTAAATTCAGCTTCAACTTCCATACCTTCAGCTACAACTTCAGGATGAGAATGCTCACCAAAACGATTTTGAATATCTAATACATAATCATCAATCATTTTATCGCTTATTTCAATATCTAAATAGTTGGCTTTAATTTTATCGTTTAACTCCAATTCAACTTCAGGAGCTAAAGCAATATCAAAATAAAAGGTGAAATCCTTCTCATTTTCTAAATCAACTTTGTCTTCTTTTGTAAGAGAAGGCAAGGGATTTCCCAATAAAGCTAGCTTATTATCAGTAATATAGGAATTCAATTTCTCAGAAAGTATTTTATTCACTTCCTCGCCCAGTACGCCTTTGCCATACATTTTGTTTACGATACCAAAAGGTACTTTACCAACTCTAAAACCCGGAATACTTGCCTTTTTACGATATTCGTTTAAGGCACTTTTTACCTTTTCGGCATAATCATTTTCATTTATTTCAACAGTAATCAGTGCTGTTAAATCCCCTGTGCTTTCTTTTGTAATATTCATTGATAAATTGAATTATTAATAGATTAAAAATCAATTGCTTTTACCTAGTTTTTAAGGGCTGCAAATATACGTATTTTTTTAAAAAAAGAAGGCTTTATTTATCTAAAAATTCTTGCTTAAGTCAGCATATCGATCAACAAAATTTACAATTGTTTTTCATAAAGATATTATACCAACAAAAAAATAGTGTATTTTTGATGAAATAGAAATTTTAAAACTATCAAACCAATGCAAAACCTTTTTCGATTAATCCTTGTTTTTGTGTTTATAGCAGGAAGCTTCCACGTTCAAGCACAAGATAAATCAGATGAAATTTTAAACAAATTAAACAGACTTGAAAAAGCCAATGAAAACCTTAACCATCAATTGGATAAACTTTCCAAACAAAATGATGATCTTTTATGGTTTGAACGAGTGGGCGATATTGCTTTTGTAGACAAAATATTTATTACCGGGCCACCTGCCACAAATATGACAAATCCAACAGCCATGGGATTCAACAATCCTTTAAAGTTTTGGACTTATATTTTTATTCCTAGAAATGTTAATCCCGAGAAGAAATATCCTTTAATTGTTTTAGCTCATGGCGGAGTGCATTCTAATTTAAGCACTTATTATACTCATATTATTCGTGAGTTAATGGCTCAAGGTTATATTGTTGTAGCTCCTGAATATAGAGGAAGCACAGGCTATGGAAAATCCTATTATGAAAATATTGATTATGGAGGATTAGAGACAGAAGATGTTTACGCAGCCCGTAATCATATGATTAAAAATTATGATATCGTTGACAAACATCGGGTTGGAATTATTGGATGGAGTCATGGTGGCTTAATTACCTTATTCAATATTTTTGATCATCCAGACGATTATCAAGTGGCTTTTGCCGGTGTTCCTGTTAGTGATTTAATTGCCCGAATGGGTTATCACAAAAAAAGTTATCTCGATTTGTATTCAGCTGATTATCATATTGGCAAAACCGTAAATGAAGACGTTGCTGAATACCGTCGTCGTTCGCCGGCGTGGAATACGCATCGTATGGGAAACACACCTCTGCTAATCCATTCCAATACCATTGATGATGATGTAAACGTGCTGGAAGTAGAACATTTAATTAAGTCGTTAAAAGCCGATGGAAAGAAATTTGAATATGAAATTTATCAAGCAATTCCGGGTGGACATTCTTTCGATAGAATTGACACGAAAAAAGCAAATCAAATTCGGGTGAAAATTTATAAATTTTTAGCTGATAAATTAAGGCCTCCAACTCCTATTCGAAATGTACGTGGACTTAGAAAAGCAGCTTATCGCTATTAAAAGATAATCCTAAAGAAAAGGCTGTGATTCTCTTGAATAACAGCCTTTTTTATGCATAATAAGTTTCTCAATGAATATTAAAAATAGGCCATAATCTTGATCCTTTTTTATTGTTTCCTGCATAATTCAATAAGCCAATTTGGACTCCTTTTAATTTTTCTGTTGAATTAATCAGAGCAATTGAAAGACCTGTCATTTCACTGGTATTAGCATAACCTGCAATAGCAATTCCTCTATATTTTTCCGCTTTTAAATAGCCCGGAACTATGCTTATTCCGTTAATACGATTATCGCTTCTGATGAAAGCTGTTGTTATTTGCACTCCTTTTATTTCTTCTTTTGCACGAATTCCTATTCCTGCAATACTAATGCCTTTCACTTGATTGCCTGCCCCTAAACCAATTCCTGCAATTTGAATTCCACTCAAATTTTCTCCAGCTCCAATTCCTATACCCGAGAATGAAAGTCCACGAACATCTTCACCTGCTCCAATACCAATTCCACTAATCGTTATCCCACGAATAGTACCTCCGGCTCCTACACCAAATCCACCAATAAATATGCCCTTTATATCTCTACCACCACCAATTCCCACACCAGCAATTGCGATTCCACGAATATCTCTTCCGGCACCAACACCCAATCCCCCAATAGCAATTCCACGAATGTCATTTCCAGCACCCAAACCAAGGCCAGCAATAGAAATCCCATCCAAATTATTTCCGGCACCAACACCAAAACCTCCAATAACCATTCCATTAATATCCGCACCAGACCCTACACCTAATCCACCTAAAAAAAGACCATTCATGTCAGCACCAGAGCCTAAACCTAAACCTGAAACCGCCAGGCCATTCATTTGATTTCCACTACCTAAACCAAATCCTGCAATTGATATTCCATTTAAATTACGTCCAGCACCTAAACCCAATCCGGCAATATTAATTCCGCTAAGATTATCATGAGCAACAAGTCCCACGGCACCAACATTCAAACTTCTCATTATTCCTGCCGTCGGTAAAATACCTACAGAAATACCGTTAACGACGGCTTCTGTATTTTCCTTCTGCTTCCAAAAAGTAATATTAATTCCGTTGATTTCACTCACATGTTTGTCAGCAAAATTGATGCGAATACCACTAAATTTTGGCGAATTACCAAAACCTATACCTACAGTTTTTGTTGGAATACCGAAATAAAAATTAAATTCTGAATTTGTTTGAGCATTCAGACTAGAAATGGACAACAAACAAATAAGGATAAAAGACATCTCTATTTTTCTCATAATACTTGAATTTGACATTTGGTTTTAATAGGACGAAAGTCAAAGGAAAGAGTTACAGTTTGGGCATTAAAAAAACCGTTGAAAATTTCAACGGTTTAGTGCGGATGAAGGGACTCGAACCCCCACGCCTCACGGCACTAGATCCTAAGTCTAGCGCGGCTACCAATTACGCCACATCCGCAATTGTTTTAAAGCGCTGCAAAGATATAAACATTTTAATACCTCCAAAGAATTTTTTAGAAATAAATAGGGTTTTTCAAAAACCAACTAACAGCCCAATTCCACCTGCAATTAAGCCAACGGCCACATTGATAGCTTTCATAACCAAAAAACTCTTCCTAGATTCGGCAAGTAAAGGCAAAGCGCCATGACCATCCTGAACAATCGAACTCGCAAGTAAAATACTAAAAGGAATCATTCCCTGAAAGAAAAGGATAATAAACACAAAATGCGGCCCTGATTCTGGAATTATTCCAATAAGAACAGCCGCTAATAATATCAGCCATAAATTATCACTAATCCAAACATTTACATCGTAAAACTGACTTAGTGTTTGTACAAACAAAAGTGCTGCAAATGTCCATAATAAAATCTTAAAGAAATGTTTTTTGATAACATGACCCCAAAGATGATCTTCCAAAAAGTGATCGCTTGAAAATAAAAAGATAAACAATGCAATAACCGATATGAGTAAGAAAGTAGCTTTTACCCAATCAATTTCATGATGACCAACTGCTTCCAAATCTTTATGAATCTGTCCTTCAACAATGCTAAAACTAGAATGATCGTGACCTAAGACACCCGTTAATAAAGCAAAAAGAAATAAGACAATCCCGCTGATTAACAAGGCACGTGTAAATGTCATATTTCGAAGATTTTGCCAGATACTGCGTGGTTTAATCACAGCGGTTTCTACTTCATGTTCGTGAATAACCATATGACTCGCAGGAACACAAAAGAATTCAAATCGTTTACCAAAAATCATTAAAAGCCAGCCAACAGCAATGGCAATAATAAAAATAATGCCATTTAACCAAAGAGCGGCTTCCGGAATTATAGAAAACATAACAAAAGCCTCATCCCCTGAAGTAGCAATCATTACAGTTACTAAAGCAGCAAACTTAACAATGCCGTGTGCATAAAGTGAAACCACCGTATAGGCACCTAAACATCCAGGAATAATACCCATAAAAGCAGCAAAAACCAATTGCAAAAAGGGAGAGTTTTTTAAATGCTTGGCCCAATTTCCACGCGATTTAACATTCAATAATTCAATAATCAACATCATTACCAGAACAAAACTGGTAATCATAATAGATTGTTTAATAATAGGAATTAAACTGGCAATAAATGTTTCCATAATGCAAAACTAATCTAAAACTTATATCTAGAACTACTCCATATTTAAAATACCAAGAAATGGCGATAATAATAAATGAATGGCTTTATGTTTTAAAGCATAAAACGCCAAACCAAATAAAATACGCTAAATAAACTCAAGAAAACCATTCCTATCCAGGCATAAATTAGCAACCATTTTTTAGGTCTATATTCCTTTGGAAAATCGGCATGTGTAACTGCTTTATAATTTAAAATTGCCAATACAGGAGCTGCCACAAAAGAGATTGTGGTGGCCATATCTACAATAAATCGCATCGATCTTCCAAAATAAACCAGTAAAGCTAAAGTACCCAAAATAGTTATCAGCATCCAAACTGTATAGGGCATCATGCTTTTCTCATTTTTCATTTTGAGCGAAGGAAACAAAAGCTCCGAAGTAGGTTGCATCACGCGTGGATAGGCATCTAAGACAGTTACTGTTGTAGAGAACATCGTAGTTAAAGCCGCAATAGCTATAATCCAATACGCCCAATTTCCCAAAGATGAGGTGTACATTTTAATTAATTGATCAGCAAAAACAACACCATTAGCAGAGAATTCTTCCCCCGAACCATACATTACAAAAGCCCCTAATGAAACAAAACCCATGGCGAGGAAAGCCGTTCCAATATAACCAAAATTAAAATCGAATAAAGATTCTTTTAAACTTGGTTTATGTCCGCTAGATTCCATTTTAGCCACGGTCCAACTTGAGTGCCAGGTGGAAATATCAATGGGACCGGGCATCCATCCTACCAAGGCGATTAAAAAAGCCAAATCGACTGCGTTGCCCCAATCAAAATTTACGGCATCCACTGTTTTAGTATTAAACACAGCAATTACTGCAATTAAGGTTGAAACAGTAAGTGTAAGAATGATAACCTTAATCATTTTATCCAAAGTAGAAAACTTACCACTTAACAGGACAAACATGGTAAAAAATAAGATAATAGCCGTTATACTATTCGGACTCAGAGCGATACCAAATATATTTCCTAACAGAGCTGCCGTAACAACGGTTACTGCGGCTTGTAAAGCAAACATTGTACTAATAGTTAACAGGCCAAAAATGCTCAAAGCCCATTTTCCAGTTTTATAATAGCCATCAACCAAAGACTTTCCTGTTGCAGTTGCATATCGAGGAGCAAATTCAAAAAATGGATATTTTATTATATTGGCTACTATAACCACCCAAATTAATTCGAAACCATAGCTCGCCCCTGCTCTTGTGGACTGAACTAAGTGAGAAACTCCGACAGCCGCCCCGGCATATAACAAACCAGGACCCAAGGTCTTTAATAAACTTTTAATCTTCATACTTAAATCACCCTTTAATTATATAGTAAATTAGAATTCCAGTTCAAGATTTAGATCGTCTTTCAATTTTTTTAAGTTAGGGTTTTTCTCCACCATAGCGTTGTATTTTTCAACAGGACTCATCGACTTTTTCGCTTTTTCGCCTTCAATTATATTTATAATGGCTTTTAATTTATAATTGTTTAATCGAATCCTTAACAGCTTAACTAAATCGAATAATTTTTCGCCTAGAGCACTTTTTTGCACCTCATTATACACTTGTAATTCCACTACAAAACCTTCCGCAATCTTCGCTCTATTACTCTTTAATGTGGCATATAAACTCTGATGTTGCTTAATATTTTCTAAAAATTCATCGCAAATTTTATTTACATCCTCTTGACTAAATTCATCAGCAATATTCTCTTTACCAATCATATATGCATCAGGATTAATCTCTTCTTCCTTAGCGTTTTCCTCCTCCTTAATAGAAACGCCTAAACCCATTCCTCTAGGAATTCGTTGAGGCCGTGCAGGAGATTCGACCTCCTCCATCGTTTTTTGCTCTGGCGGTGTTTGCATTTTTTGTTCCGGCTCCGAAACTTTTGGAATCGTTGGAGCTTCTTCTGTCGTCTTTTTTTCCTCAATAACTACCGGAATCGGTTTTACAACTTCTTCCACTATAGCAATTTTCTTAACGGGAGGCAAAGTTGAAGGAGTCTCCTTAGGAACAAAATCTGAAATTCCACTTCCCAAAGCTACCATTTGCATAAGCGTCAGCTCTATTAAAAGTCGCTTATTGTTACTGCTCTTATAATTGACATCGCATTGCGTATTCAAATCAAGTGCTTTTAATAAAAATGCGGGTGGAAATTTGGTCGCATTCTCCATATAGCGTTTCTTAATGGAAGAAGATGTTTCGAGGAGTGCAATCGTTTTTACATCTCTACTAATTAATAAATTGCGCAAATGTTCACCTAATCCAATTAGAAAATGTTGTCCATCAAATCCCCGTTCTAAAATATCGTTTAAAATAACCAAAACCGAAGTAATATTCCCGCTCAAAAACTGATCCGAAATCTGGAAGAAATAATCATAATCGAGCACGTGCAAGTTCTCTACCACATTTTGATACATGACCTTAGCATTTGTAAAACTTACTAACTGATCAAAAATACTCAGAGCATCACGCATTCCGCCATCTGCTTTTTGTGCAATCAAGTGTAGCGCTTCATCATCAGCTTTTACATGTTCACTCTCCGCAACAAAACGCAAATATTTCACAATATCATCAACACTTATTCGCTTAAAATCGAAAACCTGACAGCGGGATAAAATTGTTGGAATAATTTTATGCTTTTCAGTAGTTGCCAAAATAAATTTCACATAAGGAGGTGGTTCTTCGAGCGTTTTTAAAAACGCATTGAAAGCCGCCTGAGAAAGCATATGAACCTCATCGATAATATATACCTTGTATTTTCCAACCTGAGGGGGAATTCGAACCTGATCAACCAAGCGCCGAATATCATCCACCGAATTATTCGATGCCGCATCCAATTCCATAATATTGAAAGACGCATTCTGATTAAACGAACGGCAAGATTCACATTCGTTACAAGGCTCAATAACATCCGGATTATTTTCCAAATCGATATTTAAGCAATTAATTGTTTTAGCAAAAATACGTGCCGAAGTGGTCTTTCCTACTCCACGTGGCCCCGTAAACAAATAAGCCTGTGCTAAATAATGATTTTTTATGGCGTTCTTTAATGTATTTGTAATCGTTTTTTGTCCCACAATAGTATCAAAAGTTGCAGGTCTGTATTTTCGCGCAGAAACGATAAAATTTTCCATAAAAATCTTTTATATTTTAAACCGATTTAATCTTCAAAAATAAGAAAAAATATGCTTCCATCATTGATTCGAAACAATTTATCATAAAAGATGAAGCAAGGTTAAATCACTTCTCTTGCTTACCTATTTCGATATGTTAAATAAAACATATTGCTTTCACAATTGTCTTTGAAATCTTTACATTATCGCTACTTTTGCAGTCAATTTTAAACCTATGATTCAACAAGAAGAAGCATTTAAAATTATTAAGGAATCTGTTATTACACTTGGAACAGAATTCGTTCCTTTCCAAAACAGCTTAGGAAGAATTTTAGCGGAGAATGTCTATTCAGATATGGATATGCCTCCTTTTAATAAATCGGCTGTGGATGGATTTGCTTGTCGGAAACAAGATTTAAACAACGATCTGGTACTCTTAGAAGTGATTCCTGCAGGTGTTGCTCCAACGAAAACTGTGGGAGCTAATCAATGTTCTCAAATTATGACCGGAGCTGCTGTTCCTGAAGGCGCGGACACTATCATTATGGTGGAGCATACCGAAAAAATAGAAGGAAAAATCAGATTTATTCAATCCAAAACCAATTCAAATATCTGTGCTATTGCTGAAGACTTAAAAAAAGGCGATTTAGTACTCGCAAAAGGAACACTTTTAAAGGCTCAACAAATCCCTGTTTTAGCTTCAGTTGGGAATACGTTTATCCAAGTTTATCGTCAAGCAAAGGTTGTTGTTATTTCTACCGGCGATGAATTGGTTGAACCACACCAAACGCCACAAACCTCACAAATAAGAAACAGTAATGCCGTACAAATGATGGCGCAACTTCAACAATTGGGAATTAAAGGACGTTATATCGGCATTGCCAAAGACAGTCCTGAATCTACAAGGGAAATGTTGGAAGAAGCTCTTGATAGTAGTGATATGGTTTTGCTTTCAGGTGGTGTTTCTATGGGTGAATTTGATTTTGTTCCGGAAATTCTGGAAGAAAAAGGAATAGAAATCTTATTTAAAAGTATAGCTGTTCAGCCCGGTCGACCAACGGTTTTTGGAAAAAAAGACAAGCAGTTCTTTTTTGGACTTCCGGGTAATCCGGTTTCATCTTTTGTTCAATTCGAACTTTTGGTAAAACCATTACTTTACAATATGATGGGTTTTGATTTTAAAGCCTTGCCGTTGAAGATGCCTATGGGAATTGAATTTAGTCGTAAAAAGGCAAAACGCAAATCCTATATTCCGGTCTACTTTAATCAAGATGGCGAAGTAATGCCCGTCGATTATAACGGATCTGCACATATCCATTCCTATGTTTATGCAGATGGAATGATTTCAATTAATATTGGCGAAAGCACGCTAAAAAAAGGACAAGTTGTTGATGTACGACAGATTTAATAGAAAAATTAATTATTTACGCATTTCGGTTACCGACCGTTGTAATTTGCGTTGTGTTTATTGCATGCCTGCCGAAGGCGTGGAGTTGATGCCTCATAAGGCTATTTTAAGCTTTGAAGAAATTGTAGAATTTACTAAAAAAGCAGTCGCCGATGGCGTAGATAAAGTACGAATTACAGGAGGCGAACCCCTCGTACGACACGATATTATCAAGCTTATAAAGAGCCTTGGCGAAATTGAAGGCATTCTGGATTTTGGCATGACAACCAATGGAATATTACTTCCAAAATACGCTCAACAATTGAAAGCGGTGGGTTTGATGCGTGTAAATATCAGTTTAGACACCATGGATCCAAAACGTTATCGGGAAATTACTCGATTGGGGAATATTGAGGATGTTTTTATGGGAATTGAAGCCGCCAAAGAAGCAGGATTATTTCCTATTAAAATAAATTGCGTGATTAAAAAATCGCGTTTTGAACCGGATGCTGTTGAAGTTGCAAAATTTTGCGAAGAAAACGATTTAAAAATTCGCTATATCCACGAAATGAATCTAGAAACAGGTGAATTTTCGGTGGTAGAAGGTGGTGAAGGCGGCGATTGCAAAATTTGTAACCGCTTACGATTAACAGCCAATGGCGATGTAATGCCTTGCCTTTTTTCTGACTTATCTTTTAATGTTAGAGAACTTGGTATTGAAAAGTCGATAAAAGAAAGTTTGGATAATAAGCCGAGAAGTGGAACCAGCAATCACTCCAGTAAGTTTAGTAATATTGGAGGATGAGGGTTTAGTTTAAGATTTAAGAAATGAGATTTAAGAGTTAAAAGTTATTAAGATAAGCATTGGAAATTAATGGTAGAGGGCTAAAAATTCGGCTTGAATTTTAAGATCAAAAAAATATAGTAAATTTAGCGTATGGAACTATCGCATATCAATAAAGAGGGCAAAGCCAATATGGTTGATGTAGCCAATAAGCCAGATCAAAGTCGGACAGCTAGAGCTCAAGGATTTATACGCTTGCAGAAAGAAACCTTGGCTTTAATTGCCGAAAATGGCATGAAAAAAGGCGACGTTTTGACTATTGCAGAAATAGCAGGAATTCAGGGCGGAAAAAAAACAAATGAGCTTATTCCTTTATGTCATCCTCTAATGATAACCAAGTTAGATGTAAAAACCAAAGTAGTTTCAGACGGCGTGCGTGTAGAAAGTTTTGCAAAATGTATTGGCAAAACCGGAATTGAAATGGAAGCTTTGACCGCTGTAAATATCGCCTTGCTAACTATTTATGATATGTGTAAAGCGGTGGACAAGCAAATGACCATGGACGGTATTGAGCTCCTTGAAAAGAAAAAAGAAGATATTTAGCGTGTAAAATTGTTGAGTGATTGAGTGATTGAGTGGTTGAGTGGTTGAGATTGAGTGGTTGATTTCCCTACTTACCTATTTCCCAATATGCTCACTTACCGATATAATCCCATTACAATAACTCTAATCCCAAATGCTGTCTCCCCCACTCAAAAGCTGCAATAGCTGCAGCGTGCGAAACATTCATAGATAAAGTTTTTCCTACAAGAGGAATATAAACTGTTTTGAAACATTTATCGAGACATTTTTGAGCGATTCCAAAACGCTCATTACCAACGAGTAGAACACATTTATCAGGCAGATTAGTTTTATAGATATTGCTTGCTTTATCGCTAGTTTCTACAGCTACCATTTCAAAGTCCTCTGGAATTAAAGCACTAAAATCTTCGGGTTTACAAAAGGAATAATCTACAAGCTTTAAACTAGAATGTGCTACACGAGCAATTTTCTTTGCTTTAAACACCGTTTCGCTTTGAATAAATAAAATTTTGGGAATACCTAAATTTCCTGCCAAGCGAATAAGAGCTCCTACATTCTCTGGAGTTCTTAACTCAAAGGCTGCCAATATTAAATTCGAGGCATCGCCTAACGTAGTTTTTGGCTTTGCATTAAAGAAATCGACGGAATTGGCATATTTATTCTCCATTTGAGATAATCTATAGATTTAGCACAAAAGTAAAAAACCCATCGTGATGACAGGTATATAAACAAAAAAAGAAGACATCAACCAATGCCTCCTAACTCTTTTCAAAAGAAGTGAGCGAATTATTTTCTTCCAATAAACTCGTCAGAAACAGTTAATTGTGATCTTCCTTTAGCTCTTCTACGAGCTAAAATTTTACGACCATTTTTAGAAGCCATACGCTCTCTAAAACCGTGTTTATTTTTTCTTTTGCGAACTGAAGGTTGATATGTTCTCTTGCTCATAGCTAATTTTATTTTTTCGGACTGCAAAAATACAGCCTTTTTTCAGAATTACAAATCTTTCTGTCTATTTTTTGAGAAAAGATCAGCTTGACATAAAAATGACAAGCTGATCTTAACTAAAATTATTTTTTAGGTATATTTTTCAAGGTTTCCACAGTGAAATCCCAAAATTTTTGCACGCTTTCAATATTTACTTTTTCATCGGGAGAATGAGGAAAACGAATAGTAGGACCAAATGAAATCATATCCCAATTTGGATAAACACCACCTAAAAGTCCACATTCTAAACCTGCATGAATGGCAGTCACTTTTGGAACAATACCATATTTATTATTGTAAATATCGCTCATAGCCTTCAAGATTGGAGAATCCGTATTTGGTTTCCATCCTGGATATTGACCATCAAAATGAATCTTAGCCCCTGCCGACTGAAAAACACTTTCAATCATATTTTCCAAATCTTCTTTGGCAGAGTCAACAGAACTACGGATTAAAGTAAGCACTTTAATTGTTCCATTTCCCGATTTAACAATAGCTAAATTATTTGATGTTTCAACTAAACCTTCCATTGAATCACTCCAACGCATCACACCATTAGGGCATGCATATACCGCATTCATCAACGCCATTTGAGTTGTTTGATCAATAAGTTTTTCCGGAAGATTAGTTTCTTCCACTTTAAACGTCATAAAAGGCTCTGTTTTTTCAAGTTCTGCTTTGAAAACAGCAAAACAAGCAGGCACTGCAGCTTCGAATTCAGCAGCTTTATCGGTTGGAACCACAACAGTTGCAAATGATTCGCGAGGAATCGCATTTCTTAAACTACCTCCTTCGACAGAAGCAAGACGCAAATTAAACTTCGCAGTGGCAGAGCGTAAAAAACGATTTAATAATTTATTTGAATTTCCACGTTGGAGAGGAATATCAACACCGGAATGACCGCCTTTTAAACCTGTTAGTGAAAGATTATACGCTTTAAGGCCAGCTGGAACAGCTTCTGGTGTATAAGTAAATTCGGCATTCGCATTTGTTCCACCGGCACAACCGATATACAATTCACCTTCATCTTCCGAATCCATATTAATTAAAATATCGCCCTTCAAAACATCGGCTTTCAAGCCAAAAGCACCTGTCATTCCAGTTTCTTCGTCGCAAGTAAACAAGGCTTCAACTGGTCCGTGGACCATATTCTTAGCTTCTAAAACAGACATAGTAGCAGCAACACCCATTCCGTTATCAGCTCCTAAAGTTGTTCCGTCAGCGGTTACCCATTCACCATCAATAAGAGCATCAATTGGATCCTTAGTCCAATCGTGTTTTTTATCTGAATTTTTTTGAGGAACCATATCCAAATGGCCTTGTAAAACAACACCTTTACGGTTTTCCATACCCGGAGTAGCCGGCTTACGAATGATAACGTTTCCTACTTCATCCTTAAAAGTTTCTAATCCAAGACTATTACCAAAATTCACCATAAATTCCTGAATTTTGTCTTCGTGTTTCGAGGGACGTGGAATTTGTGTTAAACTATAAAAATGTTTCCAAATTACTTTTGGTTCTAAATTTAAAATCTCTTTACTCATGAGTTTATGTTCTTTAAATTTTATCTATTATTATTGAGCTGCTAAGTTAGCCTTTTATTTAGGAATGGGAAAAAGTTATCGCCCTAAAACTACCCATTTAACGTTTTTTAAAATACGCTTTTATCTGATTAGCCGAAATATGTAATTTACAATCGAATATTTAAATATTCAATCTCGACACCCAAAGAAACTTGTCGTAATTTTTTCTCACGCACAAGGGCTTTAATAATGAAAAAACTCAGAAAAAGACCAATATGACACATAATGGAAGGCATAGATCCATTATACTGTGGAATAAATGCGGTGATAAGAATACTTGGAATTATAAATACGATAGATCCTATCAGAAAATCACCAATCAATTTACGTTTGATTAGTTCTTCGGTAAAAATTAAATTATATACAGTCATTAAAAGCATAGAGAACAAACCTAATTGATAATAAAGGCCATAATATTTATACACCTCACCCGAATGATTATATGTAGCAAAAAATTGCTGACAACTTAACAATAAAGCTGATGATGGTCTTGAAAGAAAGTACGTAATAAAAAAGAGAGCACTTCCCAGAAAAACGAAGGTGATATACCTTTGAGTTTTCGATTCTTTAGGAGCACTTAAATAGCCAAAATATACACCCAAAGCCGGCAACATAGTAATATCGGCAAAAGACAAGCGAACTAAAAAGGAATTTCCGGGAAACATACAATTATAAGCTTCGAACAATTGATAACCTGCAAGAAATAATAAAATGGCTACTAAACTTTTCAAAAGGCTTTCACTCTGCTTGAAAAGCAAGAAAAAATAGACAAATGCAAACAATTCTACAAAACCAGTAAAAAGAGCTAAATATGGAGAATAGGCGTTCATTATTCAATAGATATTAAATCGTATTATTTGACGAAATTACAATTTTGTTATGAATTACAATAAAAATTCACACTTGATTTTATCCTCACAGAATGGTTGAGATTTTATGGAGTTATTTTTCCGAAATTCTGCTTTCAACGCCTCTTGAATAGATGCTCTTAATACAATAACCTTATTTTCTTCTTCCTTTATATGTATATTTTTCGTTCGGACGAACATTATTTCTCATCTAAGTTAATAGAAAAAGGTCGACCTATTGCTAAGTCGACCTTCCTTTAATATTGTTTTAAATTACTTTTTAATATTGGGTAATTCGAGTCCATAACCTTTCTTTTTGTCTTCTGCTTTCAATAAGAAGGCAAAGAGTAAAGAACTAATCGAAAGTCCCACGAAAATCAACATATCATAAAAATAATCGTATTTGATATTTAATTTTTCTTCGGTTATGACTTGATAAGCTGCATCCTGTCCACTTTTCACAACGGCTTGTAATGCAGCGTCTTTATCTGCTGATAAATCAATCCCTGCAATATTTTTTGAAATCGTGGTATAGATTAAATTTTCTACTTTTTTAGTGTCTGCATTTTCGGCGGAAATAGCCTGATAATTGGCATATTGAACCACGGAATCCACAGCCGAACCCGTTGCCGATTCGATAGCTTTACCAATTTCCTTAGCCGTAAATGTATTTACAGTCAACTTCTCGTTAAAGGCTTTTTCAATGGCGTGTTTGACTACTTTTTTATTAGGAGAGACATCTGGATTTGTAGAACTTAAAACAAAACCAAGAATCAAAGGGACAAATAAAAGACCGATGTTTTGTATCCAGAAAATAACAGCATAGGCAGTACCCAATTGTTTTTCGGGGATAATTTTTGGAACGGAAGGCCACATGGCAGAAGGAACCAGTGAAAACCCAACTCCCAAAATAATAACCATAATAGCAGCAATCCACCACGAATTTAGAGCTGGAATTGCTAGTATCCCATGTACAAAAATTAATATTAACGAGCCGATAATCATAATCGTTGACCCTTTACCAAATTTATCATAAATACCTCCAAAAACAGGAGTCAAAATAATTGTTCCAAAAGGTAATAACATAGTAATTGTTCCAGCTAAACTCGGGTCAACATTATATTTGTTAACCATCAGGTCGTTGGCATAAAATAAGAACGGAAAGACTGCGGAATAAAACAAAACACATAAAACTGCAATATACCAGAAGCCACGATTTCCAATAATAAGCAAAATATCTTTCACTTTAAACTCATCAGCAGGATCGATACCTTGGTTTGTAAAATCTTCAGACTTATCCAATTTAATATCCAGTACTGAGAACAAAATAAATGAAACCATACCCAATAACATTACAACAAGAGCAAACAAGATGGGCGTTGTTACCGAAAAATTTGTAGCAAGAGGGATAGAAATACCAATTGCCAGAGCTGTTCCCAAGCGAGCAATAGCCATCTGCATACCCATAGCAAGTGCCATCTCTTTTCCTTTAAACCAGCGAACTACAGCTTTTGAAATGGTAATTCCAATCGCCTCAGTACCTACTCCAAAAATGGCAAAACCTAAGGATGACCAAAAGACCTGAGCTTTCATCGCTCCCAACAAAGGAATCTGAATAGATGCTCCTTCGGCAAATTGATGTTTTATAGCCCAATAATTAATCGCCGTACCGACAAACATAATAATAGTAGCACCCAATCCGGTCTTTCTTACACCTAACTTATCGAGAATTAGCCCACTGAAAATAAGCATAAAAAGAAAAACATTAAACCAGCCATAAGCCGAAGTATAAGTTCCGAAATCTTCACTATTCCATCCCAGAATGCTTTCCAGTATAGGTTTAATTGACGAAAGAGCATAATTAAAATAATATGCGCCAAAAATGGAAAGTGAAGCAAGAACCAAAGCAGTCCAACGCATTGCAGTGGATTCTCGTAATGATTTTTTTATTATCTCAGTCATATTCTAATTTTTTTTAGATTTTTATGCGGCTAAAGTAAGGTTTTTTTTGAAAGAGCAGATTGCTATTTTGCAATTAACAGAGAAACAATCAAAACAAATGAATCACTTTTTTTGTTTCAAAGAACTTCTCTTCAAAGACTTTTGAAAGTTCAAAAACGCTATACTTTTTATGTGTTTTCGCGATTTCTTCTAAAACATCCCCTCCTTTAATATACAGTATTCCATTTCGAAGTTTGTTTTTTTGTTTAGAGGTAATGTTATGTTCTACCCAAGTAATAAACTCAGGTAAGTTAGTAACAGCACGACTAATAATAAAGTCAAAACGAACTTTTTTTACATTCTTAGCCCGCTTTTGTTCTGCTCTTACATTTTTCAATCCCAATTGTTGAGCGATATCTTGAACCACTTTAATTTTCTTTCCAATAGTATCGATCAAATAAAAATCGACCTGTGGGAAAAGAATGGCTAAGGGAATACCCGGAAATCCACCTCCTGTTCCAACATCCATCACTTTTGTTCCAGGAGCAAATTTTATGACTTTTGCAATGGACAAGGAATGCAAAAAATGACGTTCTATCAAATTATCCATATCCGTTCGGCTGATCAAATTAATTTTCGAATTCCAGTCGCGGTATAAATCTATGGCTCTTTCAAAAGTCATTATTTGTGCTTCGCTTAAATCTGGAAAATATTTCAGTAAAAGTTCAATGTCGTGTTGCATCGAGCAAAGATAATATTAATGTGCTAATTCGGTAATAGGCTAATTAGAGAATCCGATTCACTGTTTTTAGTTTACTTTTACTGTAAACTTATTTCAGGACAAGACAAACAAGACATTTCAGGACAAGACATTACCACATTAGCACATTATTAACATACTCACATTAATATCTTTCTCTATTCAATGTAAAAAGGAGACTTAAATTGATTTATTTTGCATTATCAAGACACAGACTTATGCGAAAAATTATATCCACTCTTTTTTTGTTGTTTTTATCTTTTTCCCTTTTCGCGCAAAATGATAGGGAAGCCTATATTGAAAAATACAAAGCCATCGCTATAAAGAAAATGAAACAGCATGGAATACCTGCCAGTATCACTTTAGCTCAAGGGATTCTGGAATCTGGAGCCGGAAAAAGTAAGCTTACCATTAAGGCAAAAAATCATTTTGGTATTAAATGCCATAATGAATGGACTGGCAGAACCTATAAAATGGACGATGATAAAAAGAAAGAATGTTTTCGGAAATATAAAACAGCCGAACAAAGTTTTGAAGATCATTCCCGATTTTTAACTTCACGCGATCGTTATGCTTTTTTATTCGAATATGATGTAACAGATTATAAAAAATGGGCAATTGGATTAAAAAAAGCAGGCTATGCCACCAATCCGCAATATGCTAAATTACTTATTAAAGTGATTGAGGAAAATCATTTAGATCGTTTTGATAGAATGAAACGAATTAAACAAACAAAGAGTGTCAAACCAATTTTCGCTCAAACAAAAAAGTCTTCAAAATATCCGGAATACTTAGATAAAAACGCGGCAGATTTCAATCCAATTTCGGTTTCTAAAACAAATAGGATGATCTACAAAACCAATAAGGTGGAATATGTATTGGCTTTACAAAATGACAGTTGGAAATTAATTGCAAAAGAATTCGACCTGTATACTAAACAAATTCTCGACTTTAATTCTGCCACCAGAAAGACGCCTTTAAATCCCGGCGATCGCGTTTATATCGAAAAAAAGAAAAAGAAAGCAAAAGTAATGTTTCATATTGTAGGCAATAATGAAACATTACAGAGTATCAGTCAGATTTATGCTGTACGCACTTCTTGGATTAAACGCATCAATAATATAAAACGAAAAAATAAATTAACTGCCGGTCAACGACTTAGACTTAGATAGAATTCAATTTCTATTTCCTTACTTTCTTAATAAAATCTTCAACTTCTGGAACTCCACCCTGAAAAATCAAATAGCCATTATAAGGTTCACGTTTGGTAATTTCATCGTTAATAGGTGTTAGCATTAACCTATTTACTTCTTCCGGATCGTCTGTTTGACCAAGCACCCAACCCAATTTTATATATGCCACTTCGGGCAACATATTTCCGGCAGGAATGATTCCTTTAGCCATCATATCACGGCCTGTATCATACACAAACATATTCACATAACCCCAAAGCGTTTGAAGTGTCATAAACATGTGAACACCTTTTTTATGTGCTCTTTCGATGGCCGGATATAGCTCTTTATTTACGTGCCCTAATCCGGTTCCTACTATAATAATTCCTTTGTAACCTGCATCCACCATAGCATCCAAAATATCGGGTTTCATGGCTGGATAATAATACATCATGGTTACTTTATCACTGAAATAAGGTAATATTTTTACATTTTTATCTTTGCGCCTGTGATTGTATTCCTTTTTAATGGTCTTAATCTCTCCCCTTCTAACGGAAGCTAAAGGCGTATCACCAATTGTGCGAAAAGTAGAGCGATAAGAAGAATGCATTTTCCTTACACGCGTTCCTTTATGCAACAAGCCATAATCGTCGGAAGTGGGACCAAACATACAAATCATGACTTCTGCGATATCGCTGTGTCCGGCGGTATACATTGCATGCATCAAATTAAGCGCAGCATCAGAGCTGGGTCTATCGGATGACCGTTGAGAACCCACCAAAACAATCGGAATCGGCGAATTTTGAATCATAAAAGTTAAGGCTGCACCTGTATGATGCAAGGTATCTGTTCCATGTCCAATGACGATTCCATCCACTCCATTTTCAATTTCACGACCAATAGCTTTTGCTAAGGCGATATATTGCTTCGGCCCCATATTTTCGGAAAATACAGCAAATACTTTTTCTGTTTCAAGATTACATATATCAGCTAATTCAGGAACAGCGCCATATAATTCACCCGGTGAGAAGGCAGGGATTACCGCTCCAGTTCTATAATCCAATCGAGAAGCAATGGTCCCTCCTGTGCCTAATAACTTTACTCTAGGGAATCCGGGAGTGGTTGGAAATTCTTTTTCTGGAATTTTATAATTGGCCTTTTTATAACCCGTTTCCTTCATTTTAACAATTGTCTGAATATCAATGCCAATATTGTATCCAGTAACAATTTTCATAACGATATGTTGGTCATCGTCGTTTTCGGCTCGCGGCAATATTGTTCCAACAAAAACTCCTCTACTAGTCTCCACATTGGCCTGACCCCAAACACGAACCTGAAATTTTTTCAAAATGTTTAGAGCATCTCCTTTGTATCCTTGAAATATATCGTCTGTCATTTTTTTTGGTTTTGCTATTCTTCTTGTTGAATTTTCAATAATGTAAAAGTTGGCCACGAATAAAAGAACTATTTATACGCTCCTCTTTGATTCAAATTTGAATCCTATAATTCGTGCATTAGTGTCATTATTTATTTTTTCACATACATTTTAATCGTTTTCCAATTTCTCAGAAGCCGCCTTAACTTCTTTTTTCAAATCAGTTAGCGCCATATTCCCTAAAGCCAATTTTCGTATCTGACCCATTACCCAATTTTGAGTATTTAGTTCATTTACATTTCTACCAATTTGTTTGAATTTTTCAATCAGAAACAGAACCTGATCCAAAATTTGACTTCTTTTTACTTTTTTAAATTTAATGGTAGTCAAGACCGAATCGAACTGCATTTTAGGGTGTTCATACAACTGTTTCAACATCTCTTCAGCAATATCGAATTCAAGCTTATTATCCTTCAGATATTTAAATAAATTATAAAGCTGCTTATATTTAAAATTGGCGGCACGCCTATAATGACCTTCTATATATTTTAATCGATGACCCAGGAAATTACCCATATACTTCGGGTCAATCTTCAACTTTTCTTTGATATCGAGAATGAGCGGGAACAGGTTATTACTGAGTATATAATTATAAGTATCAACAGAAACTCCCCAAGCTCTAAGCTGATTATATCTATCAATTACATCGGTTGGTAAACCTTTGCCCAGATTATCAATATAATCGTTTGCCAATGGGATAGGCGCAGAATCCGTGTCCGGATACATACGATCAGCACCCGGCAATACCCGTTCAAAAATTGTAGTTCCATTCTCAAACGATTTTCGAGTTTCTTCAGGAACACCCTCAAAAGCCATCAAACATCTTTCTTCTATCGTTTCCAAAGCCGTTTTAATATCCTCTTTTGGACCCCAAAAAATCAATTGAGCATCGTCTTTTTCTGCTTGTAAAAGCGTTTTGATTTTCTCAAAATCCTCATCAGAAATACTTTGCTCCAAATCTTCCGAATTAGTCATGTTTGGCTTTTCCAAACAAGCAATTACTTTTAATCTATCGGCTATTTCATCGGCAAAAACTTTTCCCGGTTGTGTAAAATGTGATAGCAATTGTCCAAATTTCGGCAAATTTGCAGCCCATATTTCAAAACCATTTTCTTTTGCAAATTCGATTTCTTTAGTCGGAAACTGAAACAAATAATAGTTCAGCTCTTTGGAATTCATTTTCCAATCTGCCTTAGCCATTCTTTCTTTTAATACTTTGCGAATCTGTAATAAAGACCATTGCCTATACACCTCCACATGAGTAAGTTCCGGAATCCAACGTGTATGTGCTACGCCTTTAATTTCGACACGAGTTCCACCTTTACAACTTACGTTTACATCCTGACGACCTGCACCCATACCTATTCTGACCAATCCGGTTGATCTATTTAAAAAACGAATATAATCACAAGCTTCTTTCACCTCATCGGGATTTACCATTTCGGGATACGTTACCGTTTCAATAAGCGGCATTCCTAGTCGGTCGGTCTTGTAAATTCGTTTATGACCAATATCAGAAACCTCCCGACAGCTATCCTCTTCAATACTCAGCTGTATCAGTTTTACTGTTTTGTTTTTAAGTGGAATCTCCCCTTCTACTCCCAAAATTGCTGTTCTCTGAAAACCTGTAGGGATACTTCCATCGAGATATTGTTTGCGCGTAATATGTACTTCTCCAACAATGTTCAATCGCGATAGCAAAGAAATCTTTAAGGCAATTTCTAATGCATCTCTATTGATAGGAAATGGCGGCGTATCATCTACTTCATAAGTGCAGGCCGTTTCGTTTTTAAGCCGATAGGTAATCTCTTTTCGAGTTTTGAATTCCATCAAAGCGGTTCCATCGTATTCACCTAATTCACTTAATGTTGGGCGCATATGTCGAATGACTTCCGCATCATACTCATTATGCTTTTGAAACTGACCGGCAGGGCAATGACAAAACAATTTTTCTTTGGTGAGCAATTGCTGATGAACTTCTAGTCCCGACATAAAACCAATACGGTCGTAATCGGCTTGCACAGCCTTTTTACGTTTTATATACCCTATGATTTTTTTTGTGTTTTGGTAGTTCTTGAGAGGATCAAACTTCTTCATTAGATTCAGTATTTTTACAAGAATGTCGTTTATAAAACGAAATTATCCGACTATTTTCGGGTTTGATTCATGTTTATGCGGCTCAAATGTAGGGAATTTTATTCAGTTTTAATCATCATAATCATCAGGAAAGAAAATTAACTACAAAGTCGCACAAAGTATATGCACTAAGGGCTTGTTGCGAAATAACTACTCCGTTTATGCTCGTTCTTTTGCCCGCTAACTTTGTTAAAAAGCCTCGCCGTAGCTCTGCTATGTCTGCGTTTTTTGCCTCGTTACCGAACAAAATAACTTCGCCTGATTCAGAGAACTTATTTCGTAACAAGCCCTAAGTAACACAAAGAAAAAATTGGAAAATAAATTTATTTGTTCTTTATGATATTCCCAGAGTTACTTTCGTTATAATATTCTTAAAAAGCAAAATACAGTAATTTGTTTTTTCATACTTTTGACGAAAGTCTATTTTATGTTTGCCATCATCGATGTTGAAACAACCGGAGTAAATGCAAAAACCGATCGTATAACCGAAATCGCAATTGTTCTTTTTGATGGTGAGAAAATCATCAAAGAATTCTCCAGCCTAATTAATCCGGAAAGAAAAATCTCCTATCACATCACCCAATTGACAGGGATTAATAATAAAATGGTTGAATCAGCTCCCAAATTTTATGAGCTGGCTAAAGAGATTGTGGAAATGACCGAAGACTGCCCTTTCGTGGGTCATAATGTGGCTTTTGATTACCGTTTTATTCGCGCCGAATTCGAAAGTTTAGGCTATAATTACGAACGTAAAACATTAGATACACTTAGACTGGCTCGCAAATTTATTCCCGGACTCAGAAGTTATAGTCTGGGTAGATTATGCGAATCTATCGGGATAGAAATTAACAATCGGCATCGTGCTCTAGGAGATGCTCGTGCAACCGTCGAGCTTTTTAAACGCATTTATCAATTTCAACCCGAGTTAGAAAGCGTTTCTTTAAAAGGTTTGCATTCTAATTTGAAGCAAGAAAAAATCGACTCTCTTCCTCAGGAAACCGGCGTATATTATTTCTACAACGATGCTAAAGAGTTGATTTATGTAGGGAAAAGCACAAATATCCACAGCCGCATGCTTCAGCATTTAAGCAATACTACGACAAAAAAAGCGCTTGAAATGAAAAATCGCATTGCCGATGTGGACTATGAATTATGCGGAAGCGAATTGGTTGCTTTATTGCTCGAATCGGATGAAATAAAAAAAAACCTTCCGCTCTATAATCGTTCTCAAAGAAGAAGTTTGCACACCTGGGGATTGTATAGTTATGAAAACGAACAAGGCTACAATTGTTTAACTATTGAACGCACAAAAAACTCTACAGACACGCCCTTGACTTTATTCTCATCAAAGATGCAAGCCCAGGAACAATTGTTTCAGATTACCGAAACCTATCAACTTTGCCAAAAATTAAATGGTTTGTATCATAGTTCGGGAGCGTGTTTTCAATATGGGATTAAACTTTGTAAGGGAGCTTGCATCGGCGAAGAAAATGCAGAAGACTACAATTTAAGAGTCCGTCAGCTAAAAGATTATTTCTCCCTCGATCACAACAATATGATATTAGTAGATAAAGGTCGTTCAAAAGAAGAAAAAGCCATTGTTATGATTGAAAACGGTAGTTATTGTGGCTTTGGTTATATTGACGAAAATATTTTAAATGATTCACCGGAAGATATCAAATCCTCTATAAGAAACTATGTTAACAATAGGGATACACAAAGCATTATCCGTTCATATTTGAGGCGTAAAAAAGTTGAACGAATTATTTATTTTTAGGATAGCGTTTTCACAAAAAAATAAAAAATGCCACGAATGCACGAATAAATAAAATTGTATTATTGTGAAATCGGGATTTTTATCGGTTTTGCCATTCGTGAATTCGTGGCTGTTAAATTAAATTGAAATAAAATTACATACAAATGAAAAAAACTGTCCTTATATTATTAGCAATTTTTGTATTTATTTTAGTCATTATTGGATCCTTTATTAGTTTTGATAAGAAAACTGATAATCCAAGCATCGTATTTAGTACCAAAATTGGCGATATTATTGTTGAGCTTTACCCAGAAAAAGCACCAATTACAGTAAATAATTTTCTTAGATATATAGATGAAAATAGATTGGGAGACGCTACTTTTTATCGTACAGTAAGAGACGATAATCAGCCCAATAGCGAAGTTAAAATCGCTGTTATTCAAGGAGGATTATACGAAGATAATCATCCGATGATGTTGGCTCCAATTATTCACGAAAATACTGATCAAACTGGAATAAAACATTTGGACGGAGTTATTTCGATGGCACGTTATAGTCCCGGAACTGCGACTTCAGAATTCTTTATTTGTCTTGGCGATCAACCTTCGCTCGATTTTGGCGGAAAACGAAATGGTGATGGCGCGGGTTTTGCTGCTTTTGGAAAAGTGATTAAAGGAATGGATATTGTTCATCTGATTCATCAATCAGCAGCGGAAGCACAGTATTTGAATCCTCGAATTAAAATTCTATCCATCAAACGGATATAAAAAGTATCTTTCAGAATTACTTTGGGTACTTTGTGAAACCCTTAGTGCGCCTTTGTGGTAAATAATAATACGTTTAACCACGAAGGCTCACAAAGTTGCACAAAGAAAAATATTTTTTTTATGAATACTTCATAAAAAAAGCCACAGATTTTAAAGCTAAACAAGTACTTTTTAAATCACAGACTTTAGTTTAAACACATCCGATTTCATCAAAATATCCACATATTGTGCACGCTTATATGCGTAGGGATCGTTAATTTTTTCACGAGAAAGTTTTCCTCTAAATTCATCCACCGATGCATAATTATTCTTATCCATCCAAGCTTGAACATCGCCTAACATTTTAGTAATATGATCTATTCCATTTTTATAAAGTGTAGTTACAACTTGAACAACATCAGCACCAGCCAAAAGCATTTTTATCATATCCTCTCCTTCCATGATACCCGTGTTAGCAGCAAGACTCATATTAACCTGTCCGGCCAGCAGCCCCACATAACGCAAAGGTAAACGGTTTTCATCCGAAGTGGAGAAATTATAAGGGAAATGCATCTTTTGGTGATTGATATCAATATCAGGTTGAAATAATTTATTGAACATCACCACAGCATCAGCACCAGAGCCTTCAATCATATTTACCATACGAAGTGTATTGGTATAGAATGGACTAATTTTGACTGCTATAGGAATATTAACAGCTTCTTTTACATCGTGAATAATATTTAATTGCTCTTCTAAAACAGCATGTCCGCTTAAACCAAAGGATTTTGGAGTAGAGAAAAAATTCAACTCAATACCATCAACACCCGTCTTTTCTATCTCTTTAGCATAGTCAACCCAGGTATATTTATACACACAATTTAAACTTGCAAAAACAGGAATATTTACCGCTTGTTTGGCTTTACGTAGATTTTCCAAAAACTCGTCAGGCCCAATCTCACCCATATCTGGGAATAAAGAAATCATCTCTGCATTCCTTTCGTTGTATGCATTTAAATCTTCATCTGCTTCGAAATTCTCCATTTGAATTTGCTCTTCAAACAAAGATTTATACACAATTGCTCCGGCACCTGCGGATTCCGTTTTTTTTATGTTTTCAATATCTGCTACCAAATTGCTGGCGCCTACAATTAAAGGATTCTTTAATTCGATGCCCATATAGGTTGTTTTTAACTCGGCCATATATATATGTTTTTATTGATTTGTTTTTTAGATTGACTTCAAAGATACAAAATATAGTTTCAAATATTTATATTTAGGTATTTAATGTCCTAATTATTTTAGACTTAGTCTTTTTTTTAAAAAATTAAAGAATTTAAAGCTCCAATTCTACGCAAACGATTGAATAAAAACACTTAATTCATATCCTTTCTAAATTATCTGTTTTACATCAATCTAAGACGCTTATTCCAAACTCAAACAGATTAAAATTTGTACTTTTGTACTCCTTTTTAAAGAATATACATATTGCATTAAATATAAGATAGTTAAATTTAAAATACGATGGAAAATAAGAAAAAATTTATCACTTGTGATGGGAATTACGCAGCTGCGCATATAGCTTATATGTTTACTGAAGTTGCAGCTATTTACCCAATTACACCTTCTTCTACAATGGCTGAATACATTGATGAATGGGCAGCTCATGGTCGGAAAAATATTTTTGGAGAGACTGTTCATGTTTCAGAGATGCAATCTGAAGGTGGAGCTTCCGGAGCTGTTCATGGTTCTTTGCAAGCCGGTGCACTTACTGCAACCTATACTGCTTCTCAAGGATTGTTATTAATGATTCCAAATATGTATAAAATCGCAGGTGAACTTTTACCCGGCGTTTTTCATGTTAGTGCACGTAGCTTAGCTGCTCAAGCACTTTCTATTTTTGGAGATCATTCCGATGTTATGTCAGCTCGTCAAACCGGATTTGCTTTTCTAGCTACCGGTGGTGTACAAGAAGTAATGGATTTAGCTGGCGTTGCTCACTTGGCAGCAATTAAAACCAGAGTGCCTTTTGTTCACTTCTTCGATGGATTCCGTACTTCTCACGAAATTCAAAAAATAGAATATTTCGATAATGACGATTTGTCTGATTTGATAGATCAAGAAGCTTTACAAAAATTCAGAGACTCTGCTTTAAATCCTGAAAATCCTGTAACTAGAGGTACAGCTCAAAACCCTGATATTTATTTCCAATCTCGTGAAGCTGCTAATAAATTTTACGATTCCATTCCTGATGTCGTCGAAGAATATATGCAAGAAATCACCAAAAGAACAGGCCGTGAATATCATCCTTTCACTTATTATGGTGCCGAAGATGCTACGGATATTATTATTGCTATGGGTTCTGTTACGGAAACCATTAAAGAAGTGATTGACTACAGACTTGCACAAGGCGAGAAAGTTGGTTTAGTTTCTGTTCATTTATATCGTCCATTCTCTGCTAAATATTTCTTTAAAGTATTACCAAAATCGGTAAAACGTATTGCCGTTTTAGATCGCACTAAAGAATTGGGCGCCAATGGCGAGCCTTTGTATCTTGATATACGCGATTTATTCTATGGTAAAGAAAATGCCCCTGTAGTTATTGGTGGTCGTTATGGTTTATCTTCAAAAGATACTACTCCTGCTCAAATCATTGGTGTTTATGAAAACCTACAATTGCCTGAACCTAAAAATGGGTTTACCATTGGTATTGTTGATGATGTTACTTTCTTATCTCTTCCTAAAAAAGAAGAAGTAAGTATTGTTCCTAAAGGAACTTTCGAAGCTAAATTTTATGGTTTAGGTGCTGATGGAACTGTTGGAGCAAATAAAAACTCCATCAAAATTATAGGCGATTCTACAGATAAATTTGTTCAGGCTTATTTTTCTTATGACTCGAAAAAATCAGGAGGTATTACCATTTCTCACTTACGTTTTGGCGATACTCCTATCCGTTCTATTTATTTGGTTGGCACACCAAACTTCGTTGCTTGTCATGTACCCGCTTATTTAACTAAATACGATATGCTGAAAGGCATTAAAGAAAACGGTACTTTCTTAATGAATAGCAGTTGGGATGCAGCTACTACTTTGGAGCATCTTCCTGCTAAAATCAGAAAAACGCTTGCCGAGAAAAACATTTCTATGTACATTATCGACGCTACCCGAATAGCCAATGAAATAGGCTTAGGTAATCGTACAAATACCATTATGCAATCTGCATTCTTTAAAGTATCAGAAGTAATTCCTTACAAATTAGCTGTCGAAAAAATGAAGTCTTTTATCGTAAAATCTTACGGTATGAAAGGTGAGGAAATTGTAGCTATGAACTTTGCAGCTGTTGACAGAGGTGGTACTGTTACAAAAGTAGAAATACCTAAAGAATGGGCTACTATTGATGTTGAAGTTGAGCAAGAAAAAGCAGATGCTTCAATTCCTGACTTTATAAAAAACTTCGTTAATCCTGTAAATGCTCAGGATGGCGACGATCTTCCTGTAAGTGCTTTTACTAATCGCGAAGATGGAACTTTCCCAGCAGGAACAACAGCTTACGAAAAACGTGGTGTTGCAGTAACTATTCCTGAATGGCAAATGGAAAGCTGCATTCAGTGTAACCAATGTTCTTATGTTTGTCCTCACGCTGCTATTCGTCCTTTCTTATTGGATGAAAAAGAATTGGCTAATGCTCCTGAAGGAACTCAAAGCAAGAAAGCCATTGGAAAAGCTTTGGCTGGATTGGAATTCCGCATTCAAGTTTCTGCCCTAGACTGTACAGGTTGCGGTAACTGTGCCGAAGTTTGTCCTTCTAAAGAGAAATCATTGATTATGAAACCTCTTGAAAGCCAAATGGCCGAAGCCGATCGTTGGGATTATTTCGCTAAAAACGTTACTTATAAAGATACTTTGGTTGACAAAACCAAAACGGTTAAAAATTCTCAGTTTGCTCAACCATTATTTGAGTTCTCCGGAGCTTGTGCCGGATGTGGTGAAACACCTTATATTAAAACTGTCACTCAATTATTTGGTGAGAATATGATGGTTGCAAATGCTACCGGATGTTCTTCCATTTACGGTGGCTCTGCTCCTTCTACACCTTATTGCAAAAATGCAAATGGCGAAGGACCAGCTTGGGCAAACTCTTTATTCGAAGACAATGCCGAATATGGTTACGGAATGTTTATCGGTGTTGAAAAAATCAGAGACCGTGTTCAACTGCGCTTAGAAGATGCCATAAATAATGGCGCAACTGATGAGCAAAAAGAAGTATTCGCAAATTGGATTGCCACTCGTGAAGATAGTGATAAATCAAAAGAGGCTTCTGTACAATTGAAAGCTGTTTTGACTAAGATGGATACCGAATATGCTAAAGAATTAATGGGTATTAATCATTATTTCGCAAAACGTTCTCAATGGATCTTTGGTGGTGACGGTTGGGCTTACGATATTGGATACGGAGGACTTGACCATGTATTGGCTGCTGGTAAAAATGTTAATGTTTTAGTCTTAGATACTGAAGTTTATTCCAATACTGGTGGACAATCATCTAAAGCGACTCCGGTTGCTGCCGTTGCAAAATTCGCCTCTGCAGGAAAACGTATTCGCAAAAAGGACTTAGGCGTTATGGCGATGTCTTATGGTTATGTTTATGTTGCTCAAGTTGCAATGGGAGCCAGCAATACTCAGTATTTCAAAGCAATTAAGGAAGCTGAAGCTTATCCGGGACCATCCATCGTTATTGCTTATTCTCCTTGTATTGCTCACGGTATTCGCTCTGGAATGGGAACGACACAGCTCGAACAAAAACATGCTGTTGAATCAGGTTATTGGAGCACTTATCGTTTCGATCCAAGATTGGAAAAAGAAGGAAAAAATCCTTTCCAATTGGATTCTAAAGCACCAGACTGGACTAAATTCAAACCTTTCTTAATGAATGAAGTTCGTTTTACTTCTTTGAAAAAAGCATTTCCAAAAGAAGCTGATGAGTTATTCCAAGCTGCTGAAGACAATGCAAAATGGAGATATAATAGTTATAAACGATTAGCTGCTGCCGATTATTCTTTAGATCAAGAATAATAGCAAAACAATCAATCTAAAAACCGGAAACAAAAGTTTCCGGTTTTTTTTGTTAGAGTCCAACTCTACGAGGGTTTTAAACCCTCGTAGAGTTTTCTATTAAAACAGTAGATTTCTATTTGTCAAGCAATCTAAAAATAACTCAAACTTTTTTGAGCTTGCTTTAGTGTCATTTCTTCTTATTTTTACAAAAAAAATAAAATGAAAAAATACATCTTCATTCTTTTATCCGCAATACTATTTGGCTTCACTTCTTGTCAGCCAAAAGTTGAGCAACAAACAAACGATAAAAACGAAAAACTTGTTTTTGCTACCCTTTTCGTTCAGCAAGCCGCTGAATTCAAAGCCTTGAATCATCAAGCTTATAATATTGGCAAATTACGTTTAGACCAGATTTTGAGCACCAATAAAAGCGTTAAGAAATTAGCTGTTGTGGTAGATATCGACGAAACCGTTTTAGACAATTCCCCTTTTGAAGCAAAGAGTATTCTTGAAAAATCGAGCTATCCCATGTATTGGGCAGAATGGTGCAATCTTGCCCAAGCAGAATCGATTGCAGGTGCTCAGGAATTTCTTTCTTATGCAGCGAAAAAAGACGTAGAAACTTTTTATATTTCCAACCGAAAAGTAGAGTTCTACGATGCAACCATAGCCAATTTAATCAGCAATGGATTTCCTTATGCAGATTCTATCCACGTTCTTCTAAGAACCACGCAATCTGACAAAGAACCACGCAGAAGTTTGGTAAAAGAAAATTACGATATCGTGTTGCTTTTTGGTGATAATTTGGGCGATTTCTCAAGTATTTTCGATGGCAAAAGCACTGCCGATCGCTATGCTTTGGTGGAGGAAAACAAAGACGAATTCGGCTCAAAATTTATTGTATTGCCCAATCCTATATATGGCGCTTGGGATGCTGCAATGTTTTTTGATTTAGTGGTGGATAATAAAGATTCTGTTTATAAAGCACGATTGAAAAGCTTTTAAGCTCAACCAGAACGGGGAATACCATTTTACACCTGCCGCCTTTTCGGCTTAAAAGCACCTCTAAAAAATAAATTTTAGAGGTGCTTTTTTGCCTTTATATAATTTGAAACACAAAATGGCTTTGAGCACTATTTACGGAATGGGTTTGCGCCGTAGCGAATTATTATCGGGACTATAGGCCGAAAGAATTTTTATATAGAAAGCGCA
>JAGGUP010000047.1 GCA_021158405.1 Bacteroidales bacterium
AAATAGAAACTTATATTCAAGGCTTAATTGATTTAAGAAAGGAATACAAAGGAAAAATTTGGCTAGAAATATTCTTATTGAAGGGCTATAACGATTCAAAAGCAGAATTGGAATTGCTTAAAAAGGCAATTTTAAAAATTAATCCTGATAGCATTCAATTAAATACTTTGGATAGACCAGGGACAGTAATGGATCTAATTCCTTTATCAAAAAGCGAATTGCAGGAGATTGTTGATGTTTGGAATTTATCCAATGTAGAAATTATTGCATCAGCACCCGAGCGAACAAGCATCGAATCTTATAGTGGTGATATTGAAGCCGCAATTTTGGAAACGATAGCTCGCCGTCCTTGCACCCTCGATGATTTGCATAATTTTCTAGGCGTTCATATCAATGAAATAAATAAATATTTGGGGGCTTTGGAAGCAAATAATAAGATTGTAACCGTTAACCTTAAGCGAGGTGTTTTTTACGAATTGAAACAGAAATAATTGTATTATTTCGTTCAGCAAATTTTTTCGTTCAATACTTTCGGCACAAATTTTGTTTTTTCAACGCAACCTTTTTAGCTTTTTCTCCCTCATAAAGGTATAGAAATCTATAAAATAGTTCATCATGAGAAATATAATTTTACTGTTTGTTATTTTATCTTTTTCTTCTTGTCAGAAAGAAAAGATTCAAAAAGATCCTATTCCTATTGTAATTTCAGAAAAAGCACAAGAAGTACTTAATGCCAGTAATCAATTTGGTTTTGAAATATTGCAAAAAGCTTTTGAAGAAAGTGGAGATAATAATCTAATGATTTCTCCTTTGAGTATTACACAAGCACTATCTATGACTTATAATGGAGCCGATGGAGAAACAAAAACAGCTTTTGAAAATGTTTTGCATTTTACGGGACAAACTGCTGATGAAGTTAACCAAGCTGCTTTAGATTTAACAACGGCACTTTTGGAAGTTGATTCCAAAGTTGATATTAAAATCGCAAATTCTATTTGGTATCGCGAAGATTTTTCGGTGGAGCAGGATTTTATTAATGCCAATCAAACTTATTATGATGCCGAAGTAAGCGACTTGGATTTTAATAATCCGGCAAGTAAGGACATTATTAATAATTGGGTAGATGAAAAAACTAATCATAAAATTGAGAAAATTGTAGATAATATTAGTGGTGACGATATAATGTTTTTAATCAATGCCATCTATTTTAAAGGTGGTTGGAAAACGGAATTTGAATCAAAAAATACAAAGGATAAACCCTTTTATTTGAATGACGGAACAACGAAGAATGTTGAAACAATGTATGTCGAAAATGATTTTTCTGTTAGTTATGAGGAGACTTTTTCAGCCATTGAGCTTCCTTACGGACAAGGAAATTACAGTATGCTTATATTATTACCGAATGATGAATCTTCATTAAGCGAATTGGTAAGTCAGTTGGACAATCAAAACTGGAATGAATTAATTCAAAAAATGAGCGTGCCAATATCTAGAAATCTTTGGATGCCAAAATTTAAATTTGAATACGAAAACAGCTTAAAAGACGAACTAATAGATCTTGGATTGGGAAATGCGTTTAGCGATTATGCAGATTTTACCGGCATCAATAAAGATGGAGGGCTTAATATTTCCAGAGTGAAACACAAGACTTTTATCGAAGTCAATGAAGAAGGAACAGAAGCAGCGGCGGTTACATCTGTTGTTGTGGGAGTAACTTCAGCCGGTCCGGGAATGAATCTTTTTGCAATTGATCATCCCTTTCTATTTGTGATAAAAGAAAAATACACAAATGCCATTTTATTTGTAGGTACGGTTACCGATCCTAGCTAAATGCTCTTTTAGAAAAAAGATATTTGGCTTACTTTCTGAAATGTCTAAAAAAATCCCTTAATTTTGAAAGATAGATTTAAGGATTAGCCAAATTTTAATGAAATACTTTTCTACACTATTCGTCTTGTTTATTGCTTGTTCTGTAAATGTAAAAGCACAAAGCTCTTCATTGGATCAAAAGCAGGACAGCATACTTGCTCCTATACATTTACAAAAGGGAAAAGCTCAGATTAAAAACCTGAACTTATTCCCCGAAACAATAGCGTTAGAGCATTTTTTCTTAGAACTAAGCCTCGTCAATTTTAAACAAAGCGAAGACTTTATTCAAAGTCCTGTTCGTGTGGAGTTGGAGAGAGAAATAAATGGAAAAACAGAACGTATAGAAATCGCACGTTTTTTTCTGCCTTGGATTAGTAAAGAGGCAAAGCAAGAGCCTGTTTTCATTTTTGATATTAGCGCCTATAGCCCACTTTTTCAGCAAGATGCTAATTTGTATATCGAGAGTCTTAATGTAAAAGAAGCGCTAGAGTTAAAGGTGCATTTTAAATGGAAGCAGGGTCAACCGCCAACAAAAGTAAATCAGATTATTAGTCTTTGGCGAAGTGATATTAATGGTTTTTCTTATGCCGATAAAGAGAACCCCATCAATAAGCAAATAGAAAACAGAACAATTACTGTTTCTGAAGACATAAAATATGCGCTTCTCAAAATTTATTTATCGGGTAAAGGATTGGAAAATCAAATGCCTAGCGAGGCCGATTGCAGCAAGTTTTATTTCCTAAATATTAATGGTCAAACGGTAGCAAAACGCCCTGTTTGGCGCGACGATTGCAGTTTAAACGCAATGTTTCCTCAAGAAGGTCCTTGGACCTATTCCCGAGCCAATTGGTGTCCGGGACAAGAATTGAGGGTTTTCGATCATTTTATTCCGGTGGGAACCGATACAACACTCACCATTTCTTTACAATTTCAAGAAACAGAAACAAGCAATTTGCAGCTTCAAAATTATTTGCTATCAGCCAATCTTATTTTGTATGAAGAAGCAGAGTATAAGAATGACGCAGCTATCGTAGAAATTTTAGCCCCCAATATAAATCCCGAACACAATCGCTATAATCCCATTTGCAGTTCACCTGTAATACGTGTAATAAATACAGGATCAGATACTTTACATGCCGTTTTGTTAAAATACGGATTGGATAATAAAATGGATAATAAATATCGTTGGCGAGGTGAACTGGCTTTTATGGAAGAGGAAATTGTGTATTTGCCCCCATTGAATTGGTATTTTTATAACCAAAAAATGAAGCCTACCGAATTTTCTGTGTCTATTGAGGAAGTGAATCATAAAGAAGACGCCTATAAAGGAAATAATCGGCTTTCCACGACTTTAAATTTGGCTCCTGTCTATCCAAATAAAATAAGCATACAGTTTTTGGCTCATCAAGCGGCTAGCGATAATATTATTGAATTGGTGGATGATATGGGGCTTCCTCTTTTTGAAGCGACTGACTTTGTCAATGATTCGACGTATAGCTTTGATTTGAATTTGCTCCCGGGTTGTTATGAGTTTATTGTTTACGATCAGCAAGGCGATGGCATTTCTTATCCCGTAAATAAAAGTGGGAAGCTAAAAATTATCAATACGAAGTCGAAACAGGAATTAAAAGATTTTGAGCCCAACTTTGGGGCTGAAATTCGACAACAATTTATGATCCTTAAATAAATTTAAATGAATAAAATTTGTGAGCTCTTTGGAATTGAATATCCTATAATTCAAGGAGGAATGATTTGGTGCAGTGGCTGGGAATTAGCTTCGGCAGTAAGTAATGCAGGAGGTCTTGGACTGATAGGAGCTGGATCAATGTATCCAGAGGTTTTGCGTGAGCATATTCAAAAAACAAAAGCATCGACCAATAAACCATTTGGTGTAAACCTGCCTTTATTGTACAAGCAAATAGAAGATCATATTCAGATTGTTATAGAAGAAAAAGTGCCTATTGTTTTTACTTCGGCGGGGAATCCTAAAAAATATACTTCCACTTTAAAAGAGCAGGGAATAAAAGTAGCACATGTAATAGCAAATACAAAATTTGCATTAAAATGTGTAGAAGCAGGTGTTGATGCCATTGTTGCCGAAGGATTTGAAGCAGGTGGCCACAATGGTTTTGAAGAAACAACTACTATGACGCTAATCCCGCTCATTCGTAAGACAATTGAAATTCCTTTAATTGCTGCGGGAGGTATTGGATGTGGAAGGTCAATGTTGGCTGCAATGGCTTTAGGTGCTGATGGCGTTCAGGTGGGAAGTCGCTTTGTGGCTTCGGTAGAATCTTCTGCACATAATGCTTTTAAACAGAAAGTGGTAGAAGCCAAAGAAGGCAGTACCGAATTAATGCTAAAGAAAATAGTTCCGGTACGCTTGTTAAAAAATACTTTTTATCAGGAATTGAAAACGATGGAAAATGAACACGTTGGAATAAGTAAATTAGTGGATCATCTTGGGAAAGGGCGAGCTAAAAAAGGAATGTTTGAGGGAGATATTATTGAAGGAGAATTGGAAATTGGTCAGATAAGTGCTAATATTGATGATGTATCAACTGTTTCTGAAATTGTTCAATCGATGATCAAAGAGTATCGGGAACAAAAAAAACGCTTGTTTCAATTTTAATTTTGTATGTGAAATTGGAAAAGACAAGAACAATTACTTAATTTCGCAGCTTAACTGCTTGTATTTGTGCAAGAGGAGAAACCAAAAAATTTAATTGATCGAAATGAATATTATTATTGCTGGTGATGGAGAAGTAGGGTCTCATTTAGCAAAATTGCTATCTGATGAAAATCACAACATTACAGTTGTTGATCCCCATACTAAAATGCTGGAAATGATTGGTGCACATACCGATGTGCTTACTATTGAAGGTGACTCGACTTCGATGGAGATTTTAGAAAAAGCCAAAGTGGATGAAGCGGATCTTTTGATTGCCGTTTTGCATGATGAGAACATCAATCTTATGACTTGTATTCTGGGAAAAAAGTTGGGCGCAAAAAAAACGATTGCTCGCATATCAAATACTGAATTTCTTGAAAAGGGCAACGAATCCTTGTTTGAAAATTTAGGTATTGATCAAATGGTGTTTCCGGAGCGCATAGCTGCTGATGAAATTATCGACTTACTTAAACAAACTGGTGCCATAGAAATCATCGATTTCTCTGGAGGAAAATTGCAACTTTTCCTTATTCGACTTGAAAAATACGCCTGGGTGGTTAACAAAACACTCAATCAGGTAGCTCAAGAATTCCCACAGCTTAATTTTAGAGCCGTTTCTATACACCGTGATGGGAAAACAATTATCCCAAATGGAGATACTTATTTCCGTGAAAATGATCTGGCCTATGTTATTACAAAGCCGGAAGGAATTGAAACGCTCCTTCAATTAGGTGGTAAACACCCGTTTAAAATAAAGAATATCATGATTATTGGTGGTGGCCGAATTGCAAAAAAAACAGCTCTCAGTCTGGAAAATGATTTGCATATTAAGTTACTGGAAAAAGATCCTTTGCGTGCCGAACAATTAACAGCTATCTTAAAAAATACACTGATAGTCAATGGCGATGCTCGTGATATTAATCATCTTGAAGATGAGGGAATTCATGATATGGATGCGTTGATAGCAGTAACGAATAGCTCAGAAACAAATATTATTACTTGTTTACATGCACGAAAATTGGGCGTAAAAAGAACCATTGCTTTAGTCGAAAATATTGAATATATCGACTTAGCTCAGAATATTGGCATTGACACTATCATTAATAAAAAATTGATTACTGCAAGTTATATCAATAGGCATACCATGCAAGGCAATGTAACCAATGTGAAATGTTTGAGTGGGATAAATGCGGACGCAATTGAACTGATTGCAATGCCAAACTCGCAGGTGACTAAAAAACCAATCAAAAAATTAAAAATCCCTGAAGGAGCCATTATCGGTGGTATTGTTCGGGACAAAGAATCATTTATTGCAGTTGGTAATCTACAGATACTGGCAAACGATAAGGTCGTTATTTTTTCTATGCCCTACGCCTTACATAAGATGAACAAACTATTTTTAAGTTAAAGCGTATGCGTTCGGCTTTAAATCATCGACTGGTTATTCATATTCTTTCATTTCTCTTAATGATTGAGGCGGTTGCCCTTTTAATAAGTGCAGCAATTGCAGCCATTTACGACTTAAATCAAGTATGGAATTTTAGTCTTTTTAATGCTCATGGAGGATTCTGGCCTCTGATTGTAGGCGCTTCAATTACCATGTTTATTGGACTTTTAGGTTGGCGTTTAACTTTTGGAGTAAATAAAACAGTTTCTAAAAAAGAAGGCTATTTGGTGGTTTCTTTTAGTTGGATTTTGATCTCTTTGTTTGGAAGTTTACCTTTCTACTTGAGTGGATATTTTCCTTCTTTTACAGATGCTTTTTTTGAAACCATCTCGGGTTTTACAACCACAGGGGCTTCTATATTAACCAATATAGAAGCCATTCCTAAAGGATTGCTTTTTTGGAGAGCTCTTACGCATTGGATTGGTGGAATGGGAATTATTGTTCTTTCTCTGGCCATATTGCCTCTTTTGGGAATTGGAGGAATGCAGCTTTTTGCAGCGGAATCGCCAGGTCCTACTTTTGATAAAATTCATCCGAAAGTAAAGGAAACAGCAAAACGGCTTTGGGCAATTTATGTTCTAATTACTTTTATAGAAGTTGCTTTCTTGATGTTTGGCAAAATGTCTTTTTTTGATGCCATTTGTCATGCTTTCGCTACGATGGCAACGGGTGGTTTTTCAACTCAAAATGCGAGTATTAAAGAATATTCTGCTTACATACAATATGTAATCATTGTCTTTATGATTTTAGCGGGAACCAATTTTAGTTTGCATTATTATCTCCTAATTGGCAAGGTAAAAGATGTTTGGAAAAATGAAGAATTTCGTTTTTATCTGGGAATCATTTTTATAGTTACAATTATTATAAGCGTTGGATTGTATTTTCAAATGGGCTTTAGTGGAGAGAAAGCTTTTCGTGACGGACTTTTTCAAGTAGTGTCAATTGTCACAACTACCGGTTTTGTCACTTCCAATTATCTCATTTGGCCACCAGTACTTTGGTTTGTTTTATTCTTGTTGTTTTTTGTAGGAGGAAGTGCCGGTTCCACCGGTGGCGGAGTGAAGGTTACGCGCATATTGCTATTAATAAAAAACAGCCTTTTAGAGTTAAAACGTTTGGTGCATCCCAATGCAATTATTCCTGTTCGCTTAAATACTAACCCCGTTCCACAAAACATAGTTCTTGTTGTTATCTCTTTCTTTTTGATATACATTTCAATTTTTGCTCTTGGAGCGATAATCTTGGTAGGTATGGGTCTCGATTTTGTATCGGCTATTGGAGCGTCTGCTTCTTCTTTAGGAAATATTGGCCCTGCATTAGGAAGTGTTGGCCCTATAGAAAATTATGCGCATTTGCCTGAAATGGCCAAATGGTTCTTGTCTTTCCTTATGTTATTGGGTCGTTTAGAGCTGTTTACCGTTTTGATTATTTTTTCTCCCACATTTTGGCGTAAATAAGCCACTATTATTTTTTATCTTTCTGATTACATTCTTAAATGCGAAATTAGATTTCATTAGCTTTGCAAAAAGACGATCTATAGTATGAAACCCAATTTCGATAAACGAAAATATGTGATAATCAGTATTTTTCTGATTATTGGATTGGTATATATTGCTCGTTTATTTTATGTGCAGGTTTATGAAGACAAGTATATCTTATCGGCTCAAAATAATGTAGTTAGAAAGCAGGTTATTTACCCTTCGCGTGGATTAATATACGATAGAAAAAAACAAGTTCTTGTCGCCAATGATGTGGCTTACGATTTAATGATTATTCCCAATCAAGTGGTGGAAATAGACACTTCACGATTTTGTAATTTATTGAGTATTACCAAAGAAAAGTTTCAAAAACAGTATAAAACAGCACGATCTTATTCCCCCTATAAAGCTTCTTTATTTATGGGACAATTACCCAAACAGGAGTTCGCTTATTTACAAGAAATCCTGTATGAATTTCCTGGGTTTTATGTGCAAAAAAGAACGCTCCGCCGTTATCCTTTTTCTGTGGCTGCATTAAATTTAGGTGATGTGGGTGAAGTAAATCGCCGCGATTTAGATCGTAATAGTTATTATGCCTTGGGCGATTATATTGGGAAAAGCGGCTTAGAAAAATACTACGAGAATGAATTACGTGGTAGCAAAGGTGCCGAATATGTGATGGTTGATGTTTTCAATCGCGTAAAAGGGAGTTATAAAGAAGGGCGTTTTGATACACTGGCGGTTAAAGGAAAAGACTTATATACCGGGTTGGATTTGAAGCTTCAGGCTTATGGTGAAAAGCTAATGCAAAATAAAATCGGTAGTATTGTCGCCATAGAACCTTCCACAGGAGAAATATTGAGTTTAGTATCCAGCCCTTCGTTTGATCCGGCCATGCTGGTAGGTCGTAAGCGTGGCGAAAATTTCAATAGATTGGTTAATGACACCTTAAAACCTCT
>JAGGUP010000063.1 GCA_021158405.1 Bacteroidales bacterium
GCATCCGTAAAAGTGCCGCCTGTATCAATAAATAGTTTGTGGTTTTGATTTGGTTTATGCATATTATTTTCTTTTCTGAATGCGATTTGCGACAAAAAGGGTTATCAATAAAGTGAAAGCAAAAAGGCTGTAAAAAACAAGCGGGTTTTCGGATAGGTTTTGATTAAAAAAACGCATACTTGCTTTTAAAACATTCCAAAGACCAAGAACTAAGCTCACCCAAACGATGCTTCCAAATAATATATTTTGAAACTTTGAATTCGTATTTTGAGCCATTAGGCTGGTATTGTTTATGGCAAACCACAGGAAGATACTAATAAAAGGAAGAATCAGTCCATTGAGTGCCTGAGCCGCTATGATGGCTGGGATAGGTTTAAATCCTGCTAGTCCAAAAGCAAGTCCGGTTACGAGTACAAGTCCCCAAATCATTTTGAAATAGATTCCATTTTGAGCCCATTTTTTAGCATTTTTATGTTGAAATAAATCACGCGCTGTAATGGCAGAAGCCAAAGGAGCTGTAATACTTGAGGAAAATCCAGCTGCAAATAATCCAAAACCAAAAAACCAAACGGCCCAAGAGCCAAGTTTATTTCCTAATGTTTGTCCCAAAGCGACATAAGAAAATTCGCCTGAAATGGCACTTCCAACAATTAATACGGCCATCGAAGTGATTCCACCTAAAAGGATAGCAATTGAAATGCCAAATCGCATTTCTTTGATGGTTTGTGTTTTATCGGTTAAGCCGGAACCTAGAAAAATATTGTAAGGTACTACAGTAGTTCCAATCAATCCGAGTATTAAGAGTCCGGAACCTTCCGGCATTTGCGGAATAAAGCTGCCGCTTATTAAATCTGAAATATTGGGCTTAATTAAAAGGGCTGTTGTTATAAAAGCAAAACCCATTAACACAACTAAAAAACCCAGACTTCTGGCTAATATTTGCAGACTTGGAAATAACAAAGCAATACCTGCGATTATAGCAAGAATAAATATTACCGGACCTGAACTAATATTGCTTATGAGGAGAATCCCTTCTGCCGCCCCCAAAAGATTTCCGGTTTGGTAAGCTGCTGATCCAATAATAATAGCTCCGATTATTAAAAGAAAAACCATCCAGCCGCCTTTTACTTTTCCAAAAGTTTCGGCAATAGCTGAACCTAAACTTTTATTGCTAACAATACTCAGTCGGGCAGCTGCTTCTTGCAAAACCAAGCAAGCAAAAGTGGAGAAGACAAGAGCCCAGAGTAAATCAAATTGAAAATTGGCTCCTGCTTTTGCTGCAGTTGTTATTGTTCCTGGCCCTATAAATGCGGCAGAAAGTATCGACCAGAATAGAATATTTAAGAGACGTTTTTTCATTATTAATAGATATCTAAATCCCTACCAACATAAACTTTTCCCTTATACTTTTCAGCTATTTCATTGAGTAAATCTTCTTCACTTGATCCCCAAAAAAGCAGATGTGTTAAGACAATAATTCGAGGTTGAGTCTTATTCGCAAGATCGGCCAGCTCATAAGTTGACGTATGATTTTTACTATGGTAATTTTTCCAGAATGGATCTTTTTTGTCAAAACCAGCTTGAGAATAAACTTCGTGAATGAGTATATCGGCTCCTTGAGCATATTCTTCAATTTTAGGGCAAGGTTTTGTATCGCCTGATACAACAATAACTTTATCGGGAGTAGTGAAACGAAAGCCCCAAGCATTTGGCCATGAGCCATGAACTACCGGAAAAGCTTCCACTTTTACATTTTCATCCTGAAAAATTACTCCTTCTTTTATTATTTCATGGGCATTTACACGCCAACCTTGGTTATTAGCCGGCTCATCTCCATAGATCCGATAAGCAATATCTTCTTTGTATGCTTCAAGAATATGATCGGTCATGCTTTGGATTCCTTCTGGTCCATAGACTTCTAAAGGAGCATTACGACCCATCACCCAAGGTGTTAATATAAGATCGGGATAACCGACGGTGTGGTCTGAATGCAAATGAGTTAAAAATGCACGTTTGATATTTTTCACATTCATTCCTTCAAATGGACCACCCCAATGGGTCGATATAGCAGCGGCATTACGCACAATTCCTGCGCCAAAATCAATAATATAGGGAGTGTTATTTACAAGAATTGCCAGACTACTTCCGGCATGATCGGGTGAAGGATTTGGTGTTCCTGTCCCTAACAAAATAACTTTGGTGATTTTTGAATCTGAAAAATCGCGTTGAGCAAAAGCTTGAAATGAGAAAATAAAAACGAAAATGGAGAGGATGTATTTAGTTTTCATAGACGGCTGTTTTTGCTCTTTAAATCTTTTTTCTAGCGCTTCTTTTTTCCGGACGTTTATGCTTCTTTCTTTTTTTGCTTGGACTGCCTGAATTTACTTGTCGATTTTTTTCTGATTTTTCATGAAATGCACCCTTACCATCTAATTTCGGCATTTTTAGATAATTTTTCATTTTTACCTTTGATAGCTCTTCATCCGTAAAGAGTTTTGATACTTCCACATCTTCAGGAAACTCCAACATGGGAATGGACATTTTCATTAGAGTTTCAATGTCATTTTGAAATTCTTTTTCTACTTCGTTAATAAAAGAAATTGCAATTCCGGGTTTATCGGCACGCCCTGTTCTTCCGATACGATGGATGTAATCGCCCGGAATTGTTGGTATATCAAAGTTGATCACATGAGTTACTTCGGTAATATCAATACCTTTAGACACAATATCGGTGGCAATTAAGATGTTGATTTTGTTTTCTTCAAAATCTTTGAGATTTCTGAACCTGAAATTTTGAGATTTATTTGAATGAATGATACCTAGACGATCTGGAAACTCAGAAGCAATATGCTCTAATAAACGATCAGCCAATTTTCGACTGCCAACAAAAATTAAAACTTTTTCAATGGCTTTGTCTTCCTTAATTAAATGAGTTAATAAATTGGCCTTTGTATGAAAATTTGGAACGGAATATGCTTTCTGAACAATTTGTTCAAGCGGAGTTCCATGAGGTGCTATTTCAATTTTCTTTGGATTATAAAATGTTGACTTTATCAGCGTTTCAACTTCTTCGGTTAAAGTGGCTGAAAACATTAGGTTTTGCCTTTTTTCAGGTAAACTTTCAAAAAAGTGCGTGATAGGTTTCAAAAATCCCTGATTCAACATTTCATCCACTTCGTCGATCACTAGTTTTTGAATATTTTTCAAACGTAATGTTCCTGTCAAAGTTAAATCGATTAAGCGACCGGGTGTACCAACTAAAATATCCAATCCATTGTAAACCAATTGTTTTTGGGTATTGATATTTGTTCCTCCGTAAACACCTGCATACCTGACATTCATGTATTTTGCAAGCTTATCGATTTGCTCAACCACTTGTTTTACCAATTCTCGTGTAGGCACAATAATTAAAACTTTGGGATGCTTGGAATCAGAATATTTCCATTGCCGAAGAATTGGCAGTAAATAAGCAAAAGTTTTACCAGTTCCCGTTTGAGCAATTCCTATTAGATCTGCGCCAGACATTATTACCGGGAAAGCTTGCTCTTGGATAGGTGTAGGTGTGTAATAATCCAAGTCGGCCAAGGCATTCAGTAGCGGATTGTTAAGGTTTAATTCGTCGAAAAGGATCATAGGATATTAATTTGGCGCAAAGGTAGTGTAATTGTTTTTAAATGTATTAAATATGAAATCGTTGAAATTATAGTGAAATGTTAGTAATAAAATTCAAGTTTGGGTTAAAGCCCAGATAATTGGAATTTGCATAGCCCCGACTTTAATGTCGGGGAAATTGATTATCTGTTAGTTAAAGGGCTTTAGCCCAAAATCAAAATATATTCGATGTTTTTCAATTAGTAGATAGAGTGGAATATTATACAAAAGCCACTATTCGAGAAGTGGAACCATCTGCTTTATTTACATTTAGTGGAAGACATTGAAACTGAAAACCGCTTTCCGGTAAAGCATCTAGATTGTTTAAATTTTCAATAATTAGGATCTCTGCTCCTAAAATTATTTTGTGCAATGGAACATCTTGACTATCAGCTGGATCTATTGAAATATAATCTAATCCGATACCTTTTAAATTGAATTTTGTTAGCCATTTCGCAGATTCAATGGATAAAACAGGGTAATTTGTTTGATAATCATAGCTTTTCCATTTCTTGTGCCAACCCGAATTTAGAATAAGAAAATCTGTTTCTTGTATTTGAGATTCGTAATTTTTTAAGAAAGAAAGTGGGATTTCTCCACAACAGAAACTTGCTGCATTCAGCATAAATCCTTTGCCGAAAAATTTATCTAGGGAAAAATCCTCCAAATATTTCCCCCCTGCCACCATATGTGCCGGAGCATCTACATGAGTTCCTGTGTGGCTGTTTATTTTGAGTTCGTGTAAATTATAACCATCTTCTTCAATCGTACATTTTCGAATAATTTCAGGTTTTTCTGTTTCTCCAAAAACGGTCATTTGGTTATGGATTTCGTGACTGAGGTCAATTATTTGCATTGGATTTGCTGTTTGGATTTAGTGCAAATATAAACAAATCTAGGGTTAAGCCTTTTATTGGAAGGGAGAAAACTTGAATTTACCGAGGTCTAAGTATTGGATTTCTGGTTATCTTCGCGATTATAATTATGAATTTATTCTTATGAAAAAATTACTATTATTTTTAGCTGTTCTCGTTTTGTTTTTAAGTTCTTGTAATAGCACTAAAAAGAATTTGCAGCGAGGCAATTACGATGAAATAATTACCAAATCGGTAAAGAAATTAATCAAAAATCCCGATAATACTAAAGATGCAATTTTGCTTGATAAAGCCTATAATTTAGCTAATGAGCGTGATTTTGATGCTGTTAAATATTTGAAATTGGAAGGTCAGCCAGAATCTTGGGATCGTATTTTGCAACATTATAGTTCACTTAAAAATCGTCAGAATCAAATAAAAGCGGTAATGCCCTTGAAGCTAAATGGACAATTAACTAATTATAAACAAGAAGATTATGATGCTGAAATTGTGAAAGCCAAAAGAAAAGCAGCTAGCTATTTCTACGCTAATGGAAAGCGTTTGTTAGCATCGAATGATAAAGTACTTATTCGTCAAGCCTATGGTGAACTTATAAGAGCAAAATCCTATGCAGGTTTCTCTTATCTTGATTTAGACAATTTGATTAGCGAAGCGCAGTATAAGGGAATTAGTCGTGTCTTTGTGGAAGTGGAAAATACAAGTTTGTTTAATTTTCCTCCTGAATTTATGAGTGAAATCATAAGTGGAAATACAGCCTATCTTAATACAGATTGGGTTCACTACTTTTTTGAGCAAGAAGAAGATCAAAACGATTATGATTATATAGCACTCGTTAAAATTAGGAATGTTCAAGTTTCGCCGGATGATATAAAAAGCCTAGACCATGTTTATAAAAAGAAGGTGGAAGATGGGTTTGTTTATCTTTTGGATGCACGTGGAAATGTTAAAAAGGATACAGTTGGAAACGATATGAAAGAGATAAAATACAAAGCAATTCAATGTGCTTTGGTTGAAACGGTTCAGCATAAAGAAGTTCGGATTAACGGAGAAGTTGAGTTCATCGAACTAAATCCGGTTGAACGTTTGATAGGGCAAAAACCTTTTAATGCGGAAACTGTTTTTCATCATGTTTCTGCGCGTGCTATTGGCGATATAAATGCGTTGGACGAGGAAGCAAAACAATTAATCAACAGTAAACAGATTCCATTTCCATCAGATCAGGAATTGGTTTTTAATAATGCCATTCATGTTCAGGAAGCTATATACCGTATTTTGCGTTATAATCAGGCTTATTTTAAATAAATTTACTGCCCGATTAATACTCTGGTTTTTAATTTTGCAGAAACAGTTTAGCTATCAACAAATATTTTACGCTTAAAATTACACTTATGAAATTGCATAAAAATATAGTACAAGCTGTTCTTGATGGTTTGGAAGAAATCTTTGGCCAGGGGGCTTTAGCGGATAAAGTTGTTAAGAATCAACTTAGAAAAGATAGACGTTGGGGTTCGCGCGATCGCAGATTTATTGCCGAAAGCATCTACGATATTGTTCGTTGGTGGCGATGGTATTTAACTATTGGAGCTATTAATGAAAATGACAATGATCGCTATGCGAAAGTGTTGGGGGTTTATTTGCAAGATAAAAAAGTAGAATTTCCTGACTGGTTTACACCCAACATCCTCAATGTAGAATTAGTCGAAATTAATAAAATTAAATTTGGAGAAGATCTAAAAATAACGGCTTCCATTCCTGATTGGTTAAATGAATTAGGTCAGAATGAATTAGGTGAAAATTGGAGCAAAGAAATTACCGCTTTAAACCAAACAGCAGAGGTAGTTTTAAGAGTGAATATACTTAAAATTGAAAAAGCAAAGCTTATTAAGTTATTGAAAAAGGAAGGTGTTGAAGTGGAAGAAATAGCTAATTTTCCTGATGCTTTACTTCTTAAACAGCGAAGAGATTTAAGTCAACTCAAAACATTTAGAAATGGATTTTTTGAAATACAAGATGCTTCTTCACAATTAGTTGCTCCTTTTGCTCAGGTAAAGTCAGGAATGACTGTAATAGATGCTTGTGCAGGAGCCGGTGGAAAATCTTTGCATTTGTCAGCTCAGATGGAAAATAAAGGAAAAATATTTTCTTTGGATATTGAGGATGCCAAATTAGTGGAACTCGAAAAAAGAAGTAAGCGAGCCGGAAGCCGGATTGTGAGTGCTCACTTGATTCATGCACAGCAAATAAGAAAGTTAATGGGAAAAGCAAATGTTTTACTTATTGATGCTCCTTGTAGTGGTCTCGGTATTTTGCGTCGCAAACCTGATTCAAAATGGAAACTCAGTCTGGAAAAAATAGAAGAATATAGAAAAATGCAGGCACAGATTCTGGATGATTATCAATCTATGTTGATGCCGGGTGGAGCTCTTGTGTATGTAACTTGTTCTATTTTGTCATCAGAAAATGAAAAACAAATCAGCCAATTTCTTGCGAAAAACGAAGGGAAATATACCTTGGAAGAAGAGCGAAAAGTGATGCCAAGTGAAGGCTTTGATGGGTTTTATATGGCGAGATTGCGGAAAATTTAAATCCTGACAGGTTTTTAAAACAATCCTGACAGATTTTAAAAACCTGTCAGGATTAGAAGTGCCATATTATTATCTAACAGGTTATTACGCTCTTTTAATCCAACAAATCAACAGCCGTTTTCAACTGTATCAAGGCTTTTTCCAAAAGTGATTGTGGACAAGCCACATTCATTCGCATATAACCTGAGCCGTTTTCGCCAAATATAGTCCCTTGATTAAGTCCAATTCCCGCTTGATGAATCAGGAATTCTTTCAACTGAGAATCATTCATATTAAGTGCTTTAAAATTAAGCCAAAGCAAATATGTGCCTTCGGGTTTTAAGAAATGGATTTGCGGGATATTTTTCTTTAAAAAGGCAGTTACAAAATCAATATTTCCTTGAGTGTAAACCAACATTTGTTCAAGCCATTCTTCCCCTTTTTCATAAGCCATTTCCGCAGCCACATTGCCAAATAAATTTCCGTTAGCAAGATGATAGCTCTCTAATAGAGCCTTGTATTTCTCTTGAAAAGTAGGATTTTCAATAATAACGAAAGAAGTACTCAATCCGGCCATATTAAACGTTTTGCTTGGAGCCATGAACGTTAACGTTTGTTGTTTAGCTTTTTTGGAGAGAGAGGCAAGTGGATAATGCGTATTGGGAGCAAAAACGAGGTCGGCATGAATTTCATCACTGACTATTATGATATTATTTTCTACACAAATTTCTACTAACTCTTGCAGCTCTTCTTTTTTCCAAACACGCCCAACAGGATTGTGTGGACTACTCAATAGAATCATTTTTGTTTTAGAATCTATTTTTGCCTTTAAATCATCAAAATCCATCTCGTAATAGCCATCATTTTCTTTCAAAGGATTTATGAGCATTTCTCTATTATTTCCTTCAATACTAATAAAAAAAGGGAAATAAACGGGTGTTTGAACAATGATTTTGTCTCCGGGTTCGGTTAGAGCCAAGATGCTGAAAACTAAACCGGGAACTACTCCCGGACTAAAATAAATACTGTCTTTTGGGATTTCCCACTGGTGTATTTTTTTAAGCCAATTTTGTATAGCGTTGAAATAGCCTTCGGGCTTAATTGAATAACCATAAATTTCATGTTCAGCTCTTTCTACAACTGCTTTTCTAATGCATTCAGGCGTAGCAAAATCCATATCTGCAACCCACAAAGGAATAACATCTTTTTTACCAAAATAACTTTCTCTGATTGCGTATTTTACTGCGTTTGAATTTGTCCTGTCAATGCATTGGTCAAAATTGTATTTCATTCTTTGTTTTGTTTTATGGTTTCGTAATTTGAAATAAAATCAAATAATTGTTCGCTGCTAATTTGTTTAGCAATAATCGTTTTGCTTTTGTCGAGTATAAATATATAAGGGGTTGAATATACATTGTATAATTCATGAAAATTTTGGGTATAACTTCGTGGGCCATTCACATTGATCCAATTCAATTTATTTTCCAAAATATACGTTTTCATTTCTTGCATATTGGTATCGGCACAAACTGCAAATACTTCTAAATCAAATTTCTTAGCGTTTTTAGTATAAAAATCTTTAAGCTTTGGTGTTTCTACTTTACAATGACCGCAACTGGGACTCCAAAAATAGAGAATAGTGTATTTATTGGTTAAGGAGTACATCGAGATTGGACTCAAATCTAAATTCTGCATTACAAGATTTGGTGCTTCTTTTCCTATTAATGAATTGCGTCGCTTTTTTGCTTCTTCCAGTATGTTTTTTAACACGCTTGAATTCAACCAACCTGCTTTCCCTTTTGCGTAATAATTGTCAGCAAAATGCACAAGAATTTGATCATAACCCATTCGTTTTGATTGATCAAATTTAACCGTAAGGTACCATAAGCTATGTTTGTACAACTCAGATTTTTCCGGTATACGACTTAAGAAGTGATCGATTTCAAGCAATAAACTATCAGGCATAGGATGCGCAATCGCACTAAAATAATAATCCAGTTTATTATGAAAAACAGGTGTTCTTATTAACCGATCATCCTCGAAATCAAAATAATCCCAATAATGTTTTTTATAATATTGAAAAGCTTTTATGGAATCTTGTTTAGATGAATTGGGTGATAATTTGGAATCCGGACTTTTCATAGCCAAGAAAAAATGGGAAATAAATGTATGCGGATAGGCTTCAATTATGTCTTTTTTATAATCGACAATTTCGGTATTAAGATTTTGAATAAGTTGATTAATGATTTGGATGGAATCATTTTCGGATGATAAGTGACTAAGTTTTTCCTGGTATTTTTTTAAAAGCGTATATTGGATATTTGATTTAGAGAGGTAACGAAAAAACAAGGAATTTTCATTGGAACCTTTTACCTCCATTTTCTCGATTAAATTATCCATATCAGAATTAAATTTTAAATCCTGACTATCGGCTATCAAAAATTCGAAAATGGAGTTTCTATTTTGACCAATAACAATATAAATACCACCTTTTAATAGTTTTTTATTTTCAAATAAATAATTATTTTTCCTCTTTCTAAATGCCGTATCAACTAAGAGCGTTTTTTCACCAAAATAATTTGCTAAATACAAAACGCTATCTTCCAGTCCTTTGATTTTTATATCAATTTTATAGTTTTGTTTTTCCTGAGCAGAAAGACCTGCTACGCTGAATAAAAGTAGAAATATTAATAATCGTTTCATGTGTTTCAAATTTGTTTTTTAATGGTCACATGTCCCAAAGGGATGTCTTCAATATTAAGGCTAAAAGAAAATATTCATTCCGATTGGTGATTTGAGAATCATAATTATTTCATCATATTATCAATGTGCTGCTAAATGAAATTCCTTCTCACCGGCTAGAATTTTAACTTCCAGGAAATTTTCGGGAGGAGGAATAACGCAAGACCATCGATTGTGATAGGCGCAGTATGGATTATAAGCCAGATTAAAATCTACGATAATGGAATCGGATTGTGGAATAAGTATATCAATATATCGTCCGCCACCATAAGATTCTTTGGAACTTGTTAAATCTTGAAAGGGAAGAAATAAATGTTTGTTATACAGAGTATCGTCAATAGAATCCATATCCTGAAAAGCACCCAGAACAAATTTTTCACCTTTAATGGTAAAATAAAAATTTCCATACTTTCGATAAATTGGAGCTCTGTCGGTAGAGGTAGCCATTACAAATGGTTTTTCCTCCGGAGTAGTTTTAAATATTCCCTCTATTCTGAAATCAGGATCTATGGGAAAATAATCCAAACCATTAAATTCCGTTAAATGAATAGGGTTTAAGGGACTCGTTAATGAATCGCTATAAGCTTCGTTCTTTTCAGCCCTTTGTTGTTCAATTTCTGAGATATAAGATTTGGCTTCTTCGTTTTGGCATGCAAATCCTAAACCTACTAAAAGAAAAAGAAGTTGGTAAATTTTGAAATGTTTCATTCGTTTTAAGGTTTATGATACAGGTAAAGTAAAGGTGAACAAACTTCCTTTTCCGGGCTTACTTTCCACCCAAATAATTCCATTGTTTCTTTGAATAAAATCTTTTGCTAAAAGCAATCCTAGTCCTGAACCGGTTTCATTTGAAGTGCCTTTTGTGGTATGATGACCGCTGTCTTCGAAAATTCGTTTTAAATCATCGGGTAAAATGCCCTTTCCGTTATCAGAAATGGAAAGCTCCACTATATCCGCTTTATTTTGAGTGCGAATAACTATCTGACCACCACTCTGTGTAAATTTTAGTGCATTCGAAAGCAGATTTCGAATGACAGTAGCAATCATATTTGGATCGGCAAAAACGTTTTTAATTCCTGATATTTCCAGACGCACATTTATGTTTTTAAAATTCGCCTGATTTTTGAATATCTCATAAATATTCGTGACACTTTCATTCAGGTCAAATTTTTCAGGTGATATTTTTATGTTACTAGTCTGTGTGCGTGACCAGATTAAAAGATTGTCGAGTAATTCATAAAGACTTTGACTTGAGCTGTTTATCTCATTTGATATTTGAAAACGTTCTTCATCATCTAAAGACTTCCATTGATCAATTACGAGATTTGATAGTCCTAATACAGAATTGAATGGATTTTTTAAATCGTGACCAATAATAGAAAGAAATTTTTCCTTAGTGGTGTTTGAATCTTGCAATTTAGCATTTTGATTGCGTAGTATTTGTGTGGCAAATTTACTTGCTTTTATCTTTCTAAAATAAAAGTAGAGGAGCACCAACAGGGTGATTAGTAGAAAAGCAATAATTCCTCCCATTTTTAAATAGGCGAGTTCTTCTTGAGTAAATGCAGTATTTTGATCCTGATCTTCATTTTGATCTTGGTTATACGAAATATCTGTAGTTTCTGTTTTGGCACTATTCGTATAATTTGTAGCTTCCTGCCCTTGAATATTGTTTGGCAGCAAAGGGAAAGAGAGTAGAAAAATCAGAAAGTAAATAGTTAAGTTTTTCACGTATATTTTTAATTGAGTTAATAGATGTAATAAATTATAAATTTAAAAATCGGACTAAAATAGTATTTTTTCTGCAAGCTACATAAAAAAGCACACATAAAAATATCCAATAGCTTCTGTAATTACTGTTCTTGACCCTATACTTGTTTTCCACCATTTTTTTGAGTCGAAACGAAGATCGTTTATTGCAATGATTCCAATCTCCTTTTTGGGCATCGCTTTTTGAAATAAAAGCCAACTACGCTTGCTGTGTGCACCGAGGGAAATAAGGTTGAAACTCTTGATATCACTATGATATTCTTTTATCCATTGATTCAGTGCCAAAGCAGATTGAAAGGTGCGATTTTTTAGAGTAAATTTACGTGGAACGGAAATAATTTTTGTGCTGTCCATGCCCAATTCTATTAATGTAGCTCTTGAAAGATCAGCAGCAGTAATAAAATGAGTGGCTAAATAACCATTATCCAAAGGGCCTCCAGTGGTTATAAGTAGATCATATTTATTCTCTAAAAATTGAGTATAAACATCTTCAATGGCGAAATCGTTTATCCAACCTTCGATAACCATCACTTTTGTGTCGATAGGTTTAATAGGAGCAAGAAAATTGTAAAGTTGATTTCTGAGCACATAAAAAAGAGCCAAAAATACGAAAGCGATTAAGATGACACTAAACCATGTTAATCTGGTGCATTCCTTTTTCTTGACAAGTCTTGGTGGTTGCATAGAAAATTGTATTTTGCATAAAATTTAACGTAAAAATACTGTTTTTATGTCTACCTCGCACAGCGAATTTAATAAAGGCAATTTACTACTGGAAGATTTACATTCGGACCCCAATTTTCAGTTTTCAAAGTGGCTGGAGGAATATGTTCAAATGGATATTTCTGAGAGTGTTGCAATGTCTTTTTCAACAATTAATAAAGATGGTTTTCCTTCGAGTAGAATGGTGTATCTACGCGACTTTGCTAGCAATGGATTTGTCTTTTTTACTAATTTCGATAGCAATAAAGGAGAAGAATTGAGAAATAACAATAAGTCTTCTATGTTGTTTTATTGGCCAGAAATGGAAAGGCAAGTACGTGTTTGGGGATTTGTAGAAAAGGTGGAGGAAGAATTATCAAATACCTATTTTAGTAATCGACCAAAAGGAAGTAAAGCCGGTGCCTGGATTTCACAACAAAGTAAAGAGATTATAGATAGAGCCAGTTTGGAGAAAAGGCATCAGGAATTCTTATTAAAAATCGATAATAAAATTATTTCACGTCCTGAATTTTGGGGAGGTTTTCGCCTTAATCCTATGATGTATGAATTTTGGCAAGGACGCCAAAACCGTTTGCACGATCGGTTTCTCTACAATCGAAAGGGAGAAAACTGGGAGATTAAACGGCTTGCTCCTTAAGTTTTATTATGTTTGTCTTTATTAAAAATTGACTTATATTTACAAAATAAAGATTTCGTATGAGAATAGGAATTGAAGGGCAACGATTGTTTAGGCGAGAAAAGCATGGGATGGATATTGTTGCCATTGAGCTTATCAAGAACCTTCAAATAATTGATACCATAAATGAGTATTATATTTTTGTAAAAGATGGAGATGATGATGATTGGTATACTCCAAGTAAGCGTTTTCATTTAGTCCGAACAAAAAAAGCTGCCTATCATATTTGGGAACAATTTATATTACCGCGTGAAGTAATTCGTTATAAAATAGACATCCTTCACTGCACAAGTAATACGGCGCCACTCTGGTTAAATATCCCGCTTGTTTTAACTTTGCACGATATTATTTATCTCGAAAATTTTCATTTTATTTCTTATCAATCTACTTTATATCAATTAGTTGGAAATTTCTATAGACGGTTTGTAGTTCCATCAATTTTAAAAAAAGCAGCGCGAATTATTACAGTTTCAAATTCTGAAAAAGATATTATCTTAAAAAGATATCCAAAGCTGAACCATAAACTGTTTGTGATTTACAACTCTATGTCCGACAGTTTTTTAAAAATTGATAAATCAAAATATCCGGAAATAAAAGAATTGTATAAGCTGCCGGAAGAATATATTTTTGCTTTGGGAAATTCAAATCAGAAAAAAAATCTTCCGAATGTTTTAAAAGCTTACGTAATTTATCATAAAAGCTCTCCAAAACCTTTGCCATTTATTTTAGCTGATGAGGCACCTTCGGATGTATTTAAACTGATGGGTATGCATATTTCTAAAGAAATCCAGAAAGATATTCACTTTATAGGATATGTTAAAAATAAGGATATCCCTTTGATTTATGCTTTTAGTAAAATGTTTATCTATGCAAGTTTGAGAGAATCTTTTGGAATTCCAATTTTAGAAGGAATGGCTGCGGGCGTTCCTGTAATCACTTCTAACGTGAGTTGTATGCCCGAGATTGCCAAAGATGCAGCCGCTCTGGTTGATCCTTTAAATCCTGAAGAAATCGCAGCTGCGATAAATCGAATATTGAATAATAGATTGTATTCTAATCAGTTAATTATTAAAGGAAAAAAACGAATAGAGCATTTCGCTTGGATTATTTCAGCAGCTAAAGTACTGGAAATTTACAAAGTGCTTTATGAGGAGATTAAAGATAGGAAAACAAATCTCTTTATGCGGAAATTGGAGAGCTATTTTATTCGACCTAAAAAAACGAGTTAATTAATCCGTAACTTTTTTCAATTAAAACCATTAATACAAAACTCATAAATAGGATATCGAGGTGTTTGCGCTTTAATTTGTTGCTCCATCTAAGGCCCAAAGGACTACCAATTAATACGCCAATGGTTATAGGAATTATGCACGATGGAATGATATAGCCAATTGTTTTAACGCCATCAATGGTTTGTGGTGCTTGAGTGATTAAATTGTTCACAGTCATTGTTAAAGAGCTCACAAAAATCATAGCCAGAGAAATTACCTTGGCTTTTACTAAAGAAACCCTAAAACGTAAAGTGAGGATGGGGATAATTATAACGCCTCCGCCTAAACCACTAAGTGCAGAAACAAAACCCGCTATTCCTCCGCTAAATATGCCTTCTGTTGTTGTAATTTTCCCATCTTCTTTTTTCTCCACATGCAATTCTAAATACATTTTAAAAAGAATGTAAAGCATAAGGATAATGATAAATATATTGAAGATGGTTTTGGAGAACCAAGGTTGTAAAACAATAAAGTTTAAACTTAAATAAGCTACTACTGCCGAGGCAATTCCTATTGCCAGAATTTCTTTAATCGGGAGTTTCCCTTTTCGTTTATAGCCCAGAACCGACATTCCAGAAGCAACCATAATCCCAAACAAACTGTTAGCAATAACAAACTGAGCGCTTAGTTCGGGAGGAAATCCACGAGCTTCAATTAAATAAGGAAAAACTAGAATATAAAATATGCCGCCGCCTAAACCCAGCATTCCAGCAATTAAACCACCAATAATTCCAAGGAAAACTAGAAATACAATATCCATTGGACAAAAGTAGTTTTATTTATTTGCATTTTTTTACTTAAAAAAACTCCTATATCGATATGTTGATATAGGAGTGAGCTAAGAGATTTTCAAGTTCAATAGCTAAATGAATACCGAATACCAGCTAAACTTCTTAAATGTGCTTGGTTGTCAACAAAAAATTCTGGTGTTAATTCAAATAAAAATGAAACTTTCTTAAAATTCTGAAAAGGAAAGAATTCTAAACTTAAAGGAGTTACTATAGCAGCGCCATCTCCTCCTTCAGTAAAGGGGTCCATTTTAAGAC
>JAGGUP010000099.1 GCA_021158405.1 Bacteroidales bacterium
ACAATTGCTTCATCACTTAAATTATAAATATGTTTTAACAATAGCAACCCTACCATTCTTCGGATTGGGACAGAAGGTCTTCCTATTTCTGAAAAATAAACTGAGAATTCCTTCTCTATAGAATCCCAATCTATTTGTCCGGATAGAATACACAATTCATGTTCTAAATTGATGAACCTTTTTAAGGGAGTATCAAAAATACTTAATTGAGGTGTCTTGTTCTGTTTTCCAACCATATCTGCAAGCTTTTTTACTAAGATACACATTTGCTTGCAATTTTAACAACCTAACAAAAGGTGTTATCAACTGATTATTAACATTTTAAATGATTTTTAAGGGACGACTATTTAAGTTATAAAAGTCGTAATCAGATTGAAACTATGATTGATGTTTTCAAAAACGTCATAGGTGCTGACAAATCATATATGCAGGACGAAGACGCATTGGAAGGATGGATGTTTATAAACTATATTGCCATGCATTGGTATTATAAATTAATTCTGAAACTCAAAGAAAATAAGCTAAACTCAAAATTCTCCCCCAAAGACATTATCCTTTTTTTAAAGGACATGAAAAAAATAAAGATTAATGGCAAATGGTTAAATGTTGAAATTACCAAGAAAAATACAGAGCTATTTAATAAACTCAATCTGCATATTACGTAAAAGGTAAAGAGTTAGGGATTAAAATCTTTTATTCCTAAAAGTGATGAAAGCCAATCAGATCCAACACCTAATGGACCGACACGTGCATATAAACCAATATATGGATATCTAAACTGGTACAGACTCAAAGGAATACTTAATTCAACTATCAAATACTATTTGTATTAATTAGGATTAGGTTTTCTCTTTTGCCATAGTCTCCATTAACCAAATGGTTAAAATACCAAGTAACATAATACCTATTGCTATACCAAATTGAAGATTTATCTCGGGTAATATCCAATTATATCCTACTACTTTTTGTTTCTCACCAAATTGTTGAATAACCAAGTCTTTCCAAGGCCAAATTATCCCCAATGAACCAAAAATAAATCCGGTTAAAATAGCAATGGTTTGATTTCTATATTTCTTGAAAACCCAAGATAAAAGATGGGAAAAACCAAGTAAACCTATTAAAGCTCCAAAAACAACAGGAATGAGTATTTCAAAACGTAATTGGTTAATAGAATCAATCATAACCAATTGATAATTACCTAATAATATAAGAACAAAAGAACCTGAAAGCCCCGGAAGAATCATACTACAAGCGGCAATAATTCCACAAATAATTAAGTATAAAAGACCTTCGTTTTGCGTGGCAGGATTTAGAAATGTAATAGTTAAAGCAATAGCTAAACCAATAATAAAAACTACGATTACATCCCAGCTCCATTTGCTTACGGTTTTTCCAACAAAATAAACGGAAGCCAAAATAAGGCCAAAGAAAAAACTCCAGATATAAACGGGATAATGAATAAAAAGAAAATCGAATAAACGTGCGAAACTAAGAATAGATAAAACAACGCCTAAAAATAACGCGATGAGAAAAGCTAAATCGGTATGTTTTGCAAAACCTTTCAAATCGCCTTTCAAAATTAGTCCTAAAGCAGTAAAATCGAAGGATTTAATGCCATCAACTAAACGTTCGAAAATACCCGTAATTAATGCAATTGTACCCCCGGAAACACCTGGAATTACATTGGCTGCACCCATGGCAATTCCTTTTATAAAAACACCAATTAAATTTTTCATCTATTAAAATATTATATCATTCGAATCAATCTCGAAAATTTATTTTGAGCGCTATTATAAATTGAAAAACGGGATAATTTTTATTCGTCTTTTAACAAATCAAAACGAATAAGCAATTTATCTAATGCAGGATTACTAAAAGAACTTAATTCGCTTTGCAATAGTGGATTATTGTATTCCCCTTTATCTAAAAGAATTGCAAATTCAAAGTCAATTATTCCTTCTTCTTCTTTACCTTCAAGCAATTGGAAAAGACCTTTAAAATAATATAACAATGCTTTTTGATTGTCTTTTTTCATTTTATCAATCCCCATTGAAACAATTTTTATGGCATCAGCATAATCATCTTCAATTACAATTAGCAAGGCTTGATTTACATAGTAAGCGGCTTCATCAGGATGAATTTTAATGAGATGATTTGTAAGAAAACGAGCCAATTGCCCATAGCCTTGTTCATGCATACGAACAGCTCTCAGATTCCAAAAAAGCGGCATAGGTTCTTCAATAACAGTCGCTTTAATTAAATTTTCATAGGCTGATTCTAAATCACCCAGCTTAAAATAAGTCCGCGACAAACCAATCAAAGCCTCAATAAAACCTGTATTTATTGAAATGGCATGCTTATAATTTTTAAGTGCATCCTCCAGCATTTCATTTTGCTCATAGGCTTCGCCTAAAAAATAATACGAAATAACATCAGGATCTTCTTTATTTATAGATTCTGTATAATGAATTATTGCTTGCTCAAAATTGCCCTTACTAAAATAAATATTGGCAATATTAAACCAGGCAGAAGCATATTCTTCATCTATCGCCAACACAAATTCGTAGGCCTCAATGGCTTTCTCACTGTTTCCACTCGAATTGTAAGAAATAGCCAGATTAAACCACGCTCCTTTGCTATATGGATATTCATCGATAAAATTGTTAAAAAAAGTGATTGCCTCTTTGGAGCGATCAGCCATTTCATAACAAAGTCCAATTTCACTTAAAGTTTGATCATTTTCAGGATCCAATTCCAATACCTTCGACAAATATTCCAAAGCCTTGTCGTATTGTTCCAAATTTTCATATTCGAAAGCAATATTGGAATAAACTTCTGTTAAATCGTGATTTTGATTTAAAGCGTGCGTAAACTCCTCAATAGCTTCACGGTACTGCTCAAGCTGACTCAATATAGAACCTTTGGTCATATAAAAATCAGAATCACCAATATTCCCTAAGTCATCAAGCAATTCCAATCCTTTCTCAGGTTGATCTGACATGGCATAATACTGAGCTTTCTTCAAAAGAAACTCATAATTACCCGGGTATTGCTCAAGGGAAAAGCGAATCGCTTTTTTCAAGGATTCCAAACTTCCATTTTCAAAATAATAATCAATTATTGCTGATAGTTCATCGATATCAAAAAAAAGTGATTTTCCGGATTCCATCATTCGCTGAAAACGGTCAATCATCTCTTTTAAAATCTCCTCAGAATAATATTCAAACTCTTCTCCCATATCCTTTCATTATTCTCGTCAAAAGTACATAATTTTTAAAGATTATTGGACAACTATTATTCAAGCATTTATGCACAACTTTATGCACAACTTTCAATTGTATTTTGAGGAAAAAAGTTGATAATTACAGTGGCAAATATGGTTTACATATGGATAATACCATATCTTTGCTTTTTTAAAAAACGCAAGAACTGCTTATTAACGTAAAAGCATAAACAATTAATTATGACCTTGATAAAATCAATTTCAGGTTTCAGAGGAACTATTGGCGGTGAGCCCGGAGATAATTTAACTCCTCTCGACATAGTCAATTTCGCTACTGCATTTGCTTTCTTTATTAAAAAGGAAAGCAAAAAGGAAAGTCCTACAATTGTTGTTGGGCGCGACGCTCGATTATCAGGAGAAATGCTCGAAGGCCTTGTGAACAATACATTAATTGCCATGGGAATACAGGTGGTATCACTTGGATTATCAACTACGCCTACTGTTGAAATGGCAGTAATTGATTTAGCTGCAGATGGCGGTATCATTTTAACTGCCAGTCACAATCCTAAACAATGGAATGCCCTTAAATTAGTGAATGCCAAAGGCGAATTTATTTCAGCCAAAGAAGGCAAATCATTATTAAAACTCATTGAAAATCAAGCATTTGATTATGCTAAAATTGATAAGATAGGAAAAATATCGGTTGATAACACACAGATTGACAATCATATAGAAAAGATTCTTGCCTTAGAATTAGTCGATGTTAATGCTATTCGACAGGCCAATTTTAAAGTAGCACTCGATGCCGTAAATTCAACAGGAGGCATTTCCATTATTCCTCTTCTAAAAGCCTTAGGTGTAGCTGGTATTTTTGATATTTACTGTGAACCAACGGGAATATTTCCACACAATCCGGAACCTCTTCCTGAACATTTAAACGATTTGTCTGACTTAGTATTAAGAGAAAAAGCGGATGTTGGTTTTGCAGTCGATCCGGATGTAGATCGATTAGCCATTGTAAGTGAAAATGGAATTCCTTTTGGCGAAGAATATACTTTGGTAGCAATTGCTGATTATGTATTATCGCATAAAACAGGCAATACCGTTTCTAATCTTTCCTCCACCAGAGTTTTACAAAGTATTACTCAAAAGCACAAAGGCCTGTACTCAGCTGCGGCAGTTGGCGAAGTGAACGTAGTAGAAATGATGAAAAAAACGCACGCAATTATTGGAGGCGAAGGCAATGGAGGCGTAATTTATCCCGAATTGCATTCTGGCCGAGATGCTTTGGTTGGAATTGCTTTGTTTTTAAGTCTAATGGCAAAACGAAAACAAAAAGTTTCTATGATTCGATCCGGTTTTCCCGATTATTTTATCAGTAAGAACAAAATCAGTTTAGAAGAAGGAATGGATGTGGATGGTTTCTTATCGAAGATTGCGGAAAAATATAAGTCAGAACGCGTATCGACTATTGATGGTGTTAAGATTGATTTTGAAAGTGAATGGGTTCATCTTCGAAAATCAAATACAGAAGCTATTATTCGCATTTATGCCGAAAGCGATAGCTTATCAAAAGCCAATCATTTAGCAGATAAAATCAAGCTTGATATTGGCGAGTTTATGAATGGATAAGAATTTAAATGGATTTGGTTACTCTCCTCTTGATTGCTCTCGGATTATCGCTAGATAGTTTTGCGGTTTCTTTAGCAAATGGCCTTTCTATTAAAAAATTAAATGCCTGGCTAATTTTCAAATCTTCTGCCAATCTTGCTATTTTTCAAGGGATAATGCCTGTGCTAGGTTATTATTTAGCCATTGGATTTCAACACATTATTCAAGATTATGACCATTGGATTGCATTTATTTTGCTTGCATTGATTGGATCAAAAATGATTTATGAAAGCATCTACCAAAAAGAGTCAATAAAGAAGAAAGGAATCCAATTATCAAGATTACGGCTAGTTGGACAAGGTATTAGCACAAGTATAGACGCTCTGGCGATTGGCATAAGTTTTGCCTTTTTAGAAATTGAAATTATCACTCCTGCCATCATCATCTTTGCAGTGACTTTTGTTGCAAGTTTAATTGGTATTCAAATTGGTAAATATTACGGCAACAAACTAGGAAAGAAAATGGAGTTTCTTGGTGGAATTATCCTTATTGGAATTGGAATTAAGATTTTGATTGAACACCTTTATTTTCAATAGAATACAGTTTTTTCTCTCAAAATTTTCATTGATTTTCGCTGATTCTTTTCTGCGTTTATTTGCGCTATCTGTGGGAAATAATTTTTATCACTTCGTCAGCTTTTCTCCTTATCCCTTTTCACTTCTTCTCTCCAAACTACTTTACCGTTTTCAAAATATCCAAGGTTAAATCCCAAAACATTTGAACTGTTTTTATTTCAATTCGCTCATCCGGAGAATGTGCTCCCTTGATCGTTGGACCGTAAGAAACCATATCCATTTTAGGATAAGTCTTACCAATTAATCCACATTCCAATCCCGCATGAACAGCCAAAACTTTTGGTTTCTTTTTAAATAATTTTTCATAAGATAAGCTAGAAACCTCCATAATTTTGGACTTTGGATTGGGTTTCCAACCCGGATAGCCATCACTATGATTAATTTTTGCACCAGCCAATTTAAAAACGGAGGCAACCATGTTCATAACATCACACTTTGCAGTCTCTGAACTAGAGCGCTGACTTGTAGTAATCAAAATTTGATTATTCAATGTTTTAACGGCCGCCAGATTAGTGGAAGTTTCAACAAAGTTTGGAATATCCTGTGACCAAGCAATAACACCATGCGGACAAGCATAAAGCGCATTCAACAAACGATTTTGAAGATCCAAACGGAATACTTTTCTACCATTTTTCAATTCACGTAATTCAATGTTTAAATTTGGTTCCGTTACATTTAATTCAACTTTTATATCTTTAGTCATTTGAGATATCATCTTCTCAAAATCACCAACATTTCCTTTAGGAAGACAAAATTCCGCAAAAGCCTCACGAGCTATAGCATTGCGCAGGTTTCCTCCATCAAATAAAGCTAAACGTAAATCGAATTTTTCTGCTCCTTTATACAAAATCCGATTGATTACTTTATTGGCATTCCCATATCCTTTTTGAATATCATCGCCAGAGTGACCTCCACGCAAACCATTTACATCAATTCTATACCAGCTCCGATGATCCGAAACATCTTCCCATTCCAAGTCGAAAGCCACATTAGTATCTATCCCTCCTGCACAACCAATAAAAAGTTCGCCTTCATCTTCCGAATCCAGATTTAGCAATAGTTCACTTTTCAGAAAACTGGATTTCAAACCAAAAGCGCCACTCAATCCTGATTCTTCATCAACAGTAAACAAACATTCTATTGGGCCGTGATCAATATCATTGGCAGCTAAAATGGCCAATTGAGTTGCAACTCCAATACCATCATCCGCACCAAGAGTAGTTCCAACAGCTTTTACCCAACCATCTTCAATTCGAGTTGAAATTGGATCAGTATCAAAATTATGCTCCACATCACTATTTTTTTCGCAAACCATGTCCATATGACTTTGCATAACAAGCCACGGATAATGCTCATATCCTTTAGTTGCATTTTTTCTAATGAGGATATTCCCTACTTCATCTTCTAAAGTTTCAAGATTATATTTAGTACCGAAATCCAATAAATAAGCTTTTATTTTTTCTTCTTTTTTGGAAGATCTTGGTATTTGACAAATGTCATCAAAAAATCTCCACACTCCCAAAGGTTGTAACTGTCTGATCGAATCACTCATGAATTAAAATATAGATTTTATGCCTTTAGACAATAATTAATTTCTGTCGAAGATACATATTTTCCATGAATTGCCCTCTCAAAATTGATGGAATTATCGTCATTTAGATAAATATTTGAAAGTAAAAAATAGAAAAAATGCCTTTTTAATCAACAGGTTATTCAATAAAATATGTTAAAAACTTTAATTTGATTTCGTTTTTTTTGTTCTTTCGCGCAACTAACTTTGAAGAAAACATATTTATGGCTTCTTATAAAAAACTTTTATCTATTCTTATAATAGTACTTATCAGTCATCCGCTGGGTATGAGTGCGTTATTAATAGATGGAAAGCCATTGACAGAAACAGCTAAAAGTAATGTGTTTCCTGTACCTGAAGAAATTATCAATCAAACCCAAACAAAACTTCATAATTCTTTACAAAGATACCACTTCAATGGGACTGCTTTAATTGCTGTTCACGGAAAAATTATTTTTGAAGAAGCACGTGGAATAGCAAATTTCAACAGCAAAGCTCCTATTCATTTAGAATCAAGCTTTCAATTGGCTTCCGCCAGCAAACCTTTTACAGCATTAAGTGTTATGCTATTAAAAGAAAGAAATTTACTTCAGTATGATGATACTGTAAAAAATTATTTACCCAATTTCCCCTACCCGAATATAACGATTCGGCATTTACTTAACCATACTTCAGGACTTCAAAATTATATGTATTTGGTTGATCATTATTGGGTTAATGACAGCAGTCTTTCCAATCAGAAAATGCTCAATTTGATTGTTTCGCATAATTTACCTTTGAATAATTTTCCGGGCAGACGATTTGAATATTCAAATACAGGATATGCAATACTGGCTCTTCTTGTAGAGAAAATTACTAATCGATATTTTGGGGATTTTCTTCAAACAGAGATTTTCGACAAATTAGGAATGACTCATAGTTTTGTTTACAATCGAGCCAATTTGGAACAAGATACGAATCAAGTTCTGGGATATGCTTCACAAGGGCGAAGAGCGCGACAGTATTTTCACGATGCGAATAACGAAATTTTAGGCGATAAAAGTGTTTATTCAACAGTGGAAGATATTTTTAAATTTACGAAAGCATTAAATAATTACGAATTAGTAGATAAAGAAACTTTGGAGGAAGCCTATACCAAAGCTATTTTACGAAATAATCGTACTGTAAATTATGGTTTTGGTTGGCGCTTTAAAAAAGATGGTGATCATAACTATATTTTTCATAATGGAGCTTGGCATGGTTTTACCTCCACAATTACTTTAGAGCCGGATAGTGATATTACACTTGTATTGCTAAACAATACCAACGCCTCCATATCTACCATCAAGAATGACTTGCTTTCCATTGTCAATTCAGAATTAGATTCCTATTTACAATAAGTCCTTTTAACTCTTCGTCTTTCGTTAAAAAAGGGTTAAAAGAAACTAATTAGAAAAATAATTGTAATCATTTTCATATTTTTATGTCTTATTTATGAAAACAAAAGATGATTATCATTAGATTTGTAAAGAAATAAAAAATCAGCTCTCTATGAAAGATAAAATAAACAACATCATTCTAGTTCCCACAGATTTTTCAGAAGTTTGTGAAAATGCTATAAATCAAGCTGCTGAAGCTGCAAGGTTTTTCAAATATGAATTACATTTGCTCCATGTTATTGATAAAAACACGAACGCCTACCTTAAAGAAGAAAAATTAGGAATAGATTCTATCTATACACGTTTGCAAGAAATTGCCGATGGATTAATCGCTGAATATGGCATTGAAGTTAAAATTAAAGCCGAAGATGGTGATATTTTTACTACCATCAATTCTGTTGCACAACATCTTGGCGCCAAACTTGTTTATTTAGGAACACATGGCAAAGTGGGTATGCAGAAATTAACGGGCAGTTTTGCTTTAAAGGTAATAACTGAATCTCCTGCTCCTGTTATTGTGGTGCAGAAACGTAAATTTAACGAAGGTTTTCGCAATATTCTATTGCCAATTACGAGCGATGCAGGGCCTTGGGAAAAAACCAATTGGGCCAGCTTTATGGCAAAACAATTGAATGCCAAAATTCATTTATTAAGCATCCCCGGTAAATCAATCGAGGCAACAACAAAAACACTTACAAAGTATTTTGAAGAGAATAACGTTGAATATACTTCAACTACCGTTGAAAAAGCAGCAAATTTTTCTCAGCAAGTTATTGATCATGCCACTTCAAACAATTACGATTTAATAATGATTATGACTAATCCGGATACGAGTTGGACAAAATACCTTTTGGGTTCTTACGACGAAGAAATCATTTTTAACACCTCGCAAATACCTGTAATGTGCATTAATCCAAGGAAATACAACTGGGAAAAAATAATGCAGTATTAGAAATTATCCAATCTTAAAATAAACCGGAGTTAATAGTTCCGGTTTTTTTTGACCTATATTTCCACCAAATAAGATTCCGCCTCAGGACCAAGATTAAAAATCAGATCCAATATACTTAGATTTTCAAAAAACGGATATTGATCGGAAAATACTTGAATATAGCGTGATAAGCCAAGTGGATGAGCATCCTTTGGAGATAGCAAGAATCGTTTATCTTCTTGTACAGAAAGTTTATTAGGAAAAACAAATGTTTCTGTACGTTTAACATTTATATCCCACTCCATTAAGCTATTTATCAATTGAATAATTGCTTCATTCAAATCAAGCAAAAAGGGATGTTTCTTGCTAAAAAATTCTGCCATCTCATCTTGATAATAAAGCAAAAACGGAGATGAATTATAAGCTGTTTTAATGCTTCGCCAATGCAATTGTTGCCAAGGTTCTTTGTAAGATATTTGTATATCACGTGTGATTGTTTTATTTCCATACGGTTTTATAACCGGTACTGATAAAGACTGCAAACCATTGGCCGACAGAATGACACACCTATTCCGATAAGTTTGTTTCGGAAAAGTCTCAAACTGTTCCACAAGAGTATTCTTACTTTGGAACAACCAAGCATAATGCAATATGGGCGGAAAATATGCGGTTGAAACTAGCATAGGTCTAAAACGACAAAAATAGGCATAAAAAAAGCACAACCCAAGGTCATGCTTTCCTATTTCTTTCCAAAATATATTGTCTTATTTCAATAATACATCGTTGATAGCCGAAATCAAGGTTTCTTTTGGTAAAGCACCCTGAGCCATTTGTGGTTGTCCATCTTTAGGGCAAAACAATAAAGAAGGAATACTTTTAATACCAAATGCACCGGCTAATTCTTGCTGGTCTTCGGTATCAACCTTATAAATATTAATCTTTCCCTCATATACTTTGTCTAATTCCTCCAAAATTGGAGCAACCATTTTACAAGGCTGACACCAATCTGCGTAGAAATCAATTAAACAAGGAAGTTCGCCTTCGAATTTCCAATCTTTGTTTTCTTCAAAATTAAATACTTTTTCTAAAAATACTGCTTTTGTTAAATGTTCCATTTTAATCTTTTATTAAATAAATTCTATGTTAATTTCTTTTTATTCTTCAATTTTTTTGTTTCCTAAAACAAACTCTTCAATAATTTTTTTGTATTGTTCTTCTTGCATAGCTCCTGGTTGCATAGCTGGCTTCCCATTTTTAGGAATAAACATTACAGAAGGAATGGATTGAATTCCGAAAACGGAACTTAATTCGCGATTAGCATCGGTGTCTACTTTGTAAATTATTACTTTTCCGTTGTATTCCTGAGCAAGTTTTTCCATAATAGGTGCTACACGTTTACAAGGACCACACCAATCGGCGTAAAAATCGATGACAGCAGGCAACTCTCCTTCGTAAATCCATTCCTGAGGATTCTTGTTATAATCCCAAACCAAGGAACGAAAACTTTCCTCATTTAAATAAACTACAGATTCCACATCCTCTGTTGCTGTTAAACTCACTGATTTCTCATTATTTTCTTTCGATATGCCTTTTTCAGCGGCATTCGAATTACAAGCTGTAAAACCAAGATTTAATGATAGTGCAAGTAATAAGACTCCTAATTTTTTCATTCTTTTTTGTTTATTCGTTTCTTAAAAGCGTGCAAAAGTAATAAATATTTTTAAATCGCTTTAATATCACTATTCTTTTCAATATTTATGCCAAAAGTATTTTATCTTTGCATACGACACATTGGCAGAATGTAATTTGGCAATTAATTAACTTTTGACAATTTAAGATCAAAAAGTAATTTATGAAGGAGTTAAAAAAAACAGCCTTTACAAGTAAATTGATATACAAAGGATTGATACTAATGAACATTCTAACGAATGCTTATCCAGAAAAATCTCTAGGTATCATTCAGACTGACTGTAAAAAACAAATTGTAATCTGATGAAGAAATTATTTAAAAATATCGATATAAAAGAATTCGACTCGCGTTTTTCAAGTGAAGAACAATGTCTAAAATTTCTTGTCAATAATAAATGGAAAAATGGTTTTATTTGTCGAAAATGTGGCCATACAAATTACTGCGAAGGGCAAGTGCCCTTTTCCAGGCGTTGCACTAAATGCAAGCATCAGGAATCAGCCACTGCCCACACTATTTTTCATCGATGCAAAATCCCTATTCAGGAAGCATTTAAAATTACCTATTTGGTTTGTACCTCACCTAACATCTCCAGTTATGAAATATCTCGCCGAATTGATATCCGTCAAATGACTTGTTGGAAATTTAAAAAGAAAATAACAGAATGCATCGATAAGCGAGGCGATTTAAATGTGATTCAAAAAGAAGAAATTAAGCAGAAAATTTGAGTGAACTAGAGTTTGAAGTGAGCTAAAGTTAGGCAAACTTACCAACTCAACAATTTAACAACTCTACAACTCAACCTCTCTACAACTCAACCTCTCAACTCAAAACAAGACATCCTCCATAAAGAAGAACAAAAAGCAACGTTTTTAATGCCAACTTTTTTAGAAATGTATCGAGCAATTTTAAATCGGTTATTCTTTTTATTTTTATCAGATCTATTCCAAACAAAGGAATTATCGGAATCAACCATACTAACGATAAGTAATTCCGCATAGTAAGCAGATTAAAAATAAGAGCAGAGATCAATCCAAATGAGATTAAAAGCAAATGATAGTTCTTCGCTTTTTTTACACCCAATCTAACTGCAATCGTAATCTTTCCCGAATTTCTATCATTCTCAATATCACGTAAATTATTTAAATTGAGCACTCCTGTGCTAAGGAAACCCAAACTGGCAGCGGGAAGCCAAATATCCCATCTTAAAATTTGAGTGTTGAGAAAAAATGTGCCAATTACAGCCAATAATCCAAAGAAAATAAAGACAAACAAATCGCCGAAACCCGAATAACCGTAGGCTTTTTTACCTACAGTATATAAAATTGCTGCCGCAATGGCCGAAACTCCTAAAACAAGAAACAAGAATCCAATGCGTAAATCCAACCCTTTAATTCCATGAGATATCAGCACAATACCGCTAATTAAAGACAAGCCGATAAAAATGATAATAGTTGCACGCATTTGAGAAGCACTTATTTTCCCACTTTGAACAGCACGCTCCGGCCCCACTCTGTGTTGATTATCAGTTCCTTTTTGAGCATCGCCATAATCATTTGCCAAATTCGATAAAACTTGTAAAAAAATAGTGGTGAGTGCAGCCAATAAACTAACATCCCATCTCATTCCTCCATAAAATGCCGCTAAAAAAGCGCCCATAGCAATGCTTGAGAGTGCTAAAGGAAGTGTTCTTAATCGAAATGCGTCTATCCAATGTTGTATTTTCATATTCTATTAAGGAAACTTAGGGAATTTATGAAAATCTGGTTCTCGCTTTTCGAGGAAAGCATGCTTTCCTTCCTGAGCTTCGTCTGTTAAATAATAAAGCAAGGTAGCATTTCCGGCAAACTCCTGAATACCAACTTGACCATCCAATTCGGCATTCATCCCTAATTTTATCATACGCAAGGCCATTGGACTTCTTTTATGCATAGTTTTACACCAATCTACTACTTCATCTTCTAGCTTTTCGAGTGGAACAACCTTATTCACCATTCCCATTTCCATAGCTTCCTGTGCAGAATATTGTTTATTTAAAAACCAGATTTCCCGTGCTTTCTTTTGTCCAACTATAGAAGCCAGATAAGACGATCCGAATCCTGCATCAAAACTCCCTACTTTTGGGCCTGTTTGTCCAAAAACTGCATTCTCAGAAGCTATAGTTAAATCACAAACAATATGCAAAACGTGACCTCCTCCAATGGCAAATCCATTTACCATAGCAATTACCGGCTTTGGCATCGAGCGAATTTTTCGCTGAACATCCAATACATTCAAACGGGGAATTCCATCTTTTCCTATATATCCACCTTTACCTTTTACATTTTGATCACCTCCGGCACAAAAAGCTTTGTCACCTTCACCCGTTAACACAATGGTGAGTACATCTTGGTTCTCGTGACAAATTTCCATGGCCACCGCCATTTCCGTTGTTGTTGTCGGTGTAAAAGCATTATAATAACGCGGACGGTTAATTGTTAATTTGGCAATACCTTCCCAATATTCCAACTTTATTTCTTCAAAATCGTGTAAACTAACCCAATTTCTTTTCTCAGACATAATTATTTTCTGTTTAAACGACAAAAATAATCATTTCTTGAGCAGGGCAATGCAAAATGCTTTTTAATATTGACTTAAATAACCTACCTTTGAAAGAAAAAGTCAACGATGACATTAATTGACGTAAAAACACGCTGCGATTGGGCTGGAAGTGATCCACTTTATCAAAAATACCACGATAATGAATGGGGTGTTCCGGTATATGATGATGAAAAATTATTTGAGTTCTTACTTTTAGAGACTTTTCAAGCCGGGTTAAGTTGGATCACGATTTTACGTAAACGTGAAAATTTTCGTCTTGCTTTCGATCAATTTGATCACCATAAAATTGCTGGCTATGATACGCAGAAAGAAATGGAATTAATTCAAAATCAAGGCATCATACGCAATAAATTAAAAATTAAAGCCGCCATTTCAAATGCTCAGGCTTTTCTGAAAATTCAGGAAGAATTTAAATCATTTAGTTCTTTTTACTGGGCGTACGTTGATGGGAAACCCATTCAAAATAGATTCGAAGACATCAAAGAAGTACCCGCTAATACAGCTCTTTCCGATAAAATTAGTAAGGACATGAAAAACCGAGGATTTAAATTTGTCGGATCAACGGTTATCTATGCTCATATGCAAGCCTGCGGCATGGTGAATGATCATTTAACAACTTGTTTTAAACATACTACTACGAAACATAATTAGACATCGCATGGCAAAAATAATTATTGGAATCCATGGTTTAGGAAATAAACCTCCAAAAAAACTTTTAGAAAAATGGTGGAAAGCTTCCATTTTAGAAGGATTCGAGAAAATGGGGCTGCCTATTCCCTCTTTGAAATTTGAACTGGTTTATTGGGCAGATATAGTTTATAAATACCCTGAAAATCCAAACATTACAGATAAGAACGATCCTTACTTTTTAGAAGAGTCTTATAAACCATATTCCAATAAAATAACTAAAAAAAGTGATTACAGTTGGCGCAAAAAAGTACTTAAATTTATTGAAAAAGAATTAGACAAAGTATTTCTAAACGAAGATTTGAGTTTAAATTATGCGAAAGTTTCGGATGCCATAATGTATAAATATTTTATGGAGCTCGAGATGTACTATAGTAATAAGAGTGATCAAATCAAGCTAAAACAACAAACACGAAATCGACTACTGAGTATAATTGAAAAACACAAATATGATGAAATATTTATAATTAGTCATTCAATGGGGACTATTATTGCTTATGATGTTTTACAATTTGAACTTCAAAACCAATCCATTCATACTTTCGTAACTATGGGATCACCCTTGGGTCTGCCTTTTATCAAAGCAAAAATTGCGAAAGAATTAAAGTCTGTTCATCATGATTTAAAAATTAGCACTCCTGATTGCATTTCATCTGCCTGGCTTAATTTTTCAGATTTGGAAGATAAAATTGCCTTAAACTTTGACTTAAACAACGATTTTTCATCAAATAAAAATGGCATTCAAGCTACTGATTATGAAATAATAAACGATTATAGTATTGATGGAATAAAGAATCCACATAAGTCATACGGGTATTTGCGTAGCAACGAATTTATTTTACAACTCAATTCCTTTCTATCAGAGAAAAAAGAATTATCAATCAAGAACATCGTCAAGAACATTCGTAAAATTGGCCACAAAATTAAATATTTAAACTTATTAAAATCAACATCATGAATAGAACAGAAATGATTTACCAGCTAAATACTGTAAAAAAATGGGATTTTATTATTATTGGTGGAGGAGCGACTGGAATAGGAACTGCCGTTGAAGCTGCTTCGCGCGGATTAAAAACACTTTTATTAGAACAAGTTGATTTTAGTCAGGGAACTTCCAGTCGCAGTACAAAACTTATTCACGGAGGCGTTCGTTATTTGCAGCAAGGAAATATTTCACTCGTTATGGAAGCCTTAAAAGAGCGCGGAATTTTAAGGCGAAATGCGCCTCATCTCGTTCACGATCTTCCATTTATTGTGCCTGTTTATGATTGGTGGGAAGGTCCTTTTTATGGCATTGGACTCAAACTCTATGATATGCTGGCCAGAAAGGAAGCCTTTGGGCCATCCAAAATGTTATCACAAGAAGAAACTATCCATTGCATTCCCAATATAGAACAAGAAGGATTAAGAGGTGGTGTCATTTACCATGATGGTCAATTTGATGATTCTCGATTATCAATAAATCTAGCTCAAACAGCTGCTGAACAAGGCGCTTGTATGTTAAACTATTTTAAGGTTGATAAATTTAGTAAAACAAGCGGACTCCTAAAAGGAATAGAAGCCGTTGATCAGGAAAATGGAAAAAGATATGAATTAAAAGCCAAAGCAATTATCAATGCTACCGGTGTATTTTCAGATAGTGTTCGAAGACTAGATGAACCGGAATGTAAATCCATCATCAGTGGAAGCCAAGGAATTCACATCGTTTTAGATAAAAGCTTTTTACCCGGCGACACTGCTATTATGGTTCCACGTACAGATGACGGGCGTGTAATTTTTGCTATTCCCTGGCACAATCGTTTAGTCGTGGGAACTACCGACACTCCGGTGGATAATTTTTCGATAGAACCTATTGCTCTTGAAGAAGAAATTGATTTTTTACTTAAACATACTGCAATTTATCTCAAAAAAGATCCAACACGTAAAGATATATTGAGTGTTTTTGCCGGCTTGCGTCCTCTGGTTACTTCCAAGGACGAGGAAAGCACAGCAGCCATTTCGCGAGAACACAGTATTATAATTTCCAGAAGTGGTTTAATAACTATTGCTGGTGGAAAATGGACCACTTACAGGAAAATGGCAGAAGATACCGTCGATCAAGCTTCCATTATTGCCCAAGTTTCTCCAAAAAAATCCAAAACAACACACTTATCCATACATGGTTCTCAAGCGCGAGATATTTCTATGCATCTAACAGAAAACTATGGCTCTGATGCAATTAAAATTGAAGCTCTACTTAAAGAAAAATCGAGCTTTAGAGAAAAATTGCATCCCGATTTTCCTTTTTTAGTAGGTGAAATTATCTGGACTATCCGCGAAGAAATGGCCTTAAAAATAGATGATTTTCTCTCGAGAAGAACACGCTGGTTATTATTAGATGCAAGAAGTTGTATTGCAATAGCTCCAAAAGTAGCGCAGATTATGGCAGAAGAACTTCAAAAAGATAAACACTGGATTGATCAGGAAGTCCTTAGATTTAATCAGCTAGCTAAAAACTATTTACTGAATGGGAACTAGAACAAGACGTAAATAGTTTTGCCTATCACAAATAAAGCAGATACAAACGAAATAGCAAGAATAGCCCAACGTGTATAACCTTTATCGAGGTATTTGGTAATACCAATTATAATTCCAAATGACTGATAAATAAATAGAATTGTTTTTTCTTTTTTGAATCACAAAATCTTTTAATAGCCTTTTTATGGAAATATTATTTGATGAGAAAAAAGGAGAAAAGAAACTGTTTATATCGGTTATTTGGGATTGTTGTATAACATATTTCGATAGCCAAAAAACCAAGGCAAATGCAGACAGCATCCATAAAAACAAACGGAATTCGATGCTGGTCAATTTTCCAACATAACTTGAGGAAAATAGAAAATTATAAATTGGGTAAATAACAAAAGTGATTTATTCTAATTTTTATACGCTTATCCCTTAGTACATGACAAAAATCGAGTTTGATACAAAAAATTAGAATAGGCTGAAAGCTTTATTTAATTCAGCCCAATGCAAGGCATTGGGAAATAGAATAGAATGACATACAGCATTCTGAAAGGATAGCTTAATTTATTTGCCTTTTACTTACGGCGAGCTCGCAAGCTCGGTTCAAGGCGATTAAAATAGTTTAATATTTAACTCAGGGCGTTTCCGCCAGTTGGCGGATAAAATAAGCACTTTCGTCCTTAAAAATAGCACTTTCGTTCATTTATTATAACTTTTTAAGATAATCTATGTATACTTGCATGATTAAGGGTCAATATTACTTGCAAAAGCAGGTAATACTTAATTTAAAATAAATAACAAATGAGAAAGTTACGATTCTTTGTAGCTTTTGTATTGACCCTTGGTCTATTACTAAGCACTTCTTTTACAAATGCCCAAAATATTTTCTATGTTGATGCCGAAACAACTTATCTTGTTGCTGCTAATCTTACGCCAACTCCCGTTGGAGGTGATATTATTAAGATTCGAGCCGGCAGAACGAAAACATTAAAGTTCAAAGGCTTTGAAGGAAGCAAAAACTCCCCAATCTTATTTATCAATGATGGCGGACAAGTCAATATTAATACAGAAGCTTGGGGCGCACTAACTTTTGAAGATTGTAAATTCATAAAAGTAAGTGGAACTGGAGATCCTAATGTTCATTATGGTTTTAAATTAACCGGATTAACCAGTGGTTTAACTTTTGGAGAATACAGCAGCGATTGCGAGGCGGAATTTATTGAAATAGAAGGTGTCCCCTCTACATTTTTCGGCATTTATGCTAAAAAAGATTTTAGTGGAAACCCACCTACTCCCTATCCCCTTTTTAACAATTTAAGTATACACGACACCTATATTCACGATTTGGCTGAAGGGATGTATATTGGAGAAACCATTTCTCCAGGTATGGAATTTCATCACTTAAGAATTTATAACAATATTGTTGTCAACACATTACGCGAATCTGTACAAATCGCAAATAGTGTTGAGGATGTAGAAATATACAATAACCTATTTTTAAATGCAGGACTGGAAAATACTCCTGTACAAAACAATGGTCTTCAAATTGGATCGAATACGATTGCTAAGGTTTATAATAATATCATCATTAATTCTCCAAGCTTTGGCATCATCGTTTTGGGAAATAGAGATATAGAAATAAAAAATAACTTTATACAAAATAATGCCGGTATTTTTATTGATGATCGTTATGCTATACTTCCCTATTCTGCCAATCGGATTGAGGAGAATTTTTTCGACCAAATCAATAATGTTCAAATCATTGAAAACAGAAATGAGTTCAACGATTTATTTATATTGAATAATTCCTTTAGCACCGATATATCATTCTTTAAGAGCACTGTTGATATTGCAGGCTTGTCTGACATCTCAAATAATCAACTTGTGAGCATCCCTGATTTTCAATATTCAATAGAGAATGGCGTTTTCACGAATTCAGCTCAGAATCCCGTTAGCTATCAAACTATGGGACCTCAAAATGGATTGAGTCATGTTTTTAATGATACTCCTATTTTGCAAGCTATTGATGATGTTTTAATTGTCTGCTCAACAAATAGTACTATTCAATTAAGCGCAACTGTTAATGATCAGGATATCATCCATTTTGAAAGCCGTGATTTACCTTCATTTGTACAACTTGAGGAGTTGTCTTCCGGCAAAGCCGAACTAATTTTGAATCCTTCGCTTGAAAATAAAGGAACTTACGAATTTGGCATTCTGGTTTATGACGAAAGTCATCACGCGTATGATCGTCAGATAGTTCAACTATCTGTACAAGAAGCCGATAATCAGGTACCAGTATTGAATTTCGAAAGTCCAATAACTTTAGAAGCCGCCTCAAAATTCCAACTAAATATTACCGCCTCGGACGCAGATAATGACCCCCTATTTTATTCGGTCAATGCACTTCCTGCATTTGCCAAAATAGTTACAAATGAGTTGGGAGAAACATTTCTGGACATTCAACCAAAAATTACGGATATTGGTCTATATCAAATGGAAGTTGTAGCCGATGATAAATTTGGTACACCGGCAACTCAACTGTTATATTTAATGATTAGTCAACCTGTATTAAGTTCTGACAGAATACTCTACCGCGTAAACTTTGGCGGCCCTGAAATTGAAGGTGAACCTATTAACTGGGAAGTTGATCCTATAAATTCTACAGCTGTTTATTCTACAACTTTTTTTCTAAAATCAGGAAGTTGGTCGTGGACAGGAAAAAATGCCACTTCTGCACCCAATAATCTTTTTGGACCTTATCGTTATGGAACTGAAATGCATTTTGCTTTTCCTCTTTCTGCAAATGGACACTATAAAGTAAAACTATTTTTTGCAGAAAGAAGCACCGAAGTCAATGCTAATACAACGGGAACATTCAATGTATTTCTTGAAAACATTGAAGTTTTGCACGCATTTAATATTTATCAAACAGCTGGCTACGAAGCTTTAGAACAAAGTTTTGAAGTCTTGGTTGAAGATCAACTTCTTCAGCTGGATTTCCAAAGTATGGACAACAAAGCCAAGATTAATGGTATTGAAATCAGTTATTTGGATGAAGGAATTCAGAATCAAGCACCGAAAATACAAGCAATTGCTCCAATCATTTTAAATGAAAATGAAGTTAGTAATATTCAGGTTCCCATTTTGGATGATGCTTTTGCCTCTTGCGGATCACTTCGTTTAACAGCGGAAAATGCACCAAATTTTCTTTCCGTCAACCAAAATGCCGAAGGCGAATTTTCTCTCCATCTTCAACCTGATTATAGTGCTGCAGGAGTTTATGAAAACATCACCCTTACTGCATTTGATGGTTGTTTAGAACATTCTATTGCAATTTCCTTAACCGTTATGAACACCAATCGTTTACCTGTTTTAGAAGATATTAGTACAATTGATTTGGAAGCAGGAAGCAATTTAACTGTTGAGGTTTATGCAAATGATGCAGATGGTGACCAACTAAATCTGCTACTTTATAGTGCTCCCGATTTTGTAAAACTAAGCGATTTTGGAAGTGGGTATGGAAACTTGAATTTTAGCCCCGATCTTACAGTTACAGGTAATTTTGCTTTTGAAATAAGAGCGGAAGATGGACAAGGAGGAAGCAGTTCTGTGCTACTAAATGTTCAAATAACACCAGCTCCAGTTACGGAACGTATTGTTCTAAATACAGCAATGATTACCGATTTAGTGGATGGAGGTTCTCGTTATAGCCCCATATATTTAGCCAATGAGCAAAGTATAGATCCGTATTCAAACGATCATCCAAAAAGCAAAAGCTGGTTGCCGGCAAAACGGGTTTCTTATGGCCCTTTCCAGGCTATGATCGATTTAGGTGAAGACTATTTTATTGATTTTGCGTTTTTGCACGATATGCAATATACGGCCAATTTCCAGATTTACGCCGGAACTCCCGATCATTGGACTGAAATAACTACTTATGAAACCTCATCTTTTAGACGATGGAAAGAAGTAGATTTAGGTGTAACATCACGTTATTTGTTGCTTTCCATGACCAATACCATTTATGCTTATATCAATGAGATAGCACTTTATGGCTATGTTATAAACCAAATGGATAAATCAGCGATGCATTTTAATCCTGAGGATTCTCCTGAGTATTTGATCTATCCTAATCCGACTCAGTATCAAATTAAAATTCAAGATAAAACAGAGAATCAGATCGTTGAAATAATAAACATAAACGGGAAAGTTATTCTTAAAACACAAGAAAACACTATAAATATCTCCAATCTTTCAAACGGAATTTATTTACTCAGATTATATGATTATGAAGAAGTGATTTTCCAAGATCGCTTTATCAAAAGGTAAAAATAAATTCTAATTTCTTATTTTAAGAGCTTTGCAATACTATAGATTTTGATTCAAATTGAGGCAAAATCAGATGAAAAACCACAATTTACTTACGTAGATGAGGATTTTGAAGAAGATTTTAACGAAGAGTTGGCTCAAAAAATGAGTATTTCAAAGCTCTCATTTTATTAAAACGACATATCCCCAAGCAGATAATTTCATTTCGTTTAGGGCAAAATCACCTTCAAAGCCATTTTCCATATAGGTATTATAACCTTCAAAATCAGTATTTTCAAGGTTAAAATTAACTTCTTCAGTAGAAAGATTCAATAAAACGCGAACATTTCCACGATCAAAAGCAAAGATTTGCTCATCAGCAGAACTTGGAATACGTACAAAATGTTCACCATACGAACCACTATTTAACGCTTTTTGAGTGTGCTTTAAAGAGGTCAGCTTTTTAAAGAAATCTGTTTTACTGTATCCATCCCAATCGATTAAATCTTTTTCGAAAAACAACAAGCGTTTATTCAATGCCGATTCCTGACCATTATAAATCAATGGCATATCGCCTACTGTAAAGCTTAAAACCGATAAAACGTCAGCAGCATCTCCTAAACGTTCACCAACAGTTCCATTCCAAGAATTTTCATCGTGATTGGTGGTGAAATACATTTTATAGCTTCTTTCAGGATACAGTTCGTCTAATTCATCAAAATAGGCATTCATATCATTGGCGTTGATATTTCCTTTAGCAATTTCATTCATTAAATGATGTTGATGCCAACCGTAATCCATATCAAAGGCTTTATTGACAAGTTCAGCTTTTTCAGCTTCTGCTAACATAAAAACGGGTTTTACCTTATCCAATTCTACACGCGTATTTTCCCAAAAATCGGTTGGGACTTCCCCTGCAACATCGCAACGAAAACCATCTACATCCATATTACGAACCCAAAACAACATCTCGTTTTTCATAGCTTCGCGCATATCCGTATTGCTATAATCAAAGGCCACAACATCCGTCCAATCGAAAGGTGAAACCATAACTCCTGTACTGTCTTTTTTATAATATTCGGGATGTTCAGTGACCCAGGCATGATCCCAGGCACTATGGTTAGCTACCCAATCTAAAATTACATACAAGCCTAAATCATGTGCTTTTTCGATAATCGATTGCATATCTTCCATGGTTCCAAACTCGGGATTTACAGCACTATAATCTTGAATTGAATAATACGATCCGAGACTTCCCTTCCGATTTTCTAATCCAATTGGAAATATCGGCATAAACCATAAAATATCAACACCCAATTCTTTCAATCTAGGCAATTCGGCTTCAAAAGCTTTGAAAGTGCCTTCCTCAGTATATTGACGAACATTTACTTCGTAAATAACTGCATTCTTCGACCATTCTACAGGTAGAGCGGCTTCACTTTTAGCTTTATTATCAACCTGATTACCACAAGATTGAAACAAAAGGCCACTACTAAACAATCCGATAAAAATTAAAACTTTTTTCATAGTAAACTTTTTTTGAATTAAATACATTGGTTAAGAAGCAAATATACAATAAAATTTTTGCTGTAAATTCGAAAATATCAATACCTTCTGCTTTGTACCAAATCAAAATACTTTTATACATTTGTTAAAAAGGAGTCTGATGTCAGCTTGGGAATCACATATCTTAGGATTTAAAAATTATTTACGTTTAGAAAAATCACTTTCCAACAATTCTATCCAAGCTTATTTAAGCGATTTGGAAAAGCTTATTAACTTTTTGGAAGCTCATCAGCTCAATATACAGCCGCAACATATTGAATTAAAGCATTTACAAGATTTTTTACAATGGGTAACTGAATTAGGTCTTAGTGCACGTTCACAAGCTCGCTTGATCTCCGGCATTAAAGCTTTTTACAAATATCTGATTCTGGAAAATTATCTTAAAAATGATCCAACAGAACTTCTCGATTCGCCCAAGCTCGGCATTAAATTACCCGAAACGCTTTCCATTTTAGAAATTGATAAGATGATCAATCAAATCGATCTGAGCAAAGCCGAAGGAGAACGCAACAAGGCGATGCTCGAAACTTTGTATGGATGTGGGTTAAGGGTGAGCGAATTGGTAAATTTAAAGCTTTCGAATATTTATGTTGATGAAGGATTTATCCGAGTTACCGGAAAAGGCGATAAAGAAAGATTGATTCCTATTGGATCACAGGCTTTAAAACAAATATCAAATTACGTAAATCAATCGCGCATACATATTGAAATTCAAAGAGGATATGAAGATTTTACCTTTTTAAACAGGCGAGGCAAAGTACTTACCAGAACCATGGTTTTTCTGATAACAAAAGATTTAGCTGCTCGAGCCGGTATTCACAAAAATATTAGTCCACATACTTTCCGACATAGTTTTGCAACTCATTTGGTTGAAGGTGGAGCTAATTTAAGGGCGGTACAAGAAATGCTTGGTCACGAGTCCATTATTACCACAGAAATATACACCCATCTCGATAGGAATTATTTAAAAGAAGAAATCTTGGTACATCATCCACGTTCAGTAAAAACCTAAACGTCACTATCTATTGTTCCGTCGTCTTTAATATAAACGCCCCAGTTAACTGCTTGTAATTTTCCCTTGACGAAGTAGAAATCCATAAGAGCATCTTCGCAGCTAAGTCTTCTTTCGCCCCACTCCTCTTCATCTTCTTCAAAATTACCATAGCCATTATCTTCCATTAGTTTTCTGGCTTCCGCTTCTGTTTTATCAAATATTTTAACTCCAAATAAAGTGGCTTCTTTATTATCAACATCAAAATTAGAAACAATGGGTTCTATTAAACCTTCCAGGAAAACAGTAATTCCTTTATCAGGAAAGGATAAAATGGTCGTTTTAAGATCGTCATCCGTACGAACATCTTCTACACTTTCTGGTTCCCCCATAATTTTTGATAAGTTTTCTGGGATTTCGCCGAACAAAATATTGCCTAAACCTTCTTTCGGTTTAATTTCGAGATTTAACATATTCATCATTAAGTTAACATTAGGATTCATAAAAAAACAAATATAAAGTAAATTATAAGATAGCAAAATTTTTTAAAATATTTTATTGAATCGAAATCAAAAAAACACTATAAAAACTCGAAATAATATTTATCTTTGCAGCCGTAAATTTGGTCCAGTAGCTCAGTTGGATAGAGCAGCAGCCTTCTAAGCTGCGGGTCGTGGGTTCGAATCCCGCCTGGATCACATAAACCGTTGTTAATAAATAGATAACAACGGTTTTTTTAATTCAGATACTTTCCAATCATTTCTGTAAATAACGTTTTATCAATAGGCTTTGAAATATAATCATCACAACCTACATCCAATGCTTTTCTCCTGTCGCCAGAAATAGCATAAGCAGTTTGGGCTATGACTTTAAGATTCGGCTTTATCTTTTTTATCTCGATGGTAGCATCATATCCATTCATTTCCGGCATATTAATATCCATGAGTACCAAATCAATATCCGACCTCAGCTTACACACTTGAATAGCTTCTCTACCACTTTTAGCCCAAATTGTATTTATGCCCAATCGCCCAAGCACTATTTTTAAAAATTCAAAACTAGCTTCATCATCTTCAACAACCAAAACCGTTTTCTTGTCGAATTTACTTATTTTAATGCTTTCTATTTGTTCTGTTTTTTCTTCTATTGTATACCTTTCATTTGGGATGGTAAAATAAAATATGGATCCACTTCGATTATTCTCTGAATCTGATTCCACCCAAAGTTCTCCACCTAAAAGTTCCGCCAGTTTTTTCGAAATGGACAAACCGATGCCTGTTCCGCCATAAACGCGTGTATGCGATTCTTCCACTTGCCTAAACATCTCAAATATAAGGCTTTGTTTGTCTTTCGGAATTCCAATACCAGTATCTTCAACAAAAAATTTAAGCATCGATCTTCCCTCTATCGATTCTACAGTAAACCCATAATTCACCTGTCCTTCATGGGTAAACTTAAGCGCATTTTTTAACAGGTTAATCAGTATTTGTTTAAACTTTGATGAATCGGTATAAATTATCAATTGTTCATAATCAGACGGCAGAATTTGATTAATGGCAATATTCCCCTTATCGATATTCAGTTGCTCTATCTTTATGATTTCATCAATATTTCTTAGAATTGATTTTAATCTTTCTTCTTTTTTCTCAATTTGTATTTCGCCTGTCTCAATAAGAGTGATATCGAAAATATCTTCTACAATATCAAGTAGGTGCAAACCACTCGAATTAATCGTTTTATTAAACTCTAAAATCTCATCCAGAGGCACATCTTTATCAATAATTTCTGAAAATCCGATAATGGCATTAAGAGGAGTCCGCAATTCATGAGACATAGTAGTTAGGAAAGTCGATTTCAAACGGTCAGATTCTTTTGCCATTTCAAGAGCACTTATCAAGTCTTGTTCTGCTTTTTTTCTACTAATTGCAAGGCCAATAGATTGAGAAACAAATTCAAGTATTTCCAAGTCATTTAAATTATATGCTTTTTCATCATCATAACTTTGCACTACAATGGCACCAGTTACTTTACCATTTAAAATCATTGGCACTCCAAGCCAAATTTCAGAATCTGACCCAAAAGATTCAATCTTTCCACTTGCTTCCAATTCTGCCAATACTTCTTTAGTAGCAAATAGCGGTTTCTTTGTTTTTATTACATAACTAGTCAACGATTTACCGGCAGGAAAAGAAGTGAAATTATCTTTTTTATCCGCCATATAAGGTAATAAAATAGTATTGGTTTCTTCCTCATAGATAGCAACAAAAAAATTAGTCGTATCGATTAGAGTTCCCAATCCTTCGCGGATAATGCTGATCAACTCATCCAAATTATCTGTTAGATTTACAGCAAACGCAATTTTATAGATAACCTTTTGCATTTTAGCCGTTCGTGTACGCTCAGTAATATCATTTGCAATGGATAAGATTCCATATTGTCCATTGGGAAGCATCACTTTTGTTTCGTACAACTCCACATTTCTCAAGCTGCCATCTTTGGCTATATTTACAACTTCATGTTTAAGCGTTTTCCCATGCAATAAAGCCTGATAATTAATTTCTATTTCCCCTTCTTCGTTTGCCAGAATACTTACATTTTTATTTTGTAATTCTGCTGGTGTATATCCATTGTATTTGCAAAACGAATCATTGATATCCAGAATTATTCCATCCGTATCCAAAACTACAATTCCACTGGGCGATAAATCGAAAAGTGCCTTATAATATTGTTCCCTGAGTAATAATTTCTCTTGCATTTTTTTATTTTCACTGATATCTTTTACAGTTCCAAAAGCAACGGCTTTATTTTCATAAATGATACGGTCAATCGTCATATTTACATACACTTGTGTGACTCCATCTTTATGTAAAGCTCTAAATTCAAAATTATTAATCGGAGCCCCCCCCTTCATTCTTCTGATATAGTTGCCTAATACCATTTTCCAATCTTCCGGAGCTATAATTTTCTTGAAATCCATTCCGAAAACATCTTCTTTGGTATATCCAATAATGGAGGCAAAAGCTTCATTTACAAATAAAATTTTCTTCTCATTTATAATGAACACTCCATCTTGAATATTCTCAATCAAGGTGCGGTATTTCTCTTCCGATTCTTTTAATAATAATGCAGCATTTTTCGTCTCCGAAATATCTTCGATTGTTCCTTCGTAATAAATTATTTTTCCGGCTGAATCATAAAAAGCCTTGGCATTTTCACGAACAAAAACTGTTTCATTATTTTTTATTTTCCAACTTGATTCATGCCCTTTTAAATATCCGGTACGATTAATCAATTCAAGAATCTTGGTTCTAGAAGTATCGGTATATAAACTATCTTCCGCCAAATTACGTTGAGTTAATTCATCAAGATCCCGATACCCAAGCATAGCTACGAGTGCAGGATTTGCTAAAATGATTTTACCTTCGGGAGTAGTTCGATAAAACCCAATGGAAGTATTCTCAAACAAAACCCTGAAATGTTCTTCACTTTTTTTTAATTCATCTTCGGCTAACTTACGCTTGGTTATATCGTGGTTAATTGACAAACTTGCCACTTCACCCTTAAACTCAATGGGAGTAACTATTACTTCTGTCCAAAACTCAGTGCCATCTTTCCTCCTTTTCTTCTCGGTGGTGGTCACCATTTTTCCGGCAAACAACTTTTCATTCCAATCACTGATATCAATTTCTCCCGTTCCTGCAATAGCCAAGTCATCAATAATATTCATTTGCAAGAGTTCCACTCTCGAATAACCTGTTTGCCTTACAGCCGCCGAATTCACTTCAACGATTTCGCCCATATTTGTTTTGCCAATTCGCGTAACAAATACAGCATCTCCAAGGTCGTCGAATAAACGTCTAAATCTTTCCTTGCTTTGTTTAAGTTCTTTTTCTGCTTTTTTACGATCCGTGATATCGCGCCAAACGGTATGAAGAACTTTATTGTCTTCCTCGTTTTCAATAACCGTTAATAACACTTCAACCGGGAAAATTTCTCCGTCTGCTTTTTTATGATTCCATTCAAATCGATAGCTCCCATGCTTAAAAGCAATTTCTATCATTTTGGCTTCCTTGCTTATGGACAATTGCCCGTCTTCTTGTTTTTCAGGCGATAAATCTGACGGATGCTTATTTAGAAATTCATTCTTACTATGATAACGGAGCATTTTTATGGTAGCATTATTACAGTCAACAAATATTCCATTTTGCAAAACTAAAATAGCGTCTTTTGATTTCTCGAATAAACCCTTATACTTTTTTGCGTTTTCCTGTAATTCCTTATTTACTTGTGGAATAGCCTGTTCTGAATATTGTCGAGCACTTTCAGACTTTTCAAATCTGGCAATTTGAGCTTTTAAAAGGTCTATTTCTTCAAGAAGTTGTTCTTTTGTTTTGTCTTTGTTTTGCATGTAATTCTATTTAAATAGATATCGAAAAACGTGCAGCAATCATACACTACCTAATTTTTACTAAAATAGACATTATTTACTGTACTAATAAACCTATTTAGATTGAATATTCACAAGAGAATGTTAATAGGAATTCCTTTCTGACTAAAGTGTATTATACCAATTTCTTATTGGATTGAGGAATATAAAAAGATGTTTCAAATTGGAATAATGCCGATGTATATTGAATTGTTTATAGATTCATTTTACATTCTACTCAAATGAAATAACAATCGGTATTACTCTCTATTCACAAAAATTAATACAATTGAATGCTTTTTTCAAAGAAATAAATAGGAATCTGTTTTTTCGTAATTTATAGCTACTTTTGCAAACTTTTTCAAGAACATTATATTAAAATATTTTAGATGATTACAGTTGCGGATTTAAGAATTCAATTTGGTAAAAGAGTATTGTTTCAAGATGTCAATATGCAGTTTAAAGCTGGAAATTGTTATGGAGTAATTGGAGCAAATGGAGCAGGAAAATCAACCTTTTTAAAGGCCATTTCGGGAGAAATTGATATCACAGCAGGAAATATTAGTTTAGGTCCGGGCGAAAGACTTTCCGTATTAAGCCAAGACCACTTTGCATTTGACGAATTTTCTGTTATAGATACTGTAATGAAAGGACATACTCAACTTTGGAATATTATGCAAGCCAAAGATGCTCTATATACGAAAGAAGACTTTACGGATGCCGATGGTATTAAAGCCGCTGAATTGGAAGAGAAATTTGCAGATATGAACGGTTGGAATGCCGAGAGCGATGCCGCCACTTTACTTAGTGACTTAGGAATAAAAGAGGACTTTCATTATACGTTCATGAAGGATATGAGCGGAAAACAAAAAGTGAGAGTATTATTAGCTCAGGCACTTTTTGGCAAACCCGACAATTTACTACTCGATGAGCCTACCAACGATCTTGATCTGGAAACAGTAATGTGGTTGGAAAATTATCTGGCCAATTATGAAAATACGGTTTTAGTAGTTTCTCACGACAGGCATTTTTTAGATACAATCAGTACACATTCCGTGGATATTGATTTTGGTAAAATCCAACTTTTTGCAGGGAATTACAGTTTCTGGTATCAAAGTAGTCAACTAGCTCTAAAACAGGCTCAAATGCAGAATAAAAAGGCAGAAGAGAAAAAGAAAGAGCTACAAGATTTTATCAGGCGTTTTAGTGCGAATGCTTCTAAATCGAAGCAAACTACCAGTCGTAAAAAAATGATTGAAAAGCTGAATATCGAAGACATAAAACCTTCCACAAGAAAATATCCCGGCATTATTTTTACTCCTGAGCGAGAAGCTGGAGATAAAATACTTGAGGTAAGTGGATTAAGCGTAAGTATTGATGGCACAGTCTTATTTAAAGATGTTACCTTCTATGCAAATAAAGGCGACAAAATCGTTTTCATATCGAAAGATCCAAGGGCGATGACAGCTTTTTTTGAAATTATTAATGGCAAACAAAAAGCAGATATTGGCACTTATACCTGGGGACAAACAATTACGACAGCATACTTGCCCGTAGATAATTCTCCCTTTTTCAGAACTAAATTAAGCCTTTTCGATTGGCTTTGCCAATTTACCAATGACACAACCGATCTTTATATTAGAGGATATTTAGGCAAAATGCTCTTTTCAGGAGATGAAATTCACAAACAAGTGGACGTTTTATCCGGTGGCGAAAAAATGCGTTGTATGATTTCAAAAATGATGCTTCTTGATGCCAACGCTCTTATTTTAGATACGCCAACCAATCATCTTGATTTGGAATCGATACAATCATTCAATAACAATCTGATTAAATATCCGGGCAATGTTTTTATGACCTCACATGACCACGAATTTATACAATCCGTTTGTAATCGCGTAATTGAGCTTACTCCGAATGGCATCATTGACAAAATTATGGATTATGATGATTATATTAAGGATGAAAAAATCCAGGCTTTAAGAGATACGATGTATAAGAAATAATTATTAGTCTAAAGTCTGAAGGTTATGGTCTGAAAGTCTAATATTGGAATATATGACGGTATAAACTACTTTTTTCGAGAGTGTCGTATACTCTTTCTTAGTCTCCACTTTAACAATTATTAAAGAATAAATATCATCCTTAATATGTATTTATTCTACCTTTGTATTCAAAATTTTTTTTATGAAAACGTACGACACTTTAAGTTTCTCTAACTTTATCCCCGATGTGGTTTCACGATTTGCCAATAATAATGCTTTAGGCTATGTGGATGAACCTGCAATGACTTACGCCCAAATGGGGCAAAATATTGAAGCAGTAAAAGCTTTTCTTGAGGCTGGAAACATCAAACCAGGAGACCGCGTAGCGATATACAGTCAAAATATGCCTAACTGGGGTGTTGTTTACTTTGCTCTACAATGTATGGGTGTTGTAGCTGTTCCTATTTTACCCGATTTTAATGCGCACGAATTGCAAAATGTATTAGAGCATTCCGAAGCTAAAGTTATCTTTATATCTAAGAGCTTAGAATCTAAACTAAAAGAGGTTGATTCTGAGTTTATAGAAATGGCCATTCGTATTGACGATTACCAAGTATTAAAAGGAGAAAATAAAAGCTTTGTATTTGATGAAAATGCAAAATGTACCGGTGATTATACTCCTCAAGAAGATGAGCTGGCCATATTACTTTATACCTCGGGGACTACTGGAGATTCTAAAGGTGTAATGCTTTCGCAAAAAAATGTACTTACTAACGTGATACAATCTGGTAGCGTACAAGAGATTTTGGAAAACGACAAATTCTTATCTGTCCTTCCTCTCTCCCATACCTATGAAAATACAATTGGCCTATTATTACCCATTAGCAAAGGCGCAGGTGTAACTTATCTGAAAAAACCACCAGTTGCAAGTGTACTTTTGCCAGCAATGGCAACTGTAAAGCCAGACCTAATGCTTACCGTACCTCTAATTATTGAGAAAGTATTTAAAGCCAGTATTTTACCAACTATACAAAAGAAAACAGCAACGCGATTAATGCATAAATACAAGCTTACTCGTAAATTAGTTTACCGAATTGCTGGAAAAAAATTGTATCAAACATTTGGTGGAAATTTAAAATTCTTTGGTATTGGCGGTGCCAAGTTAGATCCTGTTGTAGAGCAATTTCTTCGCGATGCCAAATTTCCTTATGCTATTGGTTATGGCTTAACAGAAACGGCTCCTTTATTGGCAGGATCAGGACCAGAGGCGACAAAATTCCAAGCTATTGGTCCTAAAGTAGACAATATCGAACTTATCATTAATAATCCTGATCCAAAAACGGGTGAAGGTGAAATTTGGGCAAAAGGATCTAATGTGATGTTAGGTTATTATAAAAACGAAGCGAAAACAAAAGAAGTTTTAACCGAAGATGGTTGGTTTAAAACCGGCGATTTGGGTGTCTTCGACAAAAAAGGAAGGCTCAGCCACAAAGGACGTCTAAAAAATATGATTGTAGGTGCTAATGGAGAAAATATTTATCCCGAAGAAATTGAATCCTTAATCAATAATTTCAAACACGTTGTTGAATCTATTGTTATTGAACAAAAAGGTAAATTGGTTGCTCTCGTGCATTTTGATAGAGAAGAATTGGAAACGAAAATTAAAGGATTAACTACCGATATCAGCAGCAAGGTAGACGATAAGTTAAATGAAATATCGAAGAAAGTAGATGAGACCATCAATGATCTTTCCAAAGAGCTGAAGCATTACATCAATACCCGTGTGAATAAAATTTCGAAAATACAGACTTTGGTAGTTCATCCAGAGCCTTTTATTAAAACAGCTACTAAAAAAATTAAGCGATATTTATATCACTAAATATTTTATTGGTTTATTTCTAAACCTATCTTAACTTTTGATTTTAAATAATTTAGATCTGAACATATAAATATTCATATCTAAATTATTCCATTATCTTTGCCCCGATTTAAAAAAATATATGACATTTGAAAATTTAGGGCTTATTGAGCCCATCCTAAAAGCCCTCGAAGCAGAAGGCTATAAATATCCCACCCCTATTCAAGAACAATCAATCCCAATACTTTTAAAAGGAAAAGATTTATTAGGTTGCGCCCAAACAGGAACTGGAAAAACAGCAGCTTTTGCTATTCCGATACTTCAGCATTTATATAAAAATAAAACTTCTGATAAAGGTCGTCGCAAGATTAAAGCGCTAGTTGTAACTCCAACACGGGAATTAGCCATACAAATTGGCGAAAGTTTTACTACTTACGGAAAATTCACAGGAATTAAAAATACCGTTATTTTTGGTGGGGTAAAACAATTGACACAAACACAAGCTCTTCAAAGAGGAGTTGATGTTTTGGTTGCAACTCCAGGAAGACTTTTAGACCTGATTGATCAGGGATACATTTCATTAAGAGACGTTGAATATTCTGTATTGGATGAAGCCGACCATATGTTGGATATGGGTTTTATCCACGATATTAAAAAAATCATCGCAAAACTTCCTTCAAAAAGACAATCATTATTCTTTTCAGCCACCATGCCTACAGAAATTATTGCGCTATCAAGTAAGATTCTTGGTAATCCTGAAAAAGTGACTATAAATCCAGAGCAAACCACAGCAGAAAAGGTAGAGCAGGCGGTTTATTTTGTTAGTAAAGGCAATAAACCCAAACTCTTAACGCACCTTTTACAAACGGAAGTTTTCGGATCTGTTTTAGTCTTTTCTCGGACAAAACACGGAGCCGATCGGATTGTTAAATTATTGGGAAAAGCCAATATCAAAGCAGCGGCTATCCACGGAAACAAATCTCAAGCATCAAGACAAAGGGCTTTAGAAAATTTTAAAAATGGCGAAGTAAGTATTTTGATTGCTACCGATATTGCAGCTCGCGGTATCGATGTTGAAGAATTATCTTACGTAATCAATTACGATTTACCCAATATCTCAGAAACTTATATTCACCGTATCGGTCGAACAGGTCGGGCAAGCTTAAGCGGAGTTGCATTATCCTTCTGTGATGGAGAAGAAAGGCCTTATTTAAAAGATATCCAAAAACTAATTGGTAAGGAAGTTCCTGTTATAACAGATCAGCCTTATGAAGATGATGGCACTTTTATACCATCTAAGAAAAATTCAAGATCTCAACAAAGACCACAAAGCAGATCAGGACGGCCAGAAAGAAGTGGCGGTGGACGAAGTAGTAGCGGACGAAATGCTGGAAGTAGTAGAAACAAATCGAGTGCTAGCGGACGAAGTGCGAGAGGCCATAGAAGTACCGGAAGTACTAGTCAATCGAAACCTCGTAGGTCTTTTTCAAAAAAATCAAATTAATTCTACGTTATTTTATTTCAAATTATTTCTCTGGCGATTTAGATTCAAGCAAGTTATTTTTATTTCCCAACATACAAGAATTCCCTGCCAGCCAACCGGTAGAATAGGCAATCTGTAAATTATAGCCCCCTGTTTTGGCATCCAAATCAATCATTTCTCCGGCAAAGAACAAACCTGAAACCAATTTAGATTCCATAGTTTTAGGAAATATTTCTTTGGTGGAGATTCCTCCTGCCGTAATAATGGCTTCCTTAAAAGATCGGGAGTGACTAACTTTAAAGGGCATATTTTTTAATAGATGGCGAATTTTTTTGCGCTCTTTTCCCGAAATCTGATGACATTCTTTTTCAGGATCAAGTTCTAAAAGCTCAATAAAAACAGGAATCATAGAAGACGGCAACCAGTTACGGAATATATTACTGATCTTTTTCTTACCATGCTCATTCAAATCGCGCTGCAAACGATTATCTAGCTTTTGTTCATCTAAAGCAGGCTTTAAATCAATGGTGATTTCCACTTTATTATTCTTTTGCAATTCGGCAACCATAATTCTACTAAGCGTAAGAATAATTGGACCTGATAAACCAAAATGCGTAAAAATCATTTCACCAAAATCTTCACCCATTTTTTTGCCATTCACCCAAACAACAGCTCTTACATTTTTTAAATTTAAGCCTTGCAGTTTTTGCGCTACACCACCTTCGGTTTCAACAGGAACTAAAGCTGGAATTGGCTTTTCAATAGTATGCCCTACTCTTCTTGCCAGCTCATAGCCTTCACCATTCGAACCGGTTGCTGGATAAGATTTTCCTCCCGTTGAGAGAATAACACTTTTGGCAAGAAACTCTTGTCCATTCGAGTAAAGACCTAGGATTTCATCATTTTCTACAATCAACTTCTCTACTTTAAAACCTGTACGTATTTCTACTTTTAAGTCATCAACCCAATGCAGAAGCGCATCCAAAACATCTTTGGCTTTATTGTTTGTGGGAAAATAACGACCTCCTCTTTCTAATGAAACCTCAACACCATATCGCTCCAAAAGATCAATAATATCCTTTGAATAATACTGAGCAAAAGCGTTTCTTAAAAACTTACCGTTGGGAAAAACATATTTGATAAACTCACCAACAGAGGCGTCATTGGTAATATTGCATCGCCCCTTTCCTGTAATAAGCAGCTTACGTCCGGGATGCCTCATTTTTTCCAGAATTAGAACTTTTCCTCCCAATTCAGCAGCACGACCTGCTGCTAATAAGCCAGCGGGTCCCGCTCCTACAACTATTACATCGTAACTTTCCATTCGGTGCAAAGGTATCCTTTATTGCTTAATCGCCTTCTTCCAACTCAAAAATATCGTTGACGGTTTTATCGAAAATAAGAGCAATTTTTAAAGCCAATATCGTAGACAAATTATATTTACCCAGTTCTATTGCATTGATTGTCTGACGACTAACATTTGCCAATTCCGCCAGACGAGCCTGAGTGATATTCTTTTTAGCCCTTTCTACTTTAATACTATTTTTCATAATCCAATGTCTTCCTTGATTTATAAAGTGCCCAATTGTACCGAATAATAAAAAAGATAAGGACTGTAAACATATTGAATACCATTACCCAGAAAAAACTCATATTATACACAAAAATTAAAGCGAGAATTAAAATGGCATAATTTACATAAGTGGCCCAAACCAATGATTCAAGTCTGATTTTGGAAATAAATTCATCTTCAGTTTTTTCTTTTGAAAAAGCAATAAAAATGGCACTGACAATAATTAGGATCCCAATAATCTCATCTACAATATTGTTTTCGACAATTACAAAAAACTGAACACTATCTGAAAATTTTTCATTAAATAATGCAATTGTTTTGATATCGAAAGCTGTGGGTTCAAACTCAAAAATTACCCACAATAAACCTAATATCACAACCGGAATAAAAATTATCCAACCTATTCTTTTAAATCGATTGGGAAGTAAGAAATTTGTTTTCATAATATTTTATTTAAAAATTAGACTGCAAATGTAATGTATAAATATCATTATGTCAAGTATTATTTACATTTAGACGGCTTTGTTTGACATTATTCTTAAAATAATTGTTTCCTACTTTTGAAATTCACTTTTAAATTAAACAAGGACCGTACTGATTTTTCGATCATAACACACAATCCATCGACTTAAAAGAATGATCCTCAGAACAATTATTTAACAAAAGACTTGCTATAACGCTTATATTTTTCTATATTGCTGCAATTTAGAGAATTAAGGTATTTTCATTTATCCGAAATTTTAATTTTTAGAAGGAAATAATTATGAATCAAGCACAGTTAATACGGAATCTTGCGTTACGCATAGGCCAAACGCAAGTCGACACAAAACAGTTAATGAAAAGTTCCCTAGAAATTATTGTCGATATACTTGATCAGGACATTCCTGTCTCTATTCCCAGATTAGGAACTTTTTATACAGTCACCAATAAAAAAAGGAAAGCCTACAGCCCGTTTCACAAACAAGAAATGATATTACCTCCAAAGCGGGTCATTCGATTTCGACCTAGTTCTTTTATTAAGGCTGAAATAAACTCTAAACCGGTCGAGTGATGAAAGATAAACTGACATTTGCAAACCTAGTGGATAAGATTGCTTCCGAAACCGGTACAACAAAAAAACTGGTGCGTGATCTTTTAAAAGAAATGGTTGTTTTAAACAAGGAGAACCTTGTTAAAGATGGGAAGAATAACTTTCCCGATTTCGGAAGTCTATCTGTGAAATGGCATAAAGCAAAATTGGTTCGCAATCCTTCGAGTGGAGAAATCAATACTGTACCAGCTCATGCAGCGATAAACTTCAAAGCTCAAAATTCTATAGGTGAACATATTAACCGTGCATATTCCCATCTCCACCCTGAGCTAATAAAAATAGAGCCCATGGAAGGAAAAGAAAATCCTCCATTTATTCCTGTGATAGAAAAAGAGACTTTGAAAACTATTGAAGAAGTCCCTGTAAAAGAAAATAAAAAGGATGTGTTTATTCCTATTCAAGAAGTTTCAAAGAGAAATCCGCCTCCTCCTGAAAAAGAAGAAAAAAGTCACACTAGTAGATGGTGGCTCTTTTTATTTTTGCTTGCCCTCTTTCTTGTTTTTATATTCTGGCCTACCTCAAATTCAAAGAACGAAATACAATCTCCAAAGAAAGAAACCCAAAACAATGTACCTAAAAAAACAAATTCGTCTATTGAAAATCAAGCTCCTGCAATCCAAACCCAAGAACTTATTGTTCAGAAAGATATTGCAAGAACACCCTCACAAAAAATTAGTGTCGAAAAGGGAGAATATTATTATACTATTGCCAAAAAATATTACCACAAAGAAGCCCTTTGGCCACTCATTTATTATGCAAACTATGTACAAGCCGAAAATCCGGATTTTCTACAGGTTGGTAGAGAAATCATCATCCCGGCATTGCAGGGTATTCCGGAAAATTTATCTGTACAAGATAAAAAAGAATTGGCACAAGCTTATGTGGAAATCTATCTTGTTTACAATCCCATCAACCACATAAAAGCAATGAGTTATCTATGGACGGCCAATCAACTGGATACGGAGTTATTGAAAGTTAATCGTAATCGCATTTCTGAAAAGGATGTGCAAACGATGAAGAGCATTAAAGGTAAATTGAAATATTAGAGGAAAAACTATACTCGCTAAGATAAATCAAATAAAACTGGACACTTTCGATTCCATCAAATATTTTTTAAAATCGTTAGTTAATTTATGGATAATTCCACCCATAATACATTTTTCAAAAGGGCAAATGGGTCGATCCAATGGACAGTCTTGCAATTCGATAGGTCCTTCTATCGCATAATAAATATCATAGAGTGTAATTTCGCTTGCGGGTCTTTTTAGTATAAATCCACCTGCAGGGCCTCGTGTCGAGCTAAGTAAATTGGTTTTTACCAAACGCTGCATCACCTTCGCTAAATGATTTTTACTGGAAGCTGTTGCAGTTGCTATCTGATTTACATTAACAAGTTTGTCGCTTCCTGCAATTAATATTACTGCATGTACTGCAAGTGAAGAAGCTTCGGATAAAGTGACAACTTTTGCCATTATTATGTTCTAAATTAGTTTTGTAAATATACAAATATTTCAGTAATTCATATCGGAAATGCAAATTTAGAATAAAAATATTGAAAATGAGAGAAATAGTTCACTATAAGTAAACTATTTCCCTTGTGTTTTTATGAATTTTGAAGCTTAATCAAATTTAAAGCACTTCCTGCTTTAAACCAATCGATTTGATTTTGATTGTAGGTATGATTGGCAAGTATTTCATCTTTAGAACCATCTGCATGGTTGATCACAATTGTAAGTTGTTTTCCAGGAGCAAAGTCTTTCAATCCAACAACATCAAAAAGATCATCTTCACGAACCAAATCGTAATCAGCTTTATTTGCAAAGGTCAAACCAAGCATTCCTTGTTTTTTGAGGTTAGTTTCGTGAATACGGGCAAATGAACGTACTAATACAACTTTCACGCCCAAATTACGAGGTTCCATAGCTGCGTGTTCACGACTTGAACCTTCCCCATAATTTTCATCACCGATAACAATAGAACCCATTCCGGCTTCTTTATAAGCACGAGCTGTAGCAGGAACTTCTCCTTTTTTACCAGTTAATTGGTTTACAACTTCATTGGTAGCTTCACCAAAATAATTTACAGCACCAATCAACATATTATTTGAAATATTATCGAGGTGACCACGATAGCGTAACCAAGGTCCAGCCATAGAAATATGGTCAGTAGTACATTTTCCTTTCGCTTTGATAAGCAATTTCATTCCTTTATAATCTTTGCCATCCCAAACATTGAAAGGAGTCAAAAGTTGTAAACGATCAGAAGATGGGCTTACAGAAATTTTGATTCCACTTCCGTCAACAGCTGGAGCTACAAAGCCATTATCTTTTACAGCATAACCTTTTTTAGGCAAAGCATCACCTGTGGGCTCTTCTAACATCACTTCAATACCTTCTCTATTTATTAACTTATCTTTCAAAGGATTGAAACGCATATCGCCGGCAATTGTCATAGCGGTAACCATTTCGGGAGAAGCAACAAAAGCATAGGTATTAGGATTACCATCAGCACGCTTAACAAAGTTGCGGTTAAACGAATGGATGATCGCATTTTTTTCTTGTTTTTCAGCACCTTTGCGAGCCCATTGACCAATACAAGGACCACAAGCGTTGGCTAAAACTGTTCCTCCAATACTTTCGAATATAGAAACAAATCCATCACGAGCAACGGTATAACGCACTTGTTCAGAGCCGGGAGTAATACGAAATTCTGCTTTTACTTCTAAATTTTTATCGGCAGCCTGCTTGGCAATAGAAGCAGCACGACTAATGTCTTCGTATGAAGAGTTTGTACATGAACCTATCAAACCAACTTCCATTTTTGTAGGCCATCCGTTTTCTTCTACTGCTTTTGCAAACTCAGAAATTGGGGTTGCACGATCAGGAGTAAAAGGACCATTCAAATGTGGTTCTAATTCATCTAAATTAATTTCCACAATTTCGTCATAATATTTTTCAGGATTAGTATATACTTCATCATCTGCTCTCAAGTAGGCAGCCATTTTGTCGGCTTCTTTAGCTACATCGGCACGATCGGTAGCGCGAAGGTATTCAGCCATTTTTGGTCCGTAAGCAAAAATAGAAGTCGTTGCTCCTACTTCGGCACCCATATTACATATCGTTCCTTTTCCGGTACAAGAAATTGAATCAGCACCTTCTCCAAAATATTCAACAATAGCTCCTGTTCCTCCTTTTACAGTAAGGATACCGGCCACTTTTAATATCACATCTTTAGGAGCTGTCCAACCACTTAATTTACCAATCAATTTAATACCTATTAATTTAGGAAATTTAAGTTCCCAAGCCATACCCGCCATCACGTCAACAGCATCAGCACCACCAACACCAATAGCAACCATACCTAAACCACCGGCATTAACCGTATGAGAATCAGTTCCTATCATCATTCCGCCAGGAAAAGCATAATTTTCTAAAACAATCTGATGAATAATACCTGCGCCCGGTTTCCAAAAACCTAGTCCGTATTTATTTGATACTGAACCTAAAAAATCATACACTTCTTTATTGGTTATTTCAGCAGTAGCCAAATCTTCATTAGCACCAATTTTGGCTTGAATGAGATGATCGCAATGAACAGTAGAAGGAACTGCAACTTTACTTTTTCCGGCTTGAATAAACTGCAGCAGAGCCATTTGAGCAGTAGCATCTTGCATAGCTACACGGTCGGGATTAAAATCAACATAAGATTCTCCCCGTTTATGTGTTTGAGTTGGAACTCCCTCATCTAGATGAGAATAAAGCACTTTTTCTGTATAGGTCAGAGGTCTTCCAACCAATTTGCGAGCAGCATCCACGCGTTCTGCCATACGGGCATATACGCCCTTAATCATATCAATATCGTATGCCATAATGAAATATTTAGGTTTTATTTATTTAATTTCTTAAAATCGAGTGCAAAGGTAGTGAAAAGAGAAAAATTATTATGCATGAATAAGATTGATTTTTAAACAACTTTAGTAAAATTAGCTTAGTTTAGAACAGATATAAATCAGTTTTGTAATAATCTATTTATTTGAATGGTTTTTTCTTTGCGGCTCTGCGACCTTGCGAGCATTCTTTTCTTTCGCTATGACATAAAAACACCAAGTATATATAAGACGCTTGTTTGGAACACAATCCTATGCGTTTCTGCGATTTTGCGTGACTAATTTTTCTCTCGCCAAGCTGCCAAGACGCTAAGCTCTTATTAAATGTGAATTTAAATAAAATCGCCATACTTTCCGAAAATTGCTCTCAAATAAATTAACCTAATTTTAGCTTTATTAAAAATGGAATGTAATTTTTTCTTATTTTAATCGTCAGAGAGAGCAAGGAATAAACTTATGGAAATTTTAAATATCAATCAACTTACTAAACATTACGGCAAATTAACCGCTGTTAACAAACTCAATGTCAGTATAGAAAAGGGTTCTATTTATGGGATTTTAGGTCCAAACGGAAGTGGTAAGACGACTACATTGGGAATGATTCTTAATGTTATTCGGCCAAGTGCCGGCACTTTTACATGGTTTGCGAACACTAATCAAAATGTAAACCGACAAAAAATAGGCGCCATTATAGAAACTCCAATTTTCTACCCTTATTTATCCGGACAAAAAAATTTGGAGATATTCTGTCGGATAAAAAGGATAGACAATACGGATATTGAACGTGTTTTAAAAATTGTCGACTTATACGACAGACGAAAAGATACTTTTAAAACGTATTCGTTGGGGATGAAACAGCGTTTGGCTATTGCCGGCGCTTTGTTGGGAGAGCCGGAAGTATTAATCCTTGACGAACCTACAAATGGACTTGATCCACAAGGGATTGCAGAAATAAGAAATTTAATTATCGCTATTGCTAAACAAGGACTAACGATTATTCTGGCGAGTCATTTATTGGACGAAGTACAAAAAGTGTGTAGCCATGTGCTGATTCTAAAAGAAGGCAAAATGCTTATTTCAGGAAAAGTGGATAATATCTTGCTTGAGCCTAATATTTTCGAAATTAAAGTTGATGAAAGAGAAAAGCTCCACAAACTTATCAATAATACTCCCGAAATAACCTTAGTTCAAGAACACAATAACCTCTTTATCGTAAACTATAAAAACCAGAGCAATGGACAGGAATTAAATCGCTTTTTATTTGAAAACGGTTTAGTAGCCAATCATCTGCAAAAACAAGAAAAATCTTTAGAATCTTACTTTTTAGATATTATAGAACATGCTTAGATTACTACATATAGAATTTATTAAGGCTTTTAATTTTAAAGCCTTGTGGTATTTATTTCTCATTTATATTCTTGCATTGGGACTAATCCTTTTTGGAGTAGAGACCTTTATTAATGATGTTATTGGTGAAGGCGGACGAAATTTGCCGATTACTTTGCCAAAAATGTCGCTTTATGCATTTCCTTTAGTTTGGCATAATGTGACTTATTTATCCGGTTTTTTTAAGGCTTTTCCAGCCATTATGATTATCATTTTAGTAACGAACGAATACAGTTACAAAACAATTAAACAACAAGTTATTTCAGGGTTAAGTCGCAACGAATTATTTTTTGCCAAAATAAGTCTAATCCTTGCAACATCTGTTATTATGGGATTATTAGTAGGCCTTTTCGGTTTTATTTTAGGGATTTTAAACACAGAAACATTAGCATTCAAAACCCTTTTTGAAAAATCACAGTTTATACTTGTCTATATGTTCGAAGTATTTGCCTATTGTACTTTTGGCTTCTTAATTGCTACCTTGGTAAAAAGATCAGGATTTGCAATTGGAGTGCTCTTGCTTTGGGCCTATATAGCCGAACCCATAATTAATTATAAGCTTCCCGGAAATTGGGGTGATTATCTGCCTTTACAAAGTATTGGAAATTTGATTCGCATCCCAAACAGTCAATTAATGAAAATTGTCGGGATTGAATTTCAGGAATATATTTCCAGTGGTGATTTAATGATCGCCTTGATTTATACTTTACTTTTTAGCTCCATCGTTTGGGTCATATACCGAAGAAGTGATTTATAGTCTTCACTTAGAGTTATTTTATCACCTAAATCGAAACCGATAAAACACTAATTTTATTGGTTTCAGACAACTTTTAATGCTCCTAAATAATTCAACAAATATATTTGCAAAGCACGAAGTCTTCGATTATATTTGCAAAGTAGAACTTAGAAAGAAGATATGGAAGACGCTAGTATTTTGATTTCAGGTATTGAATACAAAATCAAAGTGCTAGCCGAAAACAACAAAATTCTTTTTGATGAAAACGCAAAATTGAAACAACAGAATTCAGAGATTAATGCTTTGATTCATTTGCAGCAAGATGAATTAAAATTATTAAAAGAGAAAGTTGCTGTTTTAGAAGTATCGAAAACCTTTGGTTCGGATACAGATAGGCAAAGTGCCAAAATCAAAATAAACGAACTAGTGCGGGAAATTGATGAATGTTTAAATCTTTTAAATAAATAAAAATTAATAATGGATGAATTATCAATAACAATCACTATTGCAAATCGTCCTTATCGTTTGAAAATAAAAAAAGAAGAAGAGGAAGTTCTTAGATCATCTGCCAAAAAAATCGAATCGTTAGTAAAAGAATATGCTAAAAATTTTCACTTTAACGATTCACAAGATTTAATAGCTATGGTGGCTTTACAATTGGCGAAAGACTCTTCTTCATTGGAAAAACAAATTACTTATCGAGACACAGAAATGACAAAAAAACTGAAAGATATAGATGAGTACTTAAATGAAAAAGTAAAGATTTAGACACGTTCTTTGAATAAAAATATACCGCATAATTCAACTTGTTTGTAAACTCAACATTTTACAAATTAGGGTAAAGCTTAGTGGATTTGAAAGCAGGCCTCAACCTTCGGGTTTCATTTATTTGGACAGTGGACGTTTGATGATTCCGGCACCCCTATACGTGTCGTATTGGGGTTTACTAAACTCCGAATTATGCGGTTTTTTTATGTCCCGACTACTAAAAAAACTAAATCAATGGAAAGTTTAACAATGATTGCTATTGCTTTGGTTTCTCTGGGAATAGGCTTTTTTCTTGCAAGCTATTTTGTAAGAAAAGCTTTAGAGCGCAAAAGCAATAACATTATAGATGAAGCTCAAGAAAAGGCGGAAATATTAAAGAAAGAAAAAATATTACAAGCCAAAGAAAAATTTCTACAACTCAAATCAGAGCACGAAAAATATGTGCTTGAAAAGAATTCCAATTTAAACAAAGCAGAAAATCGCATCAAACAAAAAGAAACTGCTTTAAACCAAAAACTTGAAGATGTAAACCGCAAAAATCGAGAAGTTTCTTCTATTAAAGAAAACTTAACTAAGCAACTCGAAATTGTTACAGTTAAAGAAGCTTCTATCGAAAAAATGCACCGTCAACAATTAGAGCAACTTGAAGCTATATCTGGAATATCATCAGCAGAAGCCAAGGAACGTATGATTGAGGCCATTAAAGACGAAGCAAAATCGGAGGCCATGGTTTACATAAGTGAGTTCAAAGAAGAAGCCAAACTGACTGCAAATCAAGAAGCTAAAAAAATCGTAATCGAAACTATCCAACGGACAGCCGCGGAATATACGATTGAAAACACCGTTTCAGTATTCCCTCTTGATAGCGATGAAGTAAAAGGTAGGATTATTGGACGTGAAGGCCGTAATATTCGTACTTTGGAAGCCATGACGGGAATAGAAATTATCATTGATGATTCACCGGATGCTATTATTCTTTCTGGTTTCGATCCTGTTCGCAGAGAAGTTGCTCGATTATCTTTGCATAAACTAGTAACTGATGGTCGTATTCACCCTGCTCGTATTGAAGAAGTTGTGAATAAAACCAAAAAACAAGTGGAGCAGGAAATTATGGAAACCGGTAAGCGTACGCTAATCGATTTGGGAATCCATAATATGCACAACGAATTAGTAAAAATGGTTGGAAGAATGAAATACCGTTCTTCTTATGGCCAGAATTTGCTTCAGCACTCCATCGAAGTGGCCAATCTAAGTGCCACTATGGCTGCAGAACTTGGTTTAGACACTAAAAAAGCCAAGCGTGCCGGACTTCTTCACGATATTGGAAAAGTACCTGAAAACGAACCTGATTTACCTCATGCTTTATTAGGTATGAAAATGGCCGAGAAATTTCGCGAAAGTCACGATATTTGTAATGCTATTGGTGCTCACCACGACGAAATTGAAATGACTTCACTCTTATCACCCATTGTGCAAGTTTGTGATGCTATTTCAGGTGCACGCCCAGGAGCTCGTCGAGAAATTGTGGACGCCTATATCCAGCGTTTAAAAAAACTTGAAAATCTGGCATTAGAATACGAGGGCGTTGTTAAAACGTATGCTATTCAAGCAGGTAGAGAACTTCGTGTAATTGTAGGTGCAGATAAAATTAATGACAATCAAGCTATGGAATTAAGTTATGATCTTTCGAGAAAAATTCAGGAAGAAATGACTTATCCCGGCCAAATTAAAATTACTGTAATCCGCGAAACAAGAGCAATCAACTACGCAAAATAATTCAATACTAATCAAACTGCTGCTTTTCGGTTACTTGAAAAGCAGCAGTTTTTTATTTTTAATCTATGTTACGGATAATTAAATCTTTACTTAAACAATATATCTTCTGGTTATTGGTTTTTGCATTTATCCGATTGCTTTTCCTTCTGGCTTATTCTCGTACTATATGGTTAGAAAATATTCCTTTTAACGAGATTTTATCTACCTTCTATTATGCATTAAAGCTCGATATTGCTACAGCAACTTATTTCTTGCTTATTCCTTTTTTCATACTATTTTTTCAAACGCTATTCAGTCCAAATTGGTTAAATGTTTTCAATAAAATCTATACCGGATTTGCACTTTTTATCTTTTTACTCATTAACAATATCGAATTTGGATTATATGCCGAATGGAGAACAAAACTTAGTTATAAAGCTTTTAGCTATTTAGGACATATTGATGAAATTGCAAATTCGGCTCAAACAGGACCGAGCATTGTTCTGTTAATCCTATTAGTTGGATTAACTGTCGGAGGCATCTATTTATATTCTCACTATTTTTTTACACCCATTTTAAGAATTCGAATAAAGCCCATTAATTCTACTCTTTTTGCGATTATAACCTCTTTGCTTATGTTAATTTTAGCTCGGGGTGGTTTTCAAAGCTTACCGATTAATCAAAGCGAGTCTTACTTTTCTAAGCATCTCATTTTAAATAATGCAGCTACCAATTCGGCTTTTAATTTATTTAAAAGTGTATATGATAATACAAATAACCTTGATAAGAATCCTTTTATTGAAATGCCTTTTGAAGAAGCTGAACCTCTTATTAAACAACTCTTCTCAACTAAATCAGATAGCATTCCAAAGATACTTACGCAAGAAAAACCAAATATTGTCTTGCTCATTTTAAAAAGTTGGTCAGCCGATTTAATAGAAACTTTAGGCGGAAAGCCCGGTATTACTCCTTTTTTTCATTCTCTAGAAAAAGAAAGTCTTCTTTTTGACGATATATATGCAAGTGGTTCACGTTCGGAACAAGCAATGGCATCAATTTTTAGCGGCTTTCCGGCACATCCCCTTTCGTCTATAACTGTTCACCCGGATAAATACCACGATCTTCCAAGTTGGGTTCACCTTTTAAATGAACAAGGATATTTTACTTCTTTCTATTTTGGAGGTCAATTGATTTACGGTAACATAAAGAGTTATATTCTTTATAATGCATTTGATACAGTGAAAGAAGTGTATGATTTTAATCCTGAATTACCGCAAGGGAAATTAGGTATTCACGATGAATACACTTTATTAGAAATGGCTAACGATTTAGATCAAGTTCAGCAACCTTTTTTATCCGCCTTATTTACGCTGAGCTCGCATTCGCCCTACGATCAGCCTAAACCTGAAAAGGAAGTATTGCCTTGGGGCAAAAACCATCGCGATTATATTAACTCCGCATACTATACCGATCAGAGCCTGAAGAAATTCTTTGCGAAAGCCCGACAAAGCGATTGGTTTAAGAATACGTTATTCATTATTGTTGCAGACCATTCGCACAATAGTTATCGCAACTATGCGATGCAGGAAGCCGCTTACAATAAAATTCCATTACTATTCTACGGCCCTGTATTAAAACCCGAATTTCGCGGAACAATTATAAAACATTTAGGATATCAACCCGATTTAGTGGCCACCCTATTACCACAACTTAATATGGATGCTTCCGAATTTCCATGGAGCAAAAATTTGCTCGACAGCACCTCCGGCAAATTTGCTTATACGGCTTATGAAGAAGGTTTTGTTTGGAGCAGGCCTTGTGGACAAATCTCTTATGAAAAGCGTCTAAATTACTATTATAAAAATACGGTTCCGCAAGCTCAATTTGATTCTATAAGCAAAGAAGGAAAAGCATTCTTACAAGTTTTATATCAAGATTATTTGGAGCGATAATGGCTGTTTATCAACTTAATAAAGAACTTGGTTTTCCCAATCCTGAATTAGCCAATGAGGATGGCCTTTTGGCTGTTGATGGAGATTTAAGCACTAAACGAATTCTTTTAGCCTATTCACAGGGGATTTTTCCATGGTTTTCTGAAGGTTCACGACTTTTGTGGTGGTCGCCAAACCCACGCCTTATTTTGTATCCGCAAAAACTTAAACTATCAAAAAGCTTAAAACGAACGCTGAAAAGCAAGAAGTTTAACTGTAAAATGGATACAAATTTTGAAGCTGTAATAAGAGCATGTGCAGAAACACCGCGTGAAGAAGACAATGAGACATGGCTTGTGGCTGAAATGATTGATGCCTACATAGAATTGCACAAACTCGGATTTGCCCATTCCATTGAAACCTATTTTGAAAACGAATTGGTAGGCGGACTCTATGGACTATCTTTGGGAAAAGCATTTTTTGGAGAATCCATGTTTTTTAAAAAAACCGATGCATCTAAAGTAGCTCTTTCGTATCTTTGTCGGCTAGCTGAAGCGATGGGATTTTATTTTATTGATGCCCAAGTAGAAACAGATCATCTCATAAAACTGGGTGCGGAAAAAATAAAACGAAGCGATTTTATAGTCTTGCTAAATCAAGCTATCGAATACCCCACTTGCCAAGGCAGATGGACAGAAATATAAAAATCAATAATAATCAATAAAAAAATAGAAGTCATGAGTTTTGAAATTAGTGGAAAGTTAATCGAAAAGTACGATACTGTTGTCATTAGCGATCGTTTTAAGAAAAGAGAATTTGTTATTGAAATAAAAGAAAGTACACCTAATGGTTTTGAATATGTTGAAACCATCAAATTTCAGTTTACTCAAGATAAATGTGATTCACTAGATTCAGTAAATATCAGTGATGACGTTACGGTACATTTCAATATTAAAGGAAAACGTTGGGAGAAGGACGGGAAAGTGAATTATTTTAATAATTTGGATGCTTGGCGTATTGAAAAACAAGCCAGTGTTGCTTCTGCACCTCCGGCTCCGGCTCAATCTGCTTCCGAAATTCCTCCAGCGGAATTGGATGAAACAGACGATTTGCCTTTCTAAGGAGTATTAAGTTTTATAAAGCAAAACTCTACGAGATTTAAAATCCTCGTAGGGTTAACACAACGCTCGTGTTAACAACTTGCGCGTTTTCTTATTTATTGAGCTCCAATCCGTCCAATAGCACAACTAACATACGATTTAGCTTCTGTAACAAAATTATTAGCAGCACCTACTTCCGGATAACCAATTTGAGCTAGCTTTTGTTTTATTTGATCAATTTGATCCTTGGAATCCTCTAATTCAAAATCAATACGTGACTGCTCCACATCAACTTCCACTTTTTGAACATCGGAAAATTTAGATACTGTTTTCCGAATTGTATTAGCACAGCCGCCGCATTTTAAATTCTCTACAAAAATTGAATACGCTTTCATATCTTTAACTTTTGGTCAAAGATAGTATGCAAAAGAAGCTCCAAACGAACATCTTTCTACAAAAAAATTATCAAATTTACAGGGACTTACAACTTATATTTGATCGAGAGGCTTTCTCAAATTGGCCATTTGCCCTTTGTATTCTTTGGGTGATAAGCCACACACCTGCTTAAATTGACGACTTAAATGGGCAGGACTGCTATAATGCATTTTATACGCTATCTCGCTGATAGAAAGCTCATCATAAGAGATATATTCCTTAATTTTTTCAACTTTAAGGTGGATAATGTATTTCTCAATGGTGATTCCGGCAAAGGCAGAAAACAAACTACTTAAATAACGATAGTCCTTCCCAAATTCTTCAGAAAGATAGTTTGAATAATTAATATGCAACTCACTATCAGAATGCTGAATAAGACTAATTAAGGTTGTTTTAATCTTCTCGATAAGATGCTGTTTTGAATCATTCAGCAATTCGAAACCAATGTCTTCTAATCGGGATTTTAATAGCTCATGTTTTGCTTCAGACAATTCGTTTTCCAACCAAACTTCTCCCAATTGAACATCCGTAAAAGCAAGATTCAATTCCATTAAAGTTGTCCGCACTGCTTGAATGCAGCGCGGACAAACCATATTTTTAATTAATATTTTTTGCATCTATTTTTTTTGAAGCAACACTTCCACCGCTTTCATTAATTGCTGATCTATACCCTGACTTACTTTCTCTTTATCTTGAGCCACTTTAACATCGGGTTCAAGTTGCTGTCCCTCTAAATAATTTCCATTTAAATCCCATACACCCATTTGTGGAATTCCAAAAACGATAGTTGGATCAATTTGACGTTCCCACCAAACAGCAGTCATTGTTCCGGGAACAGGCATTCCAACTAACTTACCAATTTTCAAGGCTTTATAAGCATAAGGAAAAGCATGAGCATCGGAATAATTTCCTTCTCCCATTAGTACTACAGATGGGCGATACCACTTTTCCATAGGCTCTGAGCCAACATAGCGACCACGAGGAGCAAAATCAACATAACGTTCTCCACTTAATAAAGTCACAAGATCGTCGTGCAACCAACCACCTCCATTAAAGCGCGTATCTACAATGATGGCTTCTTTATCAACATTCCGACCTAAAATCTCCGAATAAACCACACGGAAACTAGCATCATCCATGCCTTTAACATGAACATATCCTACTTTTCCATCAGAAAGACGATCCGTTTCTTCGCGCATAAATTTTGTCCAACGATCGTAAAGTAATCCCGACTTAGCACGCTGACTAATTGGTTTCATTACAATAATAGAAGACTTTTGAGCTGTAGGACGATAGATTCTTAACTGTGTATTTTTCCCATCAACTTTATTCATCAACTTATAATAATTGATTTCAGGTAAAATATCCACTCCGTTTATTTGCTCAATTACATCACCAACTTGAAGATCAAAATCCGATTTATCTAATGGCCCTTTTTCTATAATTTCGGCAATTTTCAAACCTTTGCCTTGAAACGATAAATCAAAAAACGCCCCCAAACTAGCCGTTGCATCACCATTTCCACGATGAGAATAACGACCTCCTGTATGCGAACCATTCAACTCACCCAACATCTCGCCTAAAAGCTCAGCAAAATCATAGTTATTGCTAATGCTTGGTAAAAATGCTTCGTAAGCTTCTTTATACATTTTCCAATCTACACCTTTAAAATCAGGCGCATAAAATTTATCGTTTACCTGTTTCCATGCATGATTAAAAATATACTCACGTTCAGCAGCAGGATTCCAATCCATTTCCGCTTTAAAAGCGATACTCTTTTTTACTGGCTTATCAACATTTTTAATATCCAGTTTAATTATACTTCCTTCTGAAAGCAAGAATAGATTTTTCCCGTCTTTATCCATTTTAAGCTGACCACCCCGACCATTGAGTTTAAGTACAAGCTTGGTTTCCTTTTCTTTAAACTTATGCAACCATAAATCATAACCTTTTTCGAAACGACTGAGATAGAATAAATTCTTTCCGTCTTTTGTTAAAACAGCATCGCCTAAAGAAGAAGAATTAATGGTAAGTCTAGCCACACGATCTTCGAGATTAGTAAGATTGAGTTCAACGCTCTTCTCTTCTTTCTTCTTCTCTACATCTTTCTTTTTCTTCTTTTTAGAATCTTTGTCCACATCAGGCTTCTCTTTATCATCATCTTTCTTTTTATCATACTTAGCTGCATACTCTTCTTTAGTCATGGTGAATTTCTCATAAAATTCCTGATTAAAAAACATCGCATAAGCATCTCTTTTTGCTCCCCAGCTACCGTGGCTACGCATACCGTTTCTATCAGAAAACCATAACATACCATTACCATTCATTATCCATTTCGGATTAGAATCGGCATAACCACTTAAACTTAGGTTAACAGGTTCTACACCGCCTTTGGCATCAACTAAACCAACTTCGTCTACCCAGCGTTTTCCACCTAAATAACTTACCAAGAAATATTTTCCATCGGGTGACCACTGATACCACTGATCTCCATCTGAATAGGAATAATTATAGTCGCCAGACAAAATACTTCGTTGAGCTTTTGTGGCTAGATTAATTACTTTTAACTCTGTACGTTCTTCCAAAAAGGCAATCTCTTTTCCATCAGGTGAATATTCTGGTTGAAAAGTATTTTTATCGTTTGCGAGAATGACTTTTTCCTTAAGAACTGTTGCAGAAGCAAAAGATTCTTCATCAGTATTTACAATCTTAGTTTCATAAATATTCCAACTTCCATTACGTTCTGAAGCATAGAGAACAGATTTACCGTCAGGGCTAAAGCTTACATTTCTTTCTTGTTCAGGAGTATTGGTAATCCGTTTTGTTGTAGCAAACTCAACAGAAGTCACAAACACTTCGCCTCGAACAACAAAAACGATCTCTTTTCCATCTGGCGAAACATTCATTTCTGTTGCTTCTTTTGAAAATGATTTCGGAATTGATTGTGCTACTTCCTTAAATTTAGGAATTGTTAGATTTAATTTTTTCGCATCATCGCCTTCCTTTTTGGTATACAATCCTCCATCGTAGATAAAGGCCAAAGTATTATCCTTGGCAGCACTTAAAAAACGAACCGGATGATTTTCAAAACTAGTCAATTGTTTTTCAGGACTTTCTAAGGTAAGCGCTTTCTCGTACACATTAAAAGTTCCATTTTGTTCTGAAAGGAAAAACATTTTTTCTTCATTAGCTGCAAAAACAGGATTTCTATCCTCACCTTTAAATGTACTTATTTTAGTATGCTTACCTTCCGTCTTATCAAAAACCCAAATATCGCGAGTGACGGAAGAAGTATGGTGTTTACGCCAAGGATCTTCATAGCCTTTTACATCGTGATAAAGCAATTTTGAACCATCTTTACTTACTTGCACATTTTCTGCTGAAGTGGTTAAACATTGCTTAATACGACCGCCATTTACAGGCACTTTGTATAGCTCGGTAAGCAATCCATAAGGAAACTGTGCATTTTTTACGTTATCATCCATGGTAGCCGAAAAAAGAACAAATTGATCATCCGGAGAAAATGTCCAAGGTACTTGCTTGGCCGAGTGATAAGTAATTCTAGAACTTTTTCTAGTTGCAAAATCGAAAATAAAAATATCAAAATTTCCATACAAATCGGAAGTATAAGCCATCTTCGTTCCATCGTTGGACCAAACTGGATTCGATTCGTAAGCTTCACTAAGCAGAAGTGGCTCCGCCTTTCCTCCCCCCGAAGGAACTAAAAATAAATCGCCTTGATAAGCGAAAACAATTTGAGATGCATCGGGCGAAATAGCCGAATAACGAATCCAGTCTTTTTGAGCGAATAAGTTCAAGCTCAAAAGAGCAAAAAATACAAGCATAAATCTTTTCATTTGTTAGGGTTTAAGTTTTAAAATGACAATAGAAACTCTTTATATAAACTTCGATGAATACCGAGAATCTTCAATTAATGGTTTCCTTTAGTTTGTGTTTCAATAATGTAAGCCACCCAATAATAAAATGCGAATAGCTTCGATTTAATATCCGTCTAAATTAGACATTTTTCTCGACCTCAAAAAAAACCGAAAGCAGTACATTGTTAATTTATTCTAAAAATGTAACTATTCAGTGTCAAAACTCGAAAATATTTATGCGTTTGCTTTGTGATACTCATTGTCTTCTTTTGCCGAATGCATCCCTATGGGAGTGATACCTTTGTGTTATAGCTGTTTCACTTCCAAAGGAATCCCTTCGGGAAAAGATTAAGTGATAATTAATGAAAACACTTACTATTCTTACTTTTTAGCATACTGATTAGTTACCTAAAAAATATTTATCCTATAAAATAACCCTAAGATTATCAGTATTTTATATCATATACGATTTACTATCAAGGAATTAAATACTCGCTTCGTATCAACCTTATGGAATGGCTTATTTGAAAAGAGTAAAAATACCAAAAACCACCTCTTTTTCACATAATTTGTTTTAATTTTGGGCTCTTATCGTAAAGCAGAACAGCTTTGCTTATTTGTAAATTAATTTTTGTGTAAATCACAATAAAAATATCAAAAAACCTAAAAAATGAATATTCACGAATATCAAGGAAAACAAATCCTAAAAAGTTTTGGTGTTAGAATTCAGGAAGGTATAGTTGCTGCCACTCCTGATAAAGCAGTTGATGCCGCTAAAGAATTACAAAAACAAACCGGTACGAGTTGGTGGGTTGTAAAAGCTCAAATTCACGCTGGTGGTCGCGGAAAAGGCGGCGGAGTAAAACTTGCAAAAAGTCTGGATGAAGTTAAAACTTTAGCGGATCAAATTTTAGGAATGCAATTGGTTACACACCAAACTGGCCCTAAAGGAAAACTTGTAAGTAAAGTATTAATTGCTCAAGATGTTTATTATCCTGGTGAAAGTGAAACTAAAGAGTATTATATGGGTGTTTTATTGAATCGCGCAACAGGTAAGAATATCATTATGTATTCTACTGAAGGTGGTGTTGATATTGAAACAGTAGCCGACAAAACTCCTCATTTAATTCATAAAGAAGAAATAGATCCTAAAGTTGGTCTACAAGGATTCCAAGCTAGAAAAATTGCTTTCAACCTTGACCTCAGCGGTGCTGCGATGAAAGATATGGTAAAATTCGTTACTGCTTTATATAGCGCTTACGTAGGAACTGATGCAACAATGTTCGAAATCAATCCGGTATTAAAAACTTCTGATAATAAGATTTTAGCTGTTGATTCTAAAGTAAATCTAGATGATAATGCTTTATATCGTCATTTAGATTTTAAAGAACTACGTGATGTCACTGAAGAAGATCCTATAGAAGTTGAAGCACGTCGTTTTGATTTGAACTACGTTAAACTTGACGGAAATGTTGGCTGTATGGTTAACGGAGCTGGTTTAGCAATGGCTACTATGGATATGATTAAAATGGCTGGTGGCGATCCTGCTAACTTCCTTGATGTTGGAGGTTCTGCCAACGCTAAACGCGTAGAAGAAGCATTCCGTATCATTCTTAGAGATCCTAATGTAGAAGCTATATTGGTGAATATCTTTGGTGGTATCGTTCGTTGCGACTTGGTAGCACAAGGAATTGTTGATGCTTATCAAAATATTGGCAATATTAGTATTCCAATTATCGTTCGTTTACAAGGTACTAATGCCATTGAAGGAAAAAAATTGATTGATGATTCAGGACTTAAAGTTCTTTCAGCTATAGCTCTTGAAGATGCAGCTCGTTTAGTTAGCGAGGTTGTTTAATTAAAAATACCTATTCTAAAATCCGAAAATCTCCTGAGGTTTTCGGATTTTTTTATCTTTCAGAGTTTGAGAGTACAATCCCAATAATACTTTTCAACTTTAGCTCTCTCCTAACTTTAGTCACTTTTAACTTTAGAGCTATCTCTCCAAACTCAAGCGCTCAAAGGCCTTCATTAAATCTTCTTCGGGAACTAAGAAATTTTCTAAACCCCAAAAATTCACATCGTAACGAGGCGAAAGATCACTAAAAATAGTATTTGCTCTAATTGTTTGATCAGCAGTAAACCGTCTGGGTGCAGATCCGTTTAACTCAGTTGCAACCATTTCAAAGCTTGCTGAATATTTCGATGACAAAAATTTACGCTTTAGCTTCACTTTTAAAGTCAATTCTCCTTGAATATGATGCATATAATAGATACCTTCGGATTCCTTATAAGTAACGGTATAATGCGCATTTTGCGGAATGATTAACAGTCGTGGACTCTGTCGCACAATAAAAGCATTTCGCATTTTTTGCAAAGAAGCTTTTGTATATTGAAACTCCAGCTCAACAAATGCCAAGCTTTTTACGTCTAAATAAATGTACCCTTCATAGACAAAAGCCTGTTTTGAATTCTTCGGTTTGAATTCAATTTTATAGGCCAGTTTATCATCATTTATAACCATATCACGCATAGAATAAACATAATCATTCATCAATTCCAGATCAATAAATGAAAAACTATTTTTTACCACATCTAAATCTAAACTAGTTTGAATCCCTCCATACAACTTAATTTTAATGCTGTCTTTGCGTTCAATCGCCTTGAAGCTACGTTGCTTTACTAATTTCACTTGCTCCTTGAAAAGAGAAGGCCGGTAAGGTCGTTTTAAAACATCCAAAATTCCTTCAGAATAGAGCATATATTTTTTATCTCGCTTAATCGCTTCGCGATAAAATGCTCGTTGAACAAAGGAATGATTTGGATAATTTCTTTTTTTGTAATCAATAGCCATACGAATCAAGTTTTCGGGATGTAAACCCCGAATAATGACTTCTTGCAAAGGAATACTCGTCGATTCAAGCGAATATATTTTGTATTTTGGAATAAAATGAAGTGGGATTCTCAAAGTTCGATAACCCAGATAACTTATTAAAATAGAATCGTTTGTATGACTATTTCTTATTTGAATATAAAAAAGGCCATCTTCATTGCTGATGGTCCCCAAGATTGAGTTCTGAACAGAAATAGCTGCAAAAGGGAGTGCATCTCCCGTTTTAGCATCACGAATCTCTCCTCCAAAAGAAATGATTTGTGATGATGAAAGACTATCCACTAGCACCAAAGCATTATCAGCAGGAATCTTTTGCTCATACACAACCAATTGATTTTCTATTATTTGATAATTCAAATTGGGGTTTGAAAATAAACTATCCAGGATAATGCATAAAGGAACATTTTTAAAATAAGCGTTCACTCTATTTGTGGTATGCAATAAATCCGATCTAAAAGTAAAATGCAAATCGGTTTGATTTTCAATAATTAAGAGAGCAGAATCGACAGAAATATTAGAAAATTTCAGGCTTTTTGGTTGATATAATACCTGCTCCTGCCCACTTAAGCGAACAGTTAAAAAAAGAAACAGTATTCCTATTAACCAGAGCTTAGGCAAATCAGTTAGGGTTTTGGTGAATAAATTATAATTCTGTCTTCTTCTGTTTTTTGTTTCAAATTAAAAGTCAGACACATTGCATCCAGCAATGCATCCACGTCCAATTGATTGTATTTTGAAGTCAATGGCAATCCTCCCAATTCATTCTCCGCTAAATCAATTTGTACAGCATATGCTCTGTTGAGGGTTTGAAGCACTTCTTTCAAAGGTGTATTATTGAATTCTAGCATTTTGGTTTTCCATGCCAAATAATTCAAATCATTAATCGACTTATTTTGAAGCACATTATTTTTTAAGCTTGCAAAATCACCTTTTTCCAGAATCAACTCTTGTTCGGGATTTTGAACGCCTTGAATACGAACTTTTCCGCTGCTTACCAACACTTCCACATTGTTTTCCTCACCCAAAGCCCGAACATTAAACGATGTTCCAAGTACCTGAATCCTTGCCCTTTCTGTTTCAATAACAAAAGGCTGTTCCTTATCCGGTTTCACATCAAAATAGGCTTCTCCAGCGAGCTTTACAAGACGTGATTTCCCAACAAACTTATCGGGAAAAGATAAACTGCTATTTCCATTTAAATAAACAATTGTTCCGTCTGAGAGTTCCACTTTCTTTTGGTCAAACGCTGTTTGTATATTCTCCAATTGAATATCGCTTTGAACAATTTTAAAGATGCCATAGCCGATGCTCAACAAAACAAGTAGACTTGCAGCGATTCCAAACAAATTTTTGTGTTGGGAAACAAAACTCACACTTAGCTTTTCCTCTTTATTAATTCTGGTATTCAGTTTTGTCCATGCCTTATTTGTCGCATCGGTATACTTATAATTGGCTTTTTCTGCCTGTTTCATTTTACTGTCCATTTCCATTAGTAACTCCTTTCCATCTTGCCTCTCAGCCCATGCTTCAATACGCGCATGATCCTCCTCACTTAACTCATTTGAAAAATAAGCTGTTATATTCTCCCAATATTTTTTATTTACTTTCATTTCAACTTTTAGTTTATATGCACATATTCATCCATTTGGCGTTTCAAATATTTCAAAGCTTTTGTCATATTGGCTTCCACCGTTTTTATGCTGATAGCCAATTTATCGGCTATTTCACTATATTTTAAACCCTGATAGCGATTGAGTTTGAAAATTGTTTTGCAATTCTCGGGAAGCTCTTCAACTACCTTATTTATTTTAACGGATAGCTCATTATAAAGTAATATTTCGCCAGGATTCATGCTTTCATGGTTATTCCAATTTCGGCCGTCTTGCTGATAATTCAGCTTTCTTTTCTCTCTTTTCAATAGTTGTAAGCAATTGTTATAAACGGCTTTATAAAGATAGGATGAAAAAGAAGTATGAATATCGAGCGATTTTTTATTTTTCCAGATACCAAAAAAAATATCCTGAACAATCTCCTCGGCATTGGCTTCCGATTTAATAATAGACACAGCATAGGACAGTAAGGGCTGAAAATATTCCCTAAACAAAAGCTCATACTCTTGAATATTGCCTTTCTTAATGGCTTTTAACCGTGCGATGTCTTGTATTGTCAATGCCTGAAAATTTAGACTCTAATTTACACAAATAAATCAGAGGGTCGAAGTTTTTATTCTCCTTCCCCCTGTAATATACTTGAAACTCTACCTATCTGTTCATAACTCTATTCAACTTCCGAATCGCAACCTCAATTGATTTATCCGGTTCAATTGTATTGTATTTGCCCCAAAAATTTTCGTCAGCAAAAACACCTACTTTATCGTTCAGCACATCCCTTCTTTTAAAACGATCTTTATTTGAAATTACTTCCACATTTTGCTCATCGCGATCTGTAATAGCAATCTCCGACTTAAGCGTATAAGTGGTTGAAAATAATTTCTTTTTCCACTTTACTTTGAATTGCACTTCGCCAATGGCATAATTAAAATACCATTTTCCATTTTGCTCACGATATCTTATCGAATATTTGGCTACTGTTGGAATAACTTTGGCACCAAAAGGCTTTTTTCTAATGAAAAGTCTGCTCGCTTCTATCGGTTTATCAAGATTCAAACTAAAATCTGCAGATGTCAATGCCAGCGTCTCCACATCTAAATAGAATTTTCCTTCATACAAGGGAAAATCCTCTACTTTATGACGTTCTTTAAAAGCGATTACATAGTTCAACTTATGATCAATTTTTACCATATTTTCGAGCGTAAACTCATAATGTTGCAACATTTCTTCATCAATAAGAATATCAGGGTTTTTCATTGCGTCAAGCAATAAAGAGGTAACAGGACCTCCTTGCAATTTAAACAATAAGGTATCCATTTTACGTTCATTCATCCCCTTACGGCCTCTAAAAATTCGAATCCTATCATTCGTATAACTGGTATAAGGCGCTTTATAAATATCAACGACAGCTTCTGATAAACCAACATAAGTGTTTCTTTTCTTAATCGATTCGCGATAGAAACCTTTCATTGCATTGGCTTCATTCGCATAATTTTGGCCTATCCTTCTTAACATTGCCCGCACTATTGACTCAGGAGAGTCAGGAAATACTTGAACTTCATTCAAAGTAATAACAGCTGGTTGGAGTTCCAATATATTTCCTTCTGCTTTTAATTTAATTAGAGGAAAAGAAAGATTGTAATAGCCTAAGAACGAAATAAATAGGTTCTGAGATTTACTTTTTTTACTAATCTTAATTAAAAATTCGCCCTCTAAATTGGTAATCGTGGCAGTGTTCTCATCTTCGACAGTTACACTGGCAAAAACAAGTGGTTTTTTGGTTTGAGCATCAATAATCTTCCCTTTAAAGCTACGATAGCTTAAGGTATCGCTATCCTGATTACTTTTGGTTCTTAAATCTAGAGCCCATCCATTTGTGATTGAGGTGACAAATAGCATGAAAACCACTGCTATCATTCTGATTTGATTAATTCTCCTTGTTTTCATGATGATTATTTTAAGTTTATAAATATAACGAATTCAAAGACCTATAATTTGGGCTTCTAACAATAAGATGATTGAAAAGCAAAATACCCTATCGAAAAAACAAAAATAAATTTTCTCTCCATCAAAAGTAAAGTGCATAAAAACAAAAATAGGTATAAAGATTTTACTGCTATTAATACTAGCGGATTATTCCTTTGGAAAACTTCGTCTTACCCTTTGTGTGACTTTGTGCTTACCTTTTTTTTACCACTAAGGGGCACCAAGAAAAGCACTAAGGCACACTCAATTAATAAACAAAAAAAGGAAGCCCTAAGACTTCCTTCAAAATATATAGATTTTTATTTTTGGCTAAACCAATCCGGTAAATCCCATAAATGCAAGAGCAAGAATACCAGCAGTAACTAATGCTATTGGCACGCCTCGCATACCTTTAGGCACTTCCATGTTATCAAGATGCTCGCGTATGCCGGCAAAAATAACCATCGCTAAAGTAAAACCAATTGCAGTTGACATTGCAAAAACAACGCCCTCCATTAAATTAAAGTCTTTTTGGATGGTTAAGATTGCAACACCCAATACAGCACAGTTAGTTGTGATTAGCGGTAAGAAAACACCTAAAGCACCATAAAGTGAAGGGCTTAATTTCTTTAACATAATCTCAACCATTTGCACCAAAGCAGCAATTACCAAAATAAAAGTAATCGTTTGTAAAAAGGTAATTCCTAATGGAACCAAAATATAGTGTTGAGCTAACCAAGTTACAACGGTTGCTAAAGTCATTACAAATAAAACAGCACCTCCCATTCCAATGGAAGTAGAAATTTTTCCAGATACTCCAATAAAAGGGCAAATACCCAAAAACTGAGCAAGAACAACATTATTAACAAATATGGCGGCAATAATTATAATAGCATATTCCATGATTCTATCTATTTAAAATTAAGCGTTCTTTTTATTTATACGATTGATGATAGCAATTAGATAACCCAAAGCAATAAAAGCACCTGGAGCCAATACAAATACTAACATAGCATCACCTTCAATAAATTTAAAATTAAACAAGGCACCACTACCGAGGAGTTCACGAACTCCACCGAGAAGTGTTAAGGCAAAAGCAAATCCCAATCCCATTCCTAAGCCATCAACCAGAGAAGCTCCAACAGAATTCTTTGATGCAAAAGCTTCTGCACGTCCTAAGACAATACAGTTTACAACAATTAAGGGGATAAACAAACCCAACTGCTCATATAAACCTGGTAAATAGGCTTGCATAACCAATTCAACAATTGTTACAAACGAAGCAATAATGACAATAAATGAAGGAATCCGTACTTTATCCGGAATAAAATTCTTTACAGCAGAAACCACCGTATTCGATCCCATCAATACAAATGCTGTAGCTAAGCCCATGCCTAATCCATTAAGCGCAGAAGTAGTCACACCTAAAGTTGGGCACATTCCTAAAAGCAGAACAAAAACAGGATTTTCTTTAATAAATCCTTTAGTAAAATTTTTAAGCTGACTCATTATTCTTTTCCTCCTTTATTTTTTTCAAAGGTGTCGTAAGCACGTTGAACGGCATCAGAAAATGCACGTGAGCTAATAGTAGCAGCCGTTATAGCATCAACATCGCCTTTATCTTTTTTTACTTTCAATACAAATTTAGCAGGGTTAACGCCCATAAACTGATCTTTAAATTTAGGTGTGGACATCTTTGTTCCTAATCCTGGAGTTTCTTTATGTTCCAAAACGGATATATTTTGAATACTTCCATCAGGTAAAAAACCCACCATTAATTTAACCAGTCCACCGAAACCTTTCATCGTATAGGTTTCAATAGCCGTTCCTACATAAAGACTATCTTTTTTAGCGACATAGAAATTTAACATTTCTGTACCATTTGCTTCCTGAACTGTTTGCACTTCAACCTGATCAAAAGCTGGAAGAACAGCTTCAATAGCTTTATTCAATTTAGCTTTCTTTGCTATTTCAATTGGCTCTTTGGTTAGATTATAAACACTACCCAAAGCAAGGCCAGCAACAGCGGTCACAACAAAAAGAACGACCACCATATTTATAAATGTAGATTCTGTTTTAGCAGCCATAATTATTTCCTCCCAAATCTTTTTGGTTTAAAAGCTTTATTCAATAATGGGGTAACACTATTCATAAGTAAAATAGCGAACGACATTCCTTCGGGATAAGCACCCCAAGTACGTATGGTAACTGTTAGCAAACCAATTCCAACTCCATACACAAGCTGTCCATTTCTCGACATCGGTGAAGAAACCATATCGGTAGCCATAAAAATAGCTCCCAGCATCATACCACCTGTAAGCAAATGAAATAAAGGATTCACATAATGCGTTGGATCAATCAACCAAAAAATACCAGAGAAAATTACAACCGTTAAAAGAATACTAAGTGGAATTTCCCAAGTAATAATTTTTCTTCTAAGCAAACAAAAGCCGCCAAGCAATAATGCCAAAGCAGAAACTTCTCCAAGAGATCCTCCAATTCCACCAATAAACTGTTGCATAAACGAAGGCACTTGAGCCATCACTTGATCAACAGTTAAGCCTGCATCCAAACCTTCCTTTACAATTCCTAAAGGAGTTGGTCCGGTAATGGCATCAGCTATTCCATTGGTTATAGGACTAATTTTTGGCCACGATGTCATTTGAACAGGAAAGGAAATCAATAGGAAAACACGACCAACGAGAGCCGGATTAAATACATTTTTACCAAGACCACCAAAAGACATTTTACCAATTCCAATAGCAACAAGTGCACCTATTACAATAATCCACCAAGGTAGATTTGAAGGCACGTTAAAAGCTAATAAAACACCTGTTATTACTGCTGAACCGTCCATATAGGTATCGGCTCCTTTTATTAGGTATTTTTGGAAAAACCATTCAAAAAATATGGAAGCCGCAACGGCTATCAATGTTACTCTAACAGCATCAAGACCAAAATAGTAAATAGAAACCAACATAGCCGGAACCATTGCGATTACTACTCCCCACATAATCTTTTTTACTGAATTATCTCCGTGAACGTGCGGAGATGCCGAAATAGATAATAAACTCATAGGTATCTTATTTCTGATTTCTGTTTCTAATTATCTGACCCACTTTATTTTTTCCTAAGCGGATATAATCGAGCAATGGAATATTTGAAGGACAAGTGAATGAACACGAACCACACTCAATACAATCCATTACCAATTCTTTTTCTACAACATCAAACTTTGCAAGCTTAGATGATTTTGAAAGCAAGAAAGGCTCTAATCCCATCGGACAAGCTTCAACACATTTACCACAACGAATACAGGTATTAACTTCTCCGCGTTTAGCATCACCATCAGCCATTAAAAGAATACCCGAGGTTCCTTTAACAACGGGAATATCAGTATTTAACACTGCTTTCCCCATCATTGGACCACCACTGATAATCTTACCTGTATTATCAGGTAATCCTTGAGCTGCCTCAATTAAGCTTTTAATCGGTGTTCCAACTCTAACTAAAAAATTTGAAGGTTGTATTACCGATTTACCAGTAACCGTTACAACACGCTCAAACAAAGGCTTGTTCTTCTGAACAGCTTCATAAACAGCATAAGCAGTACCCACATTATTCACAACGCATCCAACTTCCAAAGGCAGTTTTCCAGAAGGGACTTCCCTACCCGTTAAAGCTTTTATCAATTGCTTCTCACCACCCTGAGGATATTTCACTTTCAAAGGATGAATACTAATACCTTTATATTTGGTCGCTAATTTTTTAAGATGTTCAATGGCATCAGGCTTATTATTTTCAATTCCAATCATGGCCTTGTTGGTATTCAAGCCTTTCATCAGAATAGTTGTTCCTATAAGCATCTCCTCCCCTTTTTCCATCATCAATCGATGATCGGAAGTTAGATAAGGCTCACATTCAACGCCATTAATAATAAGATAATCAACTTTCTTACCCTCAGGAACCATCAACTTAACAAAAGAAGGAAAAGTAGCACCACCAAGGCCTACAATACCCATTTCGTTTAGTTTATCGGTAATTTCTTTGGAATTAAGCTTAATGTCAGCATCAATATCATCAGAACGATTGATGGTCTCTAACCATTCATCACCTTCAACATTAATAATTATAGATGGTCGGCGAAAACCGCTGGCATCATAAACATTATCAATTTTAAACACTTTACCAGAAACTGGAGAGTGAATATTTGCTGAGATAAATCCGCTTGATTTTGCAATTAATTGGCCAACTTTTACCTCATCGCCACGCTTTACAACCGGAGTTGCAGGAGCGCCAAGATGCTGACCAACAGGCACAACAACTTGCTCAGGAATAGGCAAAGTTTCTATAACAGCCTCAGCGGATAATTTATTTTCAGGTGGGTGAACACCTCCTAATTTAAAGGTTTTCATATGTTTTCCCTTTAGTTTTTTTAAGAGAATATTTTATGACTCTTCAGTTTTATTTACTTTGTCTTTTTTCTCGGCAGCACTTGTTTTCGCGCTAACTGTTTCTGTTGTTTTAGCTGCAGAAGCAACTTTTGCCGCTTTTTCCTTTTCTTCCTTCACGATTAGTTTCCTAACGGGAAAATTAATTTCGTGAATAGCATCGGTTGGGCAAACATCCACACATTTTCGACAAAGCTTACACTTTTCATAATCGATATATGCACGGTTGTTTTTCATCTCTATTGCGTCGAAAGCACAAACATTAAAACACTTTGCACATCCAATACAAGCCACTGTACAATTCTTTTTGGCAGGAGCACCTTTTTCTTCGTTTACACAAGAAACAAAGATGCGGCGTTCTTTTTTACCCACATTTCTGAGTTCAATAATATCGCGCGGACAAGCTTCAACACAAGCACCACAAGCCACACAATTTACATCTACTACAGGTAATCCCGTTTCAGGATTCATATGGATAGCATCAAAGTCGCAAGAGGCAACACAATCGGCTAAGCCTAAGCAACCGTAACTACATCCTCCATCACCAGCATAAAGCACATGTGCAGAAGCACAGGTTGAAATACCATCATACTCAACTTTTTTTGGAGAATTGGCTAAAGAACCATTACAACGAATAACTGCAATTTGAGGTTCTGCTGCTTCCGCAACTAAGCCTAAAATACCTGCAACTTCCTGCATTACATCTGCTCCACCTACCGGACAGTTAAAGCCTTCCATAGCTCCAGCTTTTACTAATCCTTCTGCAAAGGCACGACAACCGGCATATCCACATCCACCGCAGTTTGCACTAGGTAATGCTTCTTCTACTTCGTCAATTCGCGGATCTTCATAGACTTTAAATTTTTGCGCGACAAAATATAAAATAATTGCTGCAACAACACCTATGGCACCTAAAGAACCAACTGCATAAATCAATACTTCGTTCACATTTCAAAGTTTTAGTGAGGTTTATATTCCAAACCCTTTATTGATGCGCAAAAATATGAACAAATTTAAGAAGAGAGCACTTTTAAGCAAGCTATTTTTCAGCAAGTAAAACTCTGATACAAAGTTGTTTAGCAGCTTTTTTAAAACGTATTACGCATCGAATAATGTACTTATCTACTGATTTACTGAAAGTTACATTCTATGTTTAGAATGATTATAAATTTTTAAAACTCATCAGGAAGGAATATCTTTGCCTGGCATTTAAGCTCACAAGATGAATGAGAAAATAAAACTTGATCTAACAGCCAGTCAGTTTTCCGCACTGGCACAGTGCATGTTAAGCATTGAAAAGCTTTATGGCGAAGATCCCGACAAAGAGATTATGGCGCGTTTTCTTTTAGGACGTGTGCTTAAAAAAATGATCAATCGCTTTCAGGATTTGAAAAAGAAAAATAAAATAAGTTTAAATAGTGCCGAAGCAGCTGCTTTTAGAACCATTATGAGTGTTCAAATTGAAAATTGTGGCATTTATGAACAGACTATTATTCGTGAAATATTATCTCAAATAGGAACTAAACAATAACAAAACATATGAATGCTTTTAAGGCTTACGATATCCGCGGTGTTTATAATCGCGATTTTAACAAAGACGATATATATAAAATAGGATTCTTTCTTCCCCGACTAATGAAATCGAATAAAGTGTTGGTTGGACGTGATGTACGAACTTCTTCACCAGAAATATACAAATACCTTACAAAAGGCATAACAGATTCAGGTGCTGATGTCTACAATACAGGATTGGCAACTACACCGATGATTTATTGGGGAACAGCTCAATATGGTTTTGATGCTTCCGTAATGATAACTGCATCGCATAATCCCAAGCAATACAATGGTTTAAAATTCTCAGCAAGTAATGCCTTGCCCGTTGGTTACGATAGTGGCTTGAGCGATTTGGAGCAACTGGTTTTAAACGAAAAAATTGAACCCGCAACTGTAAAAGGAAAAATTATCGAAAACGATTATAGAGCCGAATATCTTGCTTTTCAAAAAGAGAAACTAAAAGATGTTTCGAATTTGAATATTGCCGTGGACGTATCAAACGGAATGGCCGGATTGTTTATCCGAGATATTTTAGGTGATAATGTGCATTATATTTTTGAAGATCTCGACGGAACTTTTCCCAACCACGAGGCAAATCCTTTAGAACCTGAAAATATTGTTGATGCTCAAAAATTAGTTAAAGAAACAAAGGCTGATATTGGAGTGATTTTTGATGGCGATGCTGACCGAGTGATGTTTGTCGATGAAAATTCCAGATTTATTTCTCCCGATTTGATTATTGCCCTTTTAGCCAATCATTTCCTGAAAGAGAAAAAAGCAGGTGTGCGTGTTTTGCAGGATATTCGCACGTCAAAAGCTGTTGGCGAATATGTTGACAAATTCAATGGCGAAATGCATATGTGGCGCGTGGGGCGTGCTTATGCGGCTTTAAAACTTCGTGAAATAGATGGTTTATTTGGTGGCGAACTGGCCGGACATTATTATTTTAAAGAGTTTTTCTACTCTGACTCTGGATTGTTAGCAGCTAGTTAC